>NZ_JAMYLL010000066.1:0-22146 GCF_040318045.1 Mesorhizobium sp. M1338 | reverse complement strand
AGGTTCTGGAAGGCCATCCGAAGCTGGAATTGGAAAGCTACGGTGTCGGCCCCAAGCCGATTCCCGGAGATGGCGAGCCGGTATTGGGCCGGTTGAAGGACATCAAGGGATACCACGTCGCCTTCAGCCACAGCGGTGCGACGCTTGGCCTGATCGCCGGCGAGCTGCTTGCCAGCGAGATCGCCACGGGAAGAGAGCACCCACTCCTCGCAGGCTTTCGGCCAACTCGGTTCTCTTGAAGATCGTTATGCTGCTGGGAGAAAACCACGTCCTGACGTCGGAACGTTTCCACCAGGCGTTTCTGTTGACCGCCATCATCCCATTGCTTTCCATTCCCGGCTTTCTGTGCCTGCGCGCCGAGGACGGCATGCAGTTCGACGGCCACGTCAGAGGATCTCGCAAACAGGTCTTCTTCTCAAGGGAGGCACGAGCAGTCGGCGATGTGTCGGGACTGCTCACGTCGCCTTGCCGACCGCTGCGTCCAGTTCCAGCTCGCTCTCCGAAATGTCGTCGAACGAAGCATAGTTCATGTTGTAGAGGCGGGCGTAGAGGCCCTTTCCTGCCATCAACTGCTCGTGGTTGCCGCTTTCGACGATCTCGCCGTTCTGCAGCACGATGATGCGGTCGGCGCCGCGGATGGTGGCCAGACGGTGGGCTATGACCAGCCCGGTACGGCCTTCCAGCAGCGTTATCAGCGCCTTCTGGATCAGCATCTCGGTGTAGGAATCGATGCTGGCCGTGGCTTCGTCGAGCACCAGGATCTTGGCGTCCGCCACCAGCGCGCGCGCAAAACTGATCAGCTGGCGCTGGCCGAGCGAGAGATTGCCGCCGCGCTGCTCGAGTTCGGTGTCGTAGCCATCGGGTAGGTTCTCGATGAAATCGTGCGCGCCGACGGCCTGTGCGGCACGGACCACCTCCTCGCGGCTGGCGCCGGTCTTGTGGTAACGGATGTTTTCCAGCACCGAGCCGGAGAACAGGAACGGCTCCTGCAGCACCATCGCCACCTGATCGCCGAGCGAATCCTGGGTCAGGTCACGCACGTCGTGGCCGCCGACCAAAACCTCACCCGACCAGACGTCGTAGAAACGGTGCACCAGCGCCATCGAGCTCGACTTGCCCGATCCGGTCGGGCCGACAAGGGCCACGGTCTCGCCCGGATTGACGCGGAAGGAGATGTTCTTCAGCACCGGCTGGTTCTCCCGGTAACCGAAGGTGACGTTCCTGAACTCGACCGAGCCGTCCATGTCGCGCGACAACGCCACCGCACCTTGCCTGTCGCTGACGTCGACCGGCACGTCGAGCACTTCGGAGATGCGCTGGCCCGAAGCCATGGCGCGCTGCATGACGCTGTACTGCATGGTGAGCGAGCGGATCGGGTCGAAGAAGCGCTGGATGTAGAACAGGAACGCCACCATGACGCCGATATCGAGGCTGTGCGAGAGCACCATCGAGCCGCCGACGACGATGACGGTCGCCATGGCGACGCCGGTCAGCGTGTCGACGATCGGCACCATCACCTGCGCGTATTTCGCCGACGTCAGATGGGCATTGAGATTGGCCAGCACCTTCTCGTCATAAAGGTCGAAATTGACGTGCTGGCGCTCCAGGCTCTGCACGGTGCGCACGCCGTGGATGCCTTCGGCTAGCGCGCCGTTGGCGATCGAGTTGGTCTCGTGCGCGGCCATGAAGGCGACCTTGGCGCGCGGCAGCCAGAACAGGCGCACGATGAACAGCGCCGGCATGGTCGACAGCGTCAGCAGACCGAGCCGGAAATCCAACCAGAGCAGGACGCTGACGATGCCGAACAACAGCACGATGTCGCCCACCGACATCACCGATGTCTCGAGGAACTCCTGCATCGAATTGACGTCGCCCTGCAGCCGCGACATCAGCCGGCCGACCTCGGTCTTGTCCATGAAGCTTAGCGAGACCCGCTGCAAGTGGCTGAACATGGCGCGGCGCAGGTCGGACAGCACGTTCTCGGCGACCTTGCCGACGACGCTTTCCTGAACATAGCTGGCGGCGTAGTTGATGAGGATGATCAGCGTGAACGCGCCGATCGCGGAGATCATCACCGACTGGTCGAGCCGGCCTGCCGTCATGCCGTGGTCGATGGCGTAGCGGATGACCAGCGGGATCGCCAGTTGCGTCAGGGTGAACACCAGCACAGCGGCGACCGAGATGAAAATCCGGCTCTGATACGGCTTCACGAAGCTCCAGATACGCCTGACAATGCGCGGGTCGTAGGCCTTGCCGAAAACCTCTTCCTCGTCGCGATGCGAGCCGACGACGGCCTTGGTCGGGCGGCCGCTGGTGTCTTCCTTGTCGTCGTCGCTCTGTGTCGACATTACGCGGCTCCCATAGCCACAGGCCGGTCATCGTCGGGCCGAAGCTGCAGGTCGTAGAGCGCGCGATAGCGTCCGCCGACCGCCAGCAGTTCCTCATGCGTGCCGCGCTCGACGATGCGGCCGCCCTCGACGAACAGGATCTGGTCTGCATGCATCAGCGAACTCAGCCGGTGCGAGATGATGAGCGTGACGCGATCCCTGGCGAAGCGCTTCATCGCCGCCCGGATCCGCTGCTCGGTGCCGGCGTCGATTGCCGCGGTCGAATCGTCGAAGACCAGCACCGATGGCCGCAACATCAGGCTGCGCGCGATTGTCAGGCGCTGCCGCTGGCCGCCGGAAAGCGACGCACCGCGTTCGCCGACGACCGTGGTGTAGCCCGCCGGAAGTCCGATGATGTAGTTGTGCAGCTGGGCGTACTCGGCGGCCTGCCCGATACGGGTCTCGCGCGCCCAGGGATTGCCGTAGGCGATGTTGTTCTCGATCGAGGTGGTGAACAGGAACGCGTCCTGCTGCACGACGCCGACGGCCTTGCGCAGCGATTGCAGCGTCACCTCACGGATGTCCTGGCCATCGATGGTGATCGCACCTGAGGTGACGTCGTAGAAGCGCGGGATCAGGTGCGCGATGGTCGACTTGCCGCTGCCAGGCGGGCCGACAATGCCGATGGTTTCGCCGGACCGGGCCTCGAAGGAGATGCCCGACAGCGTCGGCCGTCCGCCCGCGCCCTCGTAGCGGAAGCCGACATTGTCGAAGCGCAACACGCCGTCGGTGACGACGAGGTCCTTGGCGCTAGGCGCGTCCTCGATGTCGAGTTCGGCGTCGAGCAGCTCGAACAGGCGGGTGCCGCAGGTCGAGGCGCGCGCGAACGAGTTGACCATCAGGCCGAGCTGGCGCACCGGCATCTGCAGGATGGTCATGAAGGTGAGGAATTGGGCCAGAGTGCCGACGCTGATCTGGCCCGCGATCACCTTCTGGCCGCCGAACCAGAGCACCAGGCCCATGGCTGCCAGGAAGGAGAAGTTCATGGCGCTGGTGTTGGAGACGCGGATGTCGACGCGCTGATTGGCAAGCTCCAATGCCGACAGCTTGGCGCGGTCGAATTTTTCGAGCTCGTGCCGCTGCGCCGCGAAAGCGCGCACGACACGGATGCCCCCGAGATTCTCGTCCATCACCCGGCTCAGCACCGAGAGGCGCTCCTGCAACGTTAGCCAGGTGCTGCGCAATGCGAGCTGGGTGACTGAGGATCGCCAGGCAACGAACGGCACGAAGCTCAAGCTGAGCAGCCCGAGCACGAGATCGGTGCTGATCAGCAGATAGGCGCCGACGCCGATCAACACGCCGAGCAGCACGACGCGCAGGATGCCGGTGGAAAAGAACATGCGCACGCCGTCGAGATCGAGCAGGCCGAGCGTGATCAGATCTCCGGTGTGGACCCTGTCGTGGAAGGAGAAGCTCAATCGCTGGATCTTCTCATAGAATGCCAGGCGCAGCTCATAGCCGGTGCGGTGACCGACGGCCTCGCCATAGTAGTTCTGCGCCATGGTGAAGAGACCGCGCAGGATGCTGACGACAAGCAGCGTCAGCGCCGTGTTCCAAAGCGCCTGCTCTGCCGCGGCACCGGCACCCGTGGTCATGACGCCCTGCGCCTGGTCGATGGCGCGTCCCAGCAGGCGCGGAATGAACAGCTGCAGCGTCGCGGCAATGAAGGTCGAGACGATGGTGATGGCGACCTGCCAGGGATGGCGCAGCGTCATGCGCACGATGCGGAGCAAGGTGCCGAGGCCCTTGCCCCAGGAGGCTTCCGCCACATGGGCAAACGATTTGCCGCGCTCCGGCGCGCCGCCGATTGCTTGCGTGTTCAAGGAAAATATCCAAACCAATCCGGACGTTAGCCCGAACTAATAAAGCAGACTCATTTCAGATGGCGCGATGGTACGCGCGTCCGAGTTGACCCTTCAAGAGCCAATTCGGGTATCGCACTGTGCCTGAACGGAAAGCGAGCATGCGACTGTGATCCGGCCGGGCACCAGCGGCGGAATCCTGCCGATCTTGAAGGGCGTTGGCCGGACGAGGCCAAGCACCCGGCTGTACGCAAGCGACGGCCGGACGAGGTGCAACCACCCGTCCGGCTGGAGTTCCAGTTGCTAGGCAGGTATCAGGACGGCGATACGATGCACGCCGACCTCTTTGCTTGTATTCGTCGCCTCGTCCGTCTTGCCCTTGGCGCAGGTGTACATGTCACCCGTCTTGAGCTTGAATTCCTTGTCTGCCTTCTTGATGGTGAACGCGCCGGAGGTGATGGTGCAGACCATGTCGTTGTCCATCACCATTTGAGGCGCGTGTGCGCCGGGCTGGAAGACCACGTCGACGATTGCGATGCTCTTGTAGGCCGGAATGTCGGCGTTGCCGGTGCCGACCTCAACCACTCTGACACCGGGGGCAATCTCCTTGCCATCTTTCGGGCCGTATTTCTTGGCCTTCGCGGATGCCGTCAGGGCAAAAAAAGGCGTCACCGCGGCGGCCGTCATACCGAGGGCAATTGCAGACCTGCGATTCATGGTTTTCATCGCGTCCTCCCACATGTTAGTCACGAACGATTGTGCATGACTAGGATATATTAGCATAGACGAATGTACTTGTATGCGAGGAAGTGCCCAAGCCCAGCACGGCGGTAGAAACTCCGCGCTTCCGGTTACGGCAAGCCAGCACGCCATGGCAATTTTACATTGCCCCGCCGCAGCCGTCGGAGAGGTTCCATACATCGACGATCTGCTTGCCGTTAAAACCGTGCTCGTGGATTAGGTATTTCGCCAGTCCGCCATACACTTTCCAGCGCCAGCATTGGCAACAGCATGGTCCCTTTTCTTCGGAATTTGCCATCGCATGGTCATAGGCCTGCTGTTCGGCGCCGCTGAGCTGCACTTCGTAGTAAGGCATCATCTTCTGTGCGATGCCCGCCGGAATATCATATGGATCGGTTGGGATCATCGCGATGTCGCGGTATTTGGCCAGGCCGTCGACCTGCTCGACATAGCGCTTCATTTCCATCGGGCTGCAGCAAGAGCCCTTGATCCGCGACGTCGGCGACATGGTGGCGATCGACTCCGTAAATTTGGCCGAACATGTGCTGTTGCCGTTTTCGCTGAGGTCTTTGAAGCGGCTCGCCAGACCTGGATCCTCCGCGGCGATCGAATTCGAATCCTCGAGAAAGCCCATAATCGCGGCGGTCCCAAAAATGCCGCCCAGAATCTTTCGTCGACTGGGGTGCGATATCCGGCTCATTTGGCGGCCCTCGCCTGCTCGATCAGGCTCTTCATGGTCGTAAGGTCGGTCGCACCCGGGAAAATCTGATCGCCGACGACGAAGCCCGGCGTTCCGTTGATTTTTAGCGCCTGAGCCAGTTTCACGTTCTGCTCTATCGCAGCCAGGATCTCCGGCTGCTGCATGTCGGTCTTCAGGCGCGGTACGTCGAGGCCGGCGTCGGCCGCCATCTTGAGCACGACTGCTTCGGTCACCCGCGTCTTGGCGGCGAACAACGCTTTGTGGAATTCTGCGTATTTGCCCTGCCTGTTGGCGGCGAGCGCCGCCTTGGCCGCAAAGACGGAATCCGGGCCGAGGATCGGGAATTCCTTGTAGACGATCCGGAGCTGTGGGTCGTCGGCCACGGCTTGCGCCATGATCGGCGCAACTTGGCGGCAATAGGGGCAATTGTAGTCGAAAAACTCGGTCATGGTGACGTTGCCCTGGGCGTTGCCCCCGACCGGGCTGGCCGGATCTCGGAAAACCTCGTCGGCCTTGGCCGCCAGGACCGCCTTTGCCTCTTTTGCATCGGCCTCGCGCTGGCGGGCGTCCAGGCTTTGCAGCGCCTCCATGATGACCTCTGGATGCGCGAGGATGTAGTCGTGGACGCCTTGATCGAACTGGCTCTGGGACATTTCGTCCGCAGCGATCGCCTGGCTGTGGAATCCGAGACCGAGCGCGAGCCAGGCCGTTGCAATGACCGGCATGAGGGAACGGGCAGTTTTGCCGGCAACTCCGCCGAATTGCCCTGAATTATGGGTCATAGGGTTCTCCTTCCTTCGGATGATGCTTCAAAAAAGGTTCTTCAATTTCGCCAGCCAGCCAGCTTCCTGCTCATGATGTGGACGCTCGATGCTATTGGTCAGCGCATTGACCAAGGTGACGAGATTGATCGGTGCGAAATCCAGGCCATGGAAATTCGCGCGCCAATGGCCCTCCTTGTCGATCACATGCGTGACGATGCCGTGCGCCTGAATGCCGTCGTCCGTTTTGGTAAATTTGTGGCCAAAAGCTTCCGCCAGCGTGCGGGTAGCGTCCTCCGGCTGGTCCTGGGTTGTGGTCAGGAACGCCCAATTGACGGGATCGAGCCCATGCGTTGGCCCGTATTTTCGCATCACGTCCGGCGTGTCTCTCGTCGGATCTGTGGTGATGCTGACAAAGGTGACCTGGTCCTTCATCGGCGTGCCGTTCACCATTTTCTGGATCTCGGCGATCTTCTCGGCATGCAAGGGACAAACGTCCGTGCACGATGTGTAGATGAAATGGAGGATGACAACCTTGCCACGCAGATCAGCCAGTCGCACGACGCGCCCGTCGGCGGTGCGCAGCGTGAAATCGGGCGCTGGCTTGTCGATCGGCTGGAAATACTTTTCGTCGCCCTGAAGCATGGCGTCGAGTTCTTCGAGCGAGTGCGCTTGCGCGCCGTGCACGAAGCCCACAATCAGCGCAGCTACGGAAATCAGGCACCGCAGGAAATGCATCCATTCTTGGATAAGGACTGGCATCAACTGTTACCTTTCAGATCGGCGGGCACTGTTGTCGGACCAACGGTGACCTCTTCAGCTTTGGGGGGACCGTCTTCGGCCGGATAGGCGCGACCTGTCATCTTGTGCATGCAGAGGCCAAGCGCGCACATTGCGACGCAGGGCAAAGCGCTGAGAAGCAGCGGCGCGACGCCCGCCGCGGCCAGCCAGCTCCAGTTGGATGCAAGGCCTGCGACGATCACGGCCGCCGCCAATGCGGGGAAGCCACGCCGGCCGCCGAGATAGTAGCGAATGGAGGCGAGAACATTGCGACCGAACGAGGCCTCCTTGGCTCGGATCAGTTCTGTAGTGGTCACAATGAATTCCTTCTCAGTTGGCAGCAAAATGGCTGCGGATGAAGTCGACCATGTCGGGAGCATCCCATTCAGCCGGACCAATCAGGCGGGCGATTTCCTTGCCTCGGCGGTCGATCAGCAATGTCATGGGAAGGCCGAGGGCGCCGAGCGTGAACATCGCCTTGGCCGACGTGTCGATGTTGAGGGCGAGATGCTCGATACCGATCTCGGCGAAGAACTTTTTCACCTTGTCCGGACCGCCGCGATCCATCGACAGCGCGACGACCTCGAAGTCCGGCCCGCCGAGTTTGGCCTGCAGCCTGTCGAGCGTCGGCATTTCCTTGCGGCAGGGAGCGCACCACGTCGCCCAGATGTTGAGCAGCACGACCTTGCCGGAAAAATCGGCGAGCGTTTTGGGTTGTCCATCGCCGTCCTGGAACTGAATCTCCGGAAGCGGCTGCGGGCTCGCCTGAACAGCAAAATTCTGCGGCGGCTCGCCGGCCGTCGCAGGTCCAGGTACCGCGAGCAGTGCGCCGAATAGAACGAGAGCGACCATCTTCATAGCTGCCGTTCCCTCGATTCGAGCCGCAGGAACGTCATGGCGAGCCAGGTTCGGGCAGGGCAATCCGACGTATCGGCAGACATGGCGCTTGCCTTTCAATCCGTCGCGTAGATCGTGGGAGCCTTGCCGTCCTTGGTGAAGGCGTAGACGATGAAAGGGCCAGCCTTCTCGCCACCCATGCCGGGGGCACCGGTCGGCATGCCGGCCAGCGTGATGCCGGTGATGGCGGGCCGTTCGGTCAACAGTTTCTTGACGATATCGACCGGCACCAGCCCGTCGACGACATAGCCGTCGACCATCAGCGTGTGGCAGCCTTCGAGGTCCGCCGGCACGCCGGCGTCACTGCTGATCTGGGACAGATTGTTGACGGGCTTGATGTCGACCTTGAAGCCGTTGTGTTCCAGATAGTTGGCATAGGATTCGCAGCAGCTGCATTGCGGGTTCTTGTACATCACCGCGTTGATCGTCGCCGCGACAGCCGGCAGCGGCATTGCGATCGCGACGGCGAATGCGGCGAGAGAGTAAGTCAGTTTCATTGCAGTTCTCCTTGTTGTCTTGACGTTGTTTGACGAGAAAATCAGGTCACTCGAAACACCGTCATGAGGCCGGCCATCTGGTGGTCGGCGACATGGCAGTGCAGCATCCAGTCGCCGGGATTGTCGGCGACGAAGGCGCATTCGATCGTGTCCCTGGGAGCGAGCAGCACGGTGTCCTGCCATTGCCGGTGCGGTACCGGCGAACCGTTGCGCGCAAGCACCAGCATGCTGAAGCCGTGGATGTGCATCGGGTGCCACCAGGCAGTTTCGTTGCGCATCGTGAGATGATAGGTTGCGCCGCGGGGCAGGGTGAACTGCGGCGCCATGCCGGCGTGGCCGTCACCGGTCATCGACATGCCGTTGATCGCCCACGCAGCGCCACCCTTCATGCCGGGTGTCGCCATGCCCATCATGCCGCCGACGCCGGCGAGCTTGCCGCCACCCATCATGCCGCCTTGCAGGACGATCTCCTGGCGCTCGGCGCTTGCGAGATCGGGTTGTTGCAACGGGTTGCGCGGCAGGCCAAGCGGCGTGTCGAGAGGATGGATCCGAATCGGCGATGCGCTGTCATAGGCAAGCGTGGTCAGCGTATAGGCGAGACCGTCGTAGAAATCATCGATCACCGCGTAACGCTTGCCTGGGTCGCCCTGCATATCGATCACGACATCGATGCGCATGGCAGGTGCCAGAACAAGGCGGCCGCCCTCCGGTTCATGCGGATCACAGGGCTGGCCGTCGATCGCCACGACGACCGGGTGGTGGCCTTCGAAGCGCAGCGCCATGATGCGGGCGAGCGACGCATTGGCCAGCCGCAGCCTGACACGTTCGCCCGCCCTTACGCTCTGGTCGGCCGGCGCCGTGCCGTTGATGGTGACGACGTTGCCGACGCGGCCGGACATCGCCGCGTCCATCGCGCTGCCGAAACCGGGCGCCATCTGCCCGTCGTCGGCAAGCCGCCAGTCCTGCAGCAACCACAAGAGGTCGCGGTCGACAGCAACGGGTTCGGTCTCCTCGACAATGAGGGCGCCGGCGAGCCCGCGGCCGAGCTGCACAAGGCTGTTGGCATGCGGATGGTACCAAAAGGTGCCGGCGTCGGGCGGCGTGAATTCATAAACGAAATCTGTTCCCGGCTTGATCGGCTGCTGCGTCAGGCCGGGTACTCCGTCCATGGCGTTTTGCAGGCGGATGCCATGCCAATGGACCGTGGTTTCCTCGTCCAGCCCGTTCTCGACCGTGATGTGAACGGGTCGGCCCTGGCGCAGACGCAGCATCGGGCCGGGGACCGTCCCGTCATACGCCCAGACAGGAGTAAGCGGATCGCCAGCGCTGGTGAGGCTGGCGTGGCCGGGCGCGATCCTGATGCGGCGCTCATCGACGGCGGATGCTCTTGGCGTTGCGGGGTGCACCAGGGTGGCCGCAGCAACGCCCGCCGCCGCAAGGACGAACCTGCGGCGTGAGATGGAATGATTAGAATCGATGCTCACTTTCAAGCCTTTGCGATCTCGATCGACGGCGAGCCTCTCGGCGTCGAATTGCTGTGTGCCTGCCGGCGCAAAGCGCCAGCGGCAATCAAACGCCGGAATCAGCCGCGGGATGGCTGAAACGGCGTCAGGCGAGATCGATGGATTTGGGAGGGAATGGGTCGGGCAAGGAACTTCGCCCGTGAAGGAACGGCATCGGTAGCGCCGATGGTTGTTGCACCGTTGGAACCACGGCGATGGCGAGGCTTTGAGCGAGTACGGCGAGCACCGGTGCGATGCAGGTCGGTGGACAATGCATCGGTTTGCCGGTGTCGGCCGCGCCCTTGAGGCAGGCGTTGCAGTCGCCATTCATGCCGGTGTCGGCCATCTTGGCCATGCCGGTGTCGGCAGGCATGGTCATGCCGCTGCCAGGTGTCATCATCATCTTCGCCGACATGAAGCTCGCCTGAGCGGCAGACAGGCTGAACCCGGCGGTCAGGAATACCGCGAGCAGCATGACAAGGATATGTTTTGGCGACCGGCGTGCCATCATGCATCTAGGCTGGCCTCAAAAGACGGTATTTGCAAGCTGGATTCCAATGCTGCGACAATCCCGGGGCATCGCATCGCGCCTAAAGAGGAACCGTGCTGTTGCGGGCCTTCGGACTGTCGATGATCCGCTACATAGCCTGGCCGTGCCGCCAGCAGGCGATCCGATGGCCGGCAGCGACCTCCATGGCTGATGGTTCCGCCTTTCGGCAGTCGGGCAGGACCAGGGGGCAGCGGTCGGCGAAGGAGCATCCTGTGTTCGAGATGCCGGCGGCCTCGATCTCGATTTGAGCGGATAGTGGCGCGGCCTCGTCGGAGGACGCCGCCAGCAGGAGGGCCGTATAGGGGTGATTGGGGCCGTGAAAAATCTGGTCGGATGAGCCGGTTTCGACCAGGCGGCCGCGATAGAGCACGCCGATCCTGTCGGCCATGTAGCGCACGACCCTGAGGTCGTGGCTGATGAACAGGTAGGTAGTGTCCTTGTCGCGCTGCAGGTCGTTGAGCAAGTTGAGGACGGTCGCCTGAACGGAGACGTCGAGCGCCGAGGTCGGTTCGTCGAGCACGACGACCTTCGGCATGCCGGCAAAGGCCCGCGCGATGGCCGCCCTTTGCCGCTGGCCGCCGGACAGCGATCGCGATTTCTGCTCGGCGGTAGTGCTGGCAAGGCGAACCGATTGCAGCAAGTCGCGGACGCGGGCTTTTATCTCACGGCTGCGCAGACCAGCGAGCCGGCGCAGCGGACGGCCGAGGATCCTGCCGATCCGCTGGCGCGGGTTGAGCGTGCGATCCGGCGACTGGAAGACCATCTGCACGTCGCGGCGTTCGGCAAGGTTCCTCTTCTCGACGCGCGGCGCGACCGTCCTGCCGAACAGTTCGACCGATCCGGCATCAGGCGTCTGCAGGCCGGTGACGATCCGCGCCAGGGTCGACTTGCCGGAACCGGACTCGCCGATCAGCCCGAAGGTCTCGCCCTGGCCGATGTCGAGATCGACGTGGTGCAGCACTGGCTGGCTGCCGAAGGCATGGCTGATGCCTTTGCAGGCGATCGCGATCCGGCGTTCCTTTGGCAGGCCGGCTTCTTCATCGAGGATTGCCGGATGCGGTGGCAGGCCGTCCGTCTCCGCCAGTCTGCCGTCCCACTTGGTGTAGTTGAGCGCCGGGATCGAGGCGATGAGCGCCTTGGTGTAAGCATGAGAGGGGTTGTCGAAGACATCGCCGGCGGCGCCGCTTTCGACCACCTTTCCAGACTGCATCACCGCCACCCGGTCGCAGGAGCGGCGGATCATGTTGATGTCGTGGCTGATCAGCAGGATGCTGGTTTTGTGGTCCTTGCGCAGGTCGGAGAGGATGGCGATGATCTCGGACTGGACGCTGGCGTCGAGCGCCGTCGTGGGCTCGTCCAGCACCAGCAGCGACGGGTTGAGCGCAATCGCGATGGCGATGTTGGCACGCTGCTGCATGCCGCCGGAGAGTTCGTGTGGATAGAGCCCCAGTACCCGCTCCGGATGGCTCACCCGGACCCGCCCGAGCAGTTCGGAAGCCCGCTCGCGCGCCTCGTCGGGGCGAACCGGGCGATGCCGCATGATCGTCTCGGTGATCTGCCGGCCGATCGTCATGCTTGGATTGAGGGCCGCGCCCGGGTGCTGGTAGACGGCGGCGATATGATTTCCCCTGAGTTGGCGCAGCTGCTCGGCGGAGAGGTCGCGGATTTCCTGGCCCTGGAATTCAAGCGCCGACGCCGCGAGGCGGGCATTCCTCGGCAGATAACGCAGTATGGCGAGCGCCACCGAGCTTTTCCCCGATCCCGACTCGCCGACAAGGCCGAGCGCTTCGCCTTCGCCTATGTGGAGCGAGACGCCACTGACGGCAGGATGCGATCCGTTGCGCCCGTCATAGGCGATGGAAAGCTGGTCTACGTTCAGAACCGAGGGGAACATGGGGAGCTTGAAACCACTTTCTTCCAGCGCCGCGATCAAGGGCAATCGCTTCCGCTTTCGCAATGCATTATCTCTATAAAATTACTCGGATTAAGCCGGAGCGCAATCTACCTTTCTAGGATCAGGAGAGATTGTCGCCGCTTGCGCAAGCAGCACGACAAGTCTCCGGAAGCAGATCTGGAAGGAGACCGGCATGGCTCGAGACCACATGATCCTCAGCGCATTCTTCTTCAACCCGCAGGGCGATCATCGGATGTCGTGGCGCCATCCGCGGGCACCGGGCCGGGAGGTGCTGGACTTCGAGTTCTACCGTGATCTCGTGCAGGCGGCCGAGCGGGCCAGGATCGACACCATCTTCGTCGCCGACCACGTGTCGATCTGGGATTCGGTCAAGAGCGGTGTCGCGCACTACGCCAATGCCCGCCTCGAACCGCTGACGCTGCTGTCGGCGCTGGCCGGGGTGACAAAACACATCGGCCTGATCACCACTGCGTCGAGCTCCTACAGCGAGCCCTACAATGTGGCGCGAATGTTTGCTTCGCTCGACCATATCAGCAAGGGCAGGGCGTCGTGGAACGTCGTCACCTCGGCGATGGACGAGGAGGCGCGCAACTTCGGCCGCGACGGCAACATCGAGCATGCGTTCCGCTATGAGCGCGCGGCCGAATTCCTCGATATCGTCAAGGCGCTGTGGGACAGCTGGGAAGACGAGGCGCTGCTGATCGACAAGGCGACGGGCTATTTCGCCGACCCCGACAAGGTCCATCCCATCGATCACAAAGGCAAGCATTTCAAGGTGCGCGGGCCGCTCAACGTCTCGCGGCCGCCGCAGGGCCATCCGCTGATCGTCCAGGCCGGCTCGTCCGAGGACGGCAAGAACTTCGCCACCGGCCAGGCCGATGCGCACTTCGCCATCTACAGCACCAAGGAGGATGGCATCAAATATCGTCAGGATATCAACGAGCGTCTCGCCCGCCACGGCAGGCGGCCGGAGAGCTTCAAGATCCTGCCCGGCATCCTGCCGATCGTCGCCGCCTCCGAAGCGGAAGGCCGGGAAAAACAGGAGTATCTGCAGACCTTGCTGCCCGATCAGGTCGGCATCGACCTTCTGTCCAGTTGGAGCGGGCTGGACCTGTCGGTGTTCCCGCCGGACGGGCCGCTGCCGCCGCTGCCGGACGAGAGCACCTTCAATGGCGGGCGCACGTCGCTCAACCGGGTCAAGCAGTGGGCGAAGCAGAATCTCAGCCTGCGCGAGATTGCCCGCAAGCTCGCCAACAGCGGTTCGGTGCCGACCGTCGCCGGCACGCCAGGACAGATCGCCGACCAGCTCGAGGACTGGTTCGTCTCCGGTGCCGCCGACGGCTTCAACCTGATGTTCCCGCTGCTGCCGGAGGACTGGGTGAACTTCGCCGAAAAGGTGGTGCCGGAACTGCAGCGCCGTGGCGTCTTCCCGACCGAATACGCGCCCGGAACGCTGCGCGACCGCTTCGGCCTGGCGCGGCCCGCCAACCGTTTCGCCGAGCAGCGCGACAATGCGCGCGCCGTGTCCTGACCGGGAGAACGATCATGACCGTCGCGCCAAGATTGCAGCCGCGTGAAGCGACCGCTCCGCAGCTCGTCAATATCCTGCACAGCCCCAAGCGCGTGCGCGTCAAGTTCGATGGCCGCGTTATCGCCGACAGCCGCAACGTGCTGGTGCTGCGCTCCAACCATTTCCTGCCGATCTATTTCTTCCCGCCGTCAGCGGTAGACCCGTCGGTGCTGAAGCCTTCGCTGCATCGCGAACCGCATCCCGTCGGTGGCGAGACGGCCTATTGGGATATCGACAGCGGTGTCAGGCGCAGTGCCAACGCGGCGTGGGCGTTCATCTCGCCGCCGGATGAAAACCTGGCGTCGCTGGCCGGGCGCATCGCCTTCACCTGGAAGGCCGTCGACCAATGGTTCGAGGAGGACGAAGAGGTCTTCGTCCACGCCCGAGACCCCTATGCGCGCATCGATGTTCTGCAAAGCACGAGCCATGTGCAGGTTTGGTTCGACGGCGAGCCGATCGCCGACAGCCATCGCCCGGTGCTGCTGTTCGAGACCCATCTGCCGACGCGCTTCTATCTGCCGGCGGAAGACATCCGGCTGGAGCGGCTGACGGCGTCCGTCACAACGACGCGATGTCCCTACAAGGGCATTGCCTCCTACTGGTCGGGCCTTCTGAGCGACGGGACGGTGCGCCCGGACATCGCCTGGAGCTACCGGGATCCCATAGAGGAAATGCCCAAGATCAAAGGCCTCATCGCCTTCTATCCGCGGGCCGTCGACCGCATCCATCTCGACGGCGAACCCGTCGCATAGGTTTTCAATCTTCATTTCAGAGCAGGGGTTTAACATGACCAAACGCAGGGATATCGACGCACTTCGCAATCTTTCGGGGGACGTCTGGAATGTCGCCGTCGACGAATATCAGGGCGGCTTTCTCAAGCGCCGCGATCTTCTGAAATATGCCGCACTGCTCGGCCTGACCGGCTTTGCCGCCTCGCAGGGGCTTGGAGGCGCGCGCGCCGCGGCCGCCGCCGGCGGCACGGTGCGTGTCGGGCTCGGCCAGCCGACCAAGGCGATCGATCCGGTTTCGCTCACCGATCCGGCCAGCATCGGCGTGATCAGCCAGGTCGGCGAATATCTGATCCTCGACGACCCGAAGGACGGGCTTCAGCCGAAGCTCGCTCTGTCCTGGGAAGCCGACGAGACCGCCAGCCGCTGGACCTTCAAATTGCGGCAAGGGGTGAAATTCCATGATGGCCGCGCGGTCACGAGCCGGGACGTGGTGGCGAGCTTCGAGCGGCTGGTCGATCCGGCCAGCGGCTCGTCGGCGCTCTCGGCCTACAAGGGCATCCTGTCCAAAGGCGGCGCCAAGCTGGTCGACGACGAGACGGTCGCCTTCGATCTCGACGGTCCGAACAGCAACTTCCCGTTCTATGTCTCCTCCGACGTCTACAATGCCGTCATCCTGCCGGCCGACTATGCCGGCGATTTCGAGAAGAATTTCAACGGCACCGGCCCGTTCAAGCTCGAATCCTTCCGCCCCAAGCAAGGCGCCAGCTTCGTGCGCAATGAGGATTATTGGGGCGACAAGGCGCTGCCCGACCGGGTCGAAATCAAGTTCTTCGACGACGAGCAGGCTCAGGTGCTGGCGCTGCAGGCCGGCCAGCTCGATGTCATCCCGAGCACGACGCGCCTGGAGCTGGCGATCGAGGGCAATCCCAATTTCAAGCTGCTGAGCGTGCAGGCAAGCTCGCACGACCAGGTGCATCTCAGAACCGACCAGGCGCCGTTCACCGACAAGCGCATCCGCCGCGCGCTGGCCCTCACCATCGACCGCGAGGCGGTGGTCAAGGGCCTGCTGAAGGGCCGCGCCATCGTCGGCAACGACACCCCGTTCGCGCCGATCTTCCCCTCGGCCGATCCGTCGGTGCCGCAGCGCAAGCAGGACATTGCGGAAGCCAAGCGGCTGCTTGGCGAGGCGGGCGTGCCCAACGGCTTCGAGGTGACGCTGACCACCGAACGCGCCTATGACATTCCCGACTATGCGGTGATCATCCAGAACTTCGCCCGGAAGGCCGGCATCGACGTCAAGCTCAATGTCCTGCCGCAGGACGCCTATTACGGCTCGGCAACCTTCGGCAGCTCGCCCTGGCTGGATTCGGTTCTCGGCATCACCGACTACGGCCATCGCGGCACGCCCGACATCTTCCTCAACGCGACGCTGAAGAGTTCGGGCGCGTGGAACGCGGCGCATTTCAGCAACCCGGCCTATGATGCGCTACTGCTCGACTACTCGAAGGCGCGTGATCTGCAGGCACAGCGCCTTGTTGCCGGCAAGATCCAGACCTTGCTGCTCGATGAGACGCCGGCGATCATCAGCTACTTCTCGCAATACAGCCGCATCGTCAGCTCGAAGGTCGAGGGCGTGCGCTTCACCGCGATCTCGCATCTGCTGCTCGATCGCGTTTCCTTCGTCCAGGCATGATCGCGACATGCTGACCGGCCGCATTCTGTCAGCGCGTGTGGGCACGCTTGTCCTCACGCTGTGGCTGGTCAGCATCCTGGTGTTCTTCGCCGGGCAGGTTTTGCCCGGCGATGTCGGCCGCGTCATGCTCGGGCCGTTTGCCGACGCGCAGGCCGTGGCGGAACTGAACAAACGGCTCGGCGCCGACCAGCCGGTTCTCGTCCAGTACTGGCTCTGGTTCAGCAAGGCCGTCACAGGCGATTTCGGCACCTCGCTGTCGATGCGCGCGCCGGTGGCCCCCTTCGTGCTGGAAAGCCTCAAGCGCTCCGCGGCCCTTGCCGGCATTATCTTGATCTTTCTCATTCCGCTCGGGGTTGGCGGCGGTGTCATCGCCGGTCTCAACGCCGGCCGCATCATCGACCGGCTGATCGTGATGGCGGGCGTTTCCTTCGGCATCGTGCCGGATTTTGTGTCCGGCCTGATGCTGCTCATCGTTTTCGGCCTGTGGCTGAACTGGTTTCCGATCTCAGGCGTTGCGCCAGATGGCGCGGGCTTCTGGACGCATGGCTATTATCTGATCCTGCCGGCGCTGCCGCTGGTGCTCAATCTTGCCGGCTACATAGCCCGGATGACACGGGCGGGGGTGATCGAAGCGATGGCCGCCGACTACACACGCACCGCCGTCCTGAAAGGGCTCGAGCCGCGCGAGATCATCCTTCGGCACGTGCTGCGCAATGCGCTGACCCCGACCATCGCGGTGCTGGCGACGCAGACCGGATACATGCTTGGCGGGCTGGTTGTGATCGAAGCGCTGTTCGGCATCCAGGGACTTGGCAATCTGGTTCTGAACGCGGCCAAGGCGCGCGATTTCCCGATGCTCGAGGCGGGCGTGCTGGTGATGGCGGCAATCTTCGTGCTGTCGGCGGCGGTGGGAGACCTGGTGCTGGCCTTGCTCGATCCGCGGCAACGCCGTCGGACCTCGTCATGACGGATCTGACGGAGTCTCCCGCACCACGGCGCGCCGTGGCCGCCTTTCCGGCAGTGCGCAGGATCCGCGGTGCTTTCCCTGGACTGCCCCCATCGGTCGTGATCGGAACGCTGCTGCTGCTGTTCTGGGTCGTATGCGCGGTATCAGGCAATCTCTTCGTTCCCTACGATCCCTATGCCGAGGATTTTCTGACGACGCTGACGCCGCCCGATGCCTTGCATTGGTTCGGGACCGATCAGCTCGGCCGCGACGTGCTGTCCCGCATTATCGTCGGATCGCGCGATATCCTGCTGGTCGCGCCGCTGGCGACGCTGGCCGGCGTTGCAGCCGGCAGCATCATTGGCCTGGTGCTCGGCTATTTCGGTGGCCTCACCGATGCCATCGGCGCGCGGCTGCTCGATACGCTGATGGCGTTTCCGTTCATCGTTCTCGTCACCATGACGCTGGTGGCGATCGGGCCGTCGAACCTGACCGTCATCCTGGTGATCGGCATCGCCTATGCGCCGTTGGTGGCGCGCACCGTTCGCGCCGCCGTGCGCGAGCAGAAGGAGCGCGACTATGTCAGCGCCGCCCGGCTCGGCGGTGAAGGCCCGCTTGCCATCATGTTCCTGGAAATATTGCCCAACATCAGGGAGACGATCCTCATCGAGCTCGTCACCCGGCTGGGCTACGCGTTCTTTTCGATCGCGACGCTGAGTTTTCTGGGCCTCGGCATCCAGCCGCCGTCGGCTGATTGGGGACTGGCCGTCGCCGACGGCTACGGCTTCCTGACCGGCGGCAAATGGTGGGTCGTCGTGTTCAATTCCGCGGCAATCGTCTCGCTGGTGATGGCGACCAACCTCATCGCACAAGGCATCGGCGCTTTCGAAAATAGCGATGCATGAGCCTTAATCCGCGCGCCGGAAAACGTCTTTTGCATTGAAGCCTGGCGCGCATCCTTATATCGCATGGCTATGAAGAAAATCGGTTTCCTGTCGTTCGGGCACTGGACGCCCTCGTCGCAATCGCAAGTGCGCTCGGCATCGGACGCGCTTTTGCAATCCATCGAGCTGGCCGTCGCCGCCGAGCAGCTTGGCGCGGACGGGGCGTATTTCCGCGTGCATCATTTCGCCCGCCAGCTCGCTTCGCCGTTCCCGCTGCTGGCGGCCGTCGGCGCCAAGACCAGCCGCATCGAGATCGGCACCGCCGTCATCGACATGCGCTACGAGAATCCGCTCTACATGGCGGAGGATGCGGGTGCCGCCGACATCATCGCCGGGGGGCGTCTCCAGCTTGGCATCAGCCGCGGCTCGCCTGAACAGGTGATCGACGGCTGGCGCTATTTCGGCTACGCGCCGCCGGAAGGCAAAAGCGACGCCGACATGGCGCGGCATCACGCCGAGGTCTTCCTCGACACACTGCGCGGCGAGGGGTTCGCACAGCCCAATCCACGACCGATGTTCCCCAACCCGCCTGGCCTGCTGCGGCTCGAGCCGCACTCGGAGGGTTTGCGCGAGCGGATCTGGTGGGGCGCGGCCACCAACGCGACTTCGGAATGGGCGGCGAAGCTCGGCATGAACCTGCAAAGCTCGACGCTCAAATTCGACGAGAGCGGCAAGCCGTTCCACATCCAGCAGGCCGAGCAGATCCGCATCTATCGCGAGGCCTGGAAGGCGGCCGGCCAGAAGCGCGAGCCGCGTGTCTCGGTCAGCCGCAGCATCTTCGCGCTGGTCAACGATCGCGACCGCGCCTATTTCGGACGCGGCAACGAGAGCCGCGACCAGATCGGCTTCATCGAGGAGAACACGAGGGCGATCTTCGGCCGCAGCTACGCCGCCGAGCCGGACGTGCTGATCAAGGAGTTGGCTGAGGACGAGGCGATCGCCGAGGCCGACACGCTGCTGCTCACCGTTCCGAACCAGCTCGGCGTCGACTACAATGCGCATGTCATCGAAGCGATCCTGACCCATGTCGCGCCGGCGCTGGGCTGGCGCTGACGTTCGGATCAAGGCGGATAACTCCAGGGAGGTACACCATGGCGAAGAGAGCGCTGATCGCCTGGGGCGGCTGGGAGGGCCATACGCCGGAGCAGAGCGCGAAGATCGTTCGCAACCTGCTTGAACGCAATGGCTTTGACGTCACGCTCGGCCAGGGCACGGCGGTGTTCGCCGATCCGGAGTTGGCTTCCTTCGATCTCATCGTGCCTGTCATAACGATGTCGACGATCGAGAAGGCCGAGCTGCAGAACCTGACGTCGGCCGTTCGCCAGGGCAGTGGGCTGGGCGGCTTTCACGGCACGATGGGCGATAGTTTCCGCAACGAGCCCGACTATCAGTTCATGACCGGCGGCCAGTGGGTCGCGCATCCCGGCGACATCATCGAGTATACGGTGGCCGTCACCAGGCCGGATGACCCGATCACATCAGGCATCGGCGATTTCGCCTACCGGTCGGAGCAGTATTACATGCATGTCGACCCGAGCAACGAGGTGCTGGCCACGACCACCTTCACCGACGCGCATTTCCCGGGGATAGGCGGCGTCGTCATGCCGGTCGTCTGGAAGCGTCGCTATGGCGCCGGAAAGGTTTTTTACAGTGCGCTGGGGCATAATGCCGACGAGTTCGCGGTGCCGGAGATGGCGCTGATCGTCGAGCGCGGCCTTGTCTGGGCCGCCCGTTAGAGGGCACGAGCATGACCGCACCGTTTAGGGATCTGCCGCTGCACACGCCCATCGACGGCCGGCACCGCAAGATGCTGATCGACGGCGCCTGGTGCGACGCGCTGAGCGGCCGGACCTTCGAGACGCGCAATCCCGCCACGGGCGCGGTGATTGGCACCGTGCCGCTCTCCGATTCCGGTGACATCGACCTCGCGGTGGCGGCGGCCCGGCGCGCCTTCGACGGGCCGTGGAGCCGGTTCAAGCCCTATGAGCGCCAAGTGCTGCTGCTGAAGATCGCCGACCTGATGGAGCGCCATTGGGAGGAGATCGCGCTTTCCGACACCACGGATATTGGCATGCCCATCATACGCACGCTCGCCAACAAGAACCGCGTGCTTGGCATGCTGCGCTTCTATGCCGGCATGGCGACATCTATTCATGGCCACACGATCGGCAATTCGCTGCCGGGCGACATCGTCTCCTACACGCGCAAGGAGCCGGTCGGCGTGGTCGGCGCGATCATTCCCTGGAACGCGCCGACCGCCGCGTCGATCTGGAAGATCGGTCCGGCGCTGGCGACCGGTTGCACCATCGTCCTGAAGCCTTCCGAGGAAGCGCCGCTGACACCGCTGCTGATCGGCGCGCTGATGATGGAGGCCGGGGTGCCGCCCGGCGTGGTCAACGTCGTCACCGGCACCGGTGCCGAGACCGGCGCGCCGCTTGCCGCCCATATGGACGTCGACAAGATCGTCTTCACCGGCTCGACAGCGACCGGCCAGAGCATCCTGCGCGCCTCGGCCGGCAACATGAAGCGTGTTTCGCTGGAGCTTGGCGGCAAGTCGCCGGTCATCGTCTGCGCCGACGCCGATCTCGAGCGCGCCGTGCCGATCGCGGCGATGTCAGTGTTCGCCAATTCCGGCCAGATCTGCATCGCCGGCTCGCGGCTGTTCGTCGAACGGCCGATCTACGAAGAGTTCGTCGAGCGGGTCTCGGCCTATGCGGCAAAACTCAGGATCGGCGACGGCGCCGATCCCGAGACCGAGATCGGGCCGCTGATTTCGCCCAAGCAACTCGAACGCGTCACGGGATTCATCAAGGATGGCACCAGCCAAGGCGCACGGCTGGTCACCGGCGGCAACCGCATCACCGAGGGTGCGCTTGGTTCAGGAAATTTCATCGCGCCGAGCGTGTTTTCCGGCGTCACCGACGATATGCGCATCGCCCGGGAAGAGATTTTTGGCCCGGTCATCTCGGCGCTGCCGTTCGACACGCTGGACGAGGTGGTGCGGCGCGGCAATGACACGCCCTACGGATTGGGCGCCGGCGTGTTCACCAGCGACCTCGGCAAGGCGCACCAACTGGCCAACCGCCTGCGCGCCGGCTCAGTCTGGGTCAACACCTACCACGCGATCGATCCGGCGGTGCCCTTCGGCGGCTACAAGATGAGCGGCTACGGACGCGAGGGTGGGGCCGAGCACCTTGATGAATATCTCAACACCAAGGGCGTCTGGATCCGGACGGATTGAGAGGGGCCGTCTGGCGGCGTTTTGCAATGGGATGATCGAAAGACGGAGAAAATCATGAATTCCAGGGAAAGCTGGTCCACATCCGAAAAGAAGATCGCACGCCGCGCCTTCGACGCTGCACTTGAGGTGGCGCTTGCAACGACGATGGCCGAATTCAAGAGCAAGGCCAACGCCGCGACAGTCGCCGCCGACATGTGGGACGTCGAAGACTATTTGCGTGAACAGCGACGGGAGATCGACCGGACGTTCGACTACCGCTACTCCCAGCTTCTTTTCGTCTTCGCGGGTCTCATTCGGGCAGGCTATCTCGACGAGAACCTGCTCGCCGGCCTGTCGCAGGACAAGCGGGAGGTCATTCGCCGGGATATTGCTTTTGCCGAGAGCCGCTGAAGTCACGAGGGCGTAGCAAGGCAAGATGGCGCTCTACGGCGCCCCCCTCTGTCCTGCCGGACATCTCTCCACCCGTGGGGGAGATGTCCGGCAGGACAG
>NZ_JAMYLL010000065.1:0-22380 GCF_040318045.1 Mesorhizobium sp. M1338 | reverse complement strand
ATTCTTCTACCTCCTTTTTCAACTTTTATGCTATGTTGGGCTGCTTTTTTTTTTTATAATATCCTGTGCGATTTCCTCTTCATTCCGGGTGTTAGTGTGGGCGCCGGGTGGGTTTTGCTGGGGGCCCCCGGCATGAGGGTCGGCATCATGGGACCGGTCGGCCGCCCGGTGCGGCAAGCAGAATGGTATGTCATGGGCGCCGACGAAACCGGCCTGCCGGCGCTGGCGCGGCTGCTGGAGACGCTGCCGGCCGAGACCAAAGGCATCGCCTTTGTCGAGATCGCCGATGACGGTGAACGGCAGACGATCGACAATACAACCGGCATCGAGTTGCGTTGGCTGACACGGGACGGCGTGCCGGCCGGCGAGGACAGACTGCTGGCAGAGGCCGTCCGCTCGGTGGCGTGGCCGCAGGGCGGCTCGGCCTTCGGCTGGTTCGCGGCGGAAGCGGCGGCCGCCAAGATCGTGCGCGAATATTGGCGCGATACGCTGGGGCTCGGCCGCGATCAAACGCTGGCCGCGGCCTACTGGCGGCGCGGCTCGGCGGGATTGATGGCTGGCTGAGGGCTGAAGCAAATTTCGATGGCAGCGGACCTAAGAATCGCTGGCGCCGCCCCTTGGCCAGCGAGCACTGGTCCCTAGCCTTTGCGAATGACCGCCGCGCCATCCTCGCCAACACAGATCGCGATCCGATCGCCGGAAACAATGCCCATAGCATCGCACACCACCAGCGGCATGCGGATCTCGTAGAGAAATTCGGCAACGATCGCGCCGACCGCCAGGATCGGGTCCGGCCGCTCCAGAAGAATCCCGATAGGCGCGGTGCCCCTGCGGATCGTCTCGGCCAGGACCGAGGATGAGGACGACGAGCCACGCCCGCTCGGCATGACCAGGATCTTGCCGGCGACATTCTGGCCAAGGCCGGGATGCGAATGGTCCGTTATGTCGCCGGTTTCGGCATCGATGCCGCCCCAGAAGCTGAGCGGTTGCGAAAACACCAGCGCTTGGCCCTGAGCCTCCCCAGCCAGCTGAAAGGTGCCGGTTCGTTCTATCGTCATGAGGCGCTCCGCACGACATGCCCGGCCGCAGCCGAACGGATACAGTCCTTCATCTCGGCGAAAGCGACGGACACGCCGATATTGCCGGGCGCGTAATGCGCCCATTTGCCGGAATTGGTCATCACCACGCCGTCGAGGCGCTTGAGGATCGAGGTGACATAGGTGCAGGTGTCGGCAACCGGGATCAGGCCGAACGCCTCCATGCCAGCCAACGCCCCCTCCGCCTGCAGTCGCGTCAGGGTCGCCCGGCCGGTATTGACATAGATCGGGATGCGCCTGCCCGGCGCGACCTCGCGCAGCATCGGCAGCAGCCGCATCCATTCCTCATGCGAAAAATGCGGCGTACCGAGCGAAACGGCCGCCAGCGGCGCGCCTTCGGGCACGCTCGACAGCCTGGCCAGAGCGTGGTCGATATCGGTGCGGGTGATGCGTATCGTCTCGTCAGGCGCATGGCCCTGGAACGCCTCAACCAGCGTCCGCGCTTCCGGTGTGATGCCGACAGCATGGAACAGCGCCACCGCGCCGGTCGTTGCCGCCGCCGCCCCCAGCGCCTTCAACTGGTCCTCGTCGCGTGGCCGCGGCAGGCCGGCAATCACCGGAATGCGGTCGCCGCTCGCTTGCCCGATCACCAGCCCGATGCCGACGAACAGGCTGTCGCTCGGCTCCAGGTCGGCAATGGCCAGCTCGAACAGGAGCCGGCCGCGCCGGTTCTCGCTCAGATGCAGGCCCCAGGCCGGCGCGCGTCCGGTCATGGCGCAGCACAAATCGATGAAATCGCCATAGCGGTTGGTGCGCGCGCCGATCACCGAATTGGCAAAGACGATGGCATTGGATTCGCCCCAGGCGATCTGCTGGCCGAAGTCTGGCCGGAACCGCGTTTGATAAGGCGCGCAGGTGAAGGTCGCCTCGCAGCCAAGCTCCAGATGCGCCTTCATCAGCCGCCTCGCCGGCACCTCTACCGCCGCCGGCATTTTCACCATGCCGGGATGGATGAGGTCGAACGAGCCGACATTCAATGTCGTCGGCACCTGGACTCGGCCGCCGCCGTCGACCAGCCGCTCGACGAAATCGAGGCCGGCCTTGCCATGGTAGAGACAGCCATCGATATGTGCGCCGGCAATGTCGAGCAGACTGCCTGCCCCGACGGCCTTGGAAAAGGCGATCAGTATCTTCATCGCGGCGGCCGCGGAAGGGCCCTGCTCGCCGTCGAGCATGGATCGGTCCCGCGCACTCAGTTCCAAGGTCATCGGTATGCTCCGGGCTGTGCCGTCTATGCTGTCCCTGATTGCGAACAGTCTGGCAAGAGCCGGTGTGAGCATCAGCCCGGCGCGATCAGCACCGTGCTCTCCGGCGACCAGTGCAGCACCACATCCTGACCTTCCGCCAGCCGTTCCATGCCGGTGTTCTGCACGATCACCTTCAGCGTCTGGCCGGCACGCTCGACGAAGTAGGTGCTGTTGTTGCCGGCAAAGATGCGCTTGGAAATCTGTCCCTTGAGCGTGTTCGAATTGGCCGCATCAGGCGTCCCAGCCTCCGTCGCGATGCGGATGCGTTCGGGCCGCACGGCACAGCTCGCCTTGGCGCCGGCGGCAAGCGTCGCGCCCGCGCCGGCGGCAATCGCCGTGCCGTCCGGCAGCCGGATGCCGTTGCCCGTCGAGTCACCACGAAAGATGTTGGCGTCGCCTAGGAAGGTGGCGGCGAACTCGCTCTTCGGCCGATCGTAAATCTCCTCCGGTGGCCCTTCCTGCACCAGCCTGCCGTCGCGCAGGATGCCGATGCGGTCGCTCATCGTCAGCGCTTCTTCCTGGTCGTGAGTGACGAAGATGGTGGTGATGCCGATCTCGCGCTGGATGCGCTTGAGCTCGATCTGCATATCGACACGCAGCGCCTTGTCGAGCGCGCCGAGCGGCTCGTCGAGCAAGAGCACGCGCGGCTTGGTGACGATGGCACGGGCGAGCGCTACGCGCTGGCGCTGCCCCCCAGAGAGTTGGTGCGGCCGGCGGCCACCGAGCTTGCCGAGTTGCACCAGATCGAGCGCGCGCTGCACCTCGGTAGCGATGGTCGCCTTGGCCTCGCCGCGCACCGACAGGCCGAAGGCAACATTGTCGGCGACGCTCATATTGGGAAACAGCGCATAGTTCTGGAACACCATGCCGATGCGACGTTTTTCGACCGGCACCCGCTCGACGCTCTCGCCGCCGATGGTGATGCGGCCTGAATCGGGGAAATCGAAGCCGGCAATCTGCCGGAGCAGCGTAGTCTTGCCGCTGCCCGATGGCCCAAGCAGAGCATAGAAACCGCCATCGGCGAAATCGATGGAGACGTCGTCCAGCGCCTTGTGCGCGCCGAAGCTGCGCGAGACGTTCGATACCTGCACGCCGGCCATTATTTTTCTCCGCCGAATTTGAAGAACCTTGCCGTCAGCAGCATCAGCGCCATCGACACGACGATGATGATCGTCGAGACCGCATTGATCTCGGGCGTGAAACCCTTGCGGATCGCGGCGTAGATTTCGACCGGCAGTGTCGTCTGCCCCGGCGTCGCCAGGAAATAGGACACCACGAACTGGTCGAACGAGACGGCGAACGCAAACAGTCCGCCGGCAATGACGCCAGGCATGATCCACGGCAGCGTCACGCGCCGCGTCACCTGCCACTGGTTGGCGCCGAGCGATCGCGCGGCCTCTTCCAGCTCCGGCGCGAAGGTCTGCAGCCGGGCCGAAACGACGACGATGACATAGGGCAGCGCCAATGCGACATGGCCGAGAAGGATCGCGTGCAGGCCGCGGCCGATGCCGACGCCGAAGAAGAAGATCAGCATCGCCGTGCCGGTGATGAGCCACGGTATGGCGATCGGCGGAAACAAAAGCGCCTGCAGGAATTTCTTGCCGTGAAACTCATAGCGATAGAGCGCCAGCGACGCCGCCGAGCCGAGCACCGTGCAGATGACGGTAGCGATGACGGCGATTTCGACACTGTTCCAGGTGGCGGCGATCAGCTGGTCGTTTTGCCACAGCGACGCGTACCATTCGGTCGTCCATTCGAACGGCAATTGGTAGAAGGGCGAGACGTTGAACGACATCAGCGCCATGATGATGATCGGTAGATAGAGGAAGGCAAGCAGCAGCCAGATGTAGAGGCGGCCGAACCATTCGAGGATGCGGGTGGTGGCCGTCACGCGGCCCTCCTCAGCACCGGTGAGGCCACCGCCAGGATGACCAGCACCACCGCCAGCAGGATGAAGGAGAGCGCGGCACCCAGCGGCCAGTTGAACACGGCGACGAACTGGTCCTCGATGACCGTGCCGTAGAAGGTGCCGGTACGACCGCCAAGGATGCGCGGTTCCATGAACGAACCGACGACCGGCACGAAGATCAGTGCCGCACCCGCCACCAGCCCCGGCATCGACAGCGGGATGATCACCCGCTTCAAGACCTGCAGCCGCGAGGCGCCAAGCGAGCGTCCGGCCTCGATCAGCGAGTCGTCGATGGCCTGCAGGGTGAGATAGCAGGTCAGCACCATATAGGGCACGTAGGAATGCACCAGCCCGATGATGACGGCCGGATAGGAATACATCAGGTCGATGTTGATCTTGAACGGCAGCACGGCGTTGAGTGCGGTGTCGAGGATGCCGCCCTCGCGCAGCACCATCGCCCAGGAGAAGATGCGCACCAGCCCGTTCGACCAGAACGGCAGGATGACGAGCAGGAAGATGGCCTCACGGCTGCGCCCTCTCAGCACCTTGGCCAGCACATAGGCCGCAGGGTAGCCGATGATGACGCACCACAACGTCACCTCGAGACCGAGGCGCAGCGAGGCCAGCAGCAGTGTCAGATAAAGGCTTTGCGAAAAGAAGGCGGCATAGTTGCCAAGGGTGAAGGCCCACGGTTTTTCCGACAGCGGCAGCTCGGTCATGAACGAGAAGAAGACCATGGCCGAGAGTGGTAGGAAGATCGCCACCGTCAGCCAGAGATAAGCCGGCGCCAGCAGCGGCAATGCCGATCTCAGCCCGCTGCGCGACGCTGTTGCAGCTGCCATGACAGCCTCCTCCGCAGGATTCGTAGAACCAGCCGGCGCGAACCGCCGGCTGGCCCGGATGTCGGCTTTATTTCACGTCGACCTTAAGCTGCTGCCACAGCGCCAGATAGGCCTCCCGCTGTGCGTCGGTGATCGGCGCCTGGAACTGGATGCGCTTGGCCACTTCGGGATCACCCATCACCTTGCGGTTGAAGGCATCCTCGGGCAGCGCTCCCACCGCCTTGGTGTTGGCTGACACCGGCGCACCGACCTTGGTGACCCATTCGACGTAGAATTTGGGGTCGATCATGTAGTTGATGAAGGCCTCGGCCCCGGCGACGTTCTTGGCGCCGACCGGGATCGAAAACGCGTCCAGCCAGGCGACGGCGCCTTCCTGCGGCACGACCAGCGAAACCGGCAGCTTGAAATGCGTCTTGGCGCGATCGGCCGAGCCGCTCCAATAGGTGCCGATGTCGATCTGGTTGGAGGCGACCATCTGGTTCCAGTCGTTCTCCGAACTCCAGAAGGTCTTGATCTGCGGCATCAGCGAGGTGAGCTTCGCCTTGACCGCATCCATATCCTTGATGTCATTGATGTTCTGGCCGGTGGCGATGGCGCCGAACTGGACCGCCTCGACGGCGTCGTCGCGAATGACGACGCGGCCCTTGTGCGCGACATCCCACATCTCGGCGATGCTCGTCGGCGGCTTGTCGAAGGATTTTTCGTTGATGGCGAGCGCCGTCAGGCCCCACACCCACGGCACGCCATAGACCTTGCCATCATGGACGAGCATCGGCGATCCCGCCTTGTCCTTGCTGATGTCGGCATAGTTCGGCAACTTGGAGACGTCGATGGGCTGGATCAGTTTCCCGGCCATCGCCTGGTCGTTGAAGGCGGCATTGATCATGACCACGTCGTAGAGCCCGGGATTGGTCCGGATCTTGGTCAGCATTTCCTGTTCGGAATTGAAGAAGTCGTTGACGACCTTGTTGCCGGTCGCCTTTTCGAAAGCCTCTACGGCCCACGGCTCGTCGGTGCCGTAACCCTTCCAGTTGAGCACATGCACTTCGTCGGCCTTGGCGGCGAAGGCGAGCGCGGAGGTAAAGACGGCGGTCGCCGTCACAAGAGCAGTCAAGTCAGGCATGCGCATGTTGGTTCCTCTCTGTGTTTGCCCGCTTCCCGGGCTTGTCAGGCTTCCGGCAATTATGCATTGGCCTTCTGTGTCCGGCCTGCGCCCGATGGATCGGCGGCATGGCTCAGGAATGTCTGGATTTCGTGATCGGTCGGCGCTGACGAGCCGCCGTGGCGAGTGACCGAAATCGCCGCCGCCGCATTGGCATAGCGCGCCGCCTCGAAGGGCGGGATACCGCGCGCCAGCGCGCTGACGAAAGCCCCGATATGGGTGTCGCCGGCGCCATTGGTATCGATGGCGGTGACCGTATAGCCGGCAATGGTCCGCGCTGACCCGTCGACCAACCTGATATGGCAGCCCTTTGCGCCGGCGCGGATGACCACGCCGGCAGCCTGCGGACAATGGTCGTCCAGAAGCCGCGCCGCGACGGCCTCGACATCGCCCGGCCCGGCAATCTCGGCCGCCTCCGTCGTGTTGCAGCTCAGCCATGTCGTGCGGGCAAGCACGCGCGACAGGATCGGCCGCGGAATGTCCGAGATGACCGGCGTCGGGTCGAAGGCGAAAGGTGTTTCAGCAGGCAACGCCTCGATCCAGTCGGTGAGCGCGTCGCGGCTTGCGGGGTAGCTCAGCGTGTAGCCGGAGGTGAACACCCAATCATCAGGCGCGACCATCACCGGCGCCATCATGTCGAGGCTGAGCACGCTTTCCGCACCTGGCCACGACACGAAGGTGCGTTCGGCGTCGCTCGAGATCATGGCGACGCAATTGCCGCTGTCCATCAGGGGCGATGGCGGCGTCAGTGTCTCGATGCCCTCCGCGGCGAAAGCGGCGCGCAGGAAGTCGCCGTTCGGCCCGCTGCCGAGCTGGCCGCCGAAAACCACCTTCGTCCCGGTGCGGCTGGCCGCGACCATCATGTTGAAGCCACCGCCGGCAACCTGGGCGAAGCTCGACGCCGTCTTTTCCATACCGGGCGCCGGCAAGGCGTCGATGCGGTAGACATAATCGACCACGGCACTACCGACATGGACGAGACGCCCGGTCATGCCGCCGCGTCCTTGCCGGAACCGGTTTTCGCCACTCGTGCCGTCACGAGGTCGGCCGCAAGCGCGCGAACCTCTGACATGTCGATGCCCTTCAGCCGCGCGATATGCTGCTGCGGCAGGCGCGAGAAACCGGTGCAGGCGCCGGCCATGCCGGCGGCGATGGCGCCGATCGTGTCGGTGTCGCCACCGAGATTGGCGCTGATGATGGCTGCCTGCCATGGATCGCCATCGGCAACTTCCAGCACGGCGAAGGCCGCCGGAACGGATTCCTGGCTGGCGACGCCGGTGCCGACCAAATCGGTGATCAGCCGGATCGCATCCCTGATCGCCTTGCCGCGCACGATGTCCTGTGCCCAGACGATACGCGTGGCGATGTCACCGCCGGTGATCCAATGGCCGAGCGTCGCCCCTCGCCTCGCCGCCGCGACGGCGCTGGCGGAAGCATCGCGCCAGCCGCCGCCGGCGACGCCGCGGCTGACAGCGGCGGCAACGGCAGCGGCGGAAGCGATAGCTATCGAGGTGTTGTGCGTTGCCCGGCAGGTCTCAGCCACCTTGGCAACGAACGTCTCCAATGGTTCGGTTGGCATCATGATGCCAACCGGCGCGACGCGCATGGCCGCACCGTTGGTGTCGCCGCTGCGTCCCGCTTCCTCGGCCGGCACGCCATTGTTGATGGCGTCGATGGCGCGTTTGGTCGATGGTCCCAAAAGGTCATAGCTGCCGCGCGCCTTGACCTCGCGTTCCCAGTCGAGCAGCGCATTGACCCAGCGCGCGTGATCGAAGCGGTCGCCGGATTCGACGAGAATGCGGCCGAGCAGCAGCGCCTGTTCGGTGTCGTCGGTGATGGTGCCGGCAGCCAGTCCCTTCGACACCGGATGATCGGCGAAAGGCGCGATGAAATCCTCGACATGACCATAGAGTTCGGCAATGCGGGCTGGCGACAAAAGCTGCGTCGGCATGCCGAGCGCGTCTCCAAGCGCCCCGCCAACAAGCGCGCCCATGGCGCGATCGAGCGGGTCCTTGGCTTTGTCCGGCATCGCTCAGAACCTCATATGCAGCGCGAAATGCGCGGGGTTGAGCAGGCTGGTGACATATTCGATCGGCCGGTCGTCGACGGCGCGTGTCAACCGGCGGCCGCGCAGGAACGGTGTGCCTTGCGGGCAGCCGAGGATGGCGGCGTCCTCGGCGTTGAGCATCTCGATCTCGACCCATTCCTCGCCGTGGTCGGGAATGAGGCCGGCGGCGCGCAGCGTCTGGTGCAGCGAGCCCTCGCGCAATCCGCGCAACGGCACGTCCTCAAGCTCGGATGACAATGGCAGCCGGCTGCGCTCGATGGAGATCGCATGGCCGTCGCTGGCGCTGGTGCGCACCCGATCGACGGCGATGAAGAACGGGCTTTCGATACCAAGCAGCGCGGCCAGATCGGTGTCCTCGATGACCTCCAGCCGCAGCGTCCGGGTCTCGGCATTGGCTCCGGCATTGGCCAGTGCCCGCGACCAGCCGATGGCGTCATCGACCGGCTTGCCGTCGAAGGTGACGAACGAGCCGATGCCGACCTTGGTGGTGATCAGCCCGCGGCTGGACAGTTCCTCGAGGCCCTTGCGGACCGTATTGCGGCTGACGGAGAAGCGTTGGACAAGCTCGTTCTCGCTTTGCAGGCGGTCGCCGAAGCCGAGAACGCCAGAGCGGATTTCATGTTCGAGAACGGTGGCGATCTGCTCGGGCTTGCCCGTGCCGGGAGACAGTTGAACCGCGCGCCTCTTCATATGGGGTACCTGTTCAGTGAACCTGTATAACCCTGTTCAATACAGAGACACGGATGCCCTGTCAACGGATGCCTGAGGCAAGCCAAACGGGGCAGAAAATTTCGGAATGCCAGCAGGGCGCACCGACAGGCCGGCCAAATATGGGTCTGGAAAAGCCGACCACCGATCGCTGAAAAGATCGCGATCAATCAAGATGATAAAGGCGAGTCTTGATTCAATTTTGGCCGCACGCGCTACGGCATCGACACTTCACGAGGCTCAACGAGGATATCCGCCTCGATCGCGGCGTTGATGAATGCCGCCCGTGCCGCCGAGGCTTCTTTCTTTCCCTCGAGTACGGCCAGGCAGACTTTGCGGGCAACCATATGCCTTTGCCCCGTCGCAACCGGCCAGCGGTTCATCAGGATGTCGGCAGCCTGAGCGACCCGCTCCACATTGAAGATCGAGTTTCGCGATCGGCCGAGCGCAATCCTGACCGGCTCATCGAAACGCTGGTCTTGCACTACCCCACCTCCCGGAATCGAACGTGCCGACCCAATTCCCTGTATTGTGATAGGTTCCGGAGGAAAGGTGCAAGATGTCCGATTCCAGTGGCCAGAAAAATCCCAGGCTGATCGTCGTGGTTGCGTTCGATCGCGGCGAGGATGGCGAATTATTTCCATCCTTTGGACCCGCCGACCAGCAGAGCGAGGATCGCGCCATACGCACCGCCAGGGCATTGGCTGCAAAGCATGCCGGTGTCATCGCCTGGAGCCGCGAGGCCGACCCGACACTGGGCGAATACGGCCCGCCGAACACCCTCTTCGTCAGCGGCGACGTACCTGACATGGAGTAATCTATTGGTTCCGGGACCAAGCGCAACGGTGGGACCCAAGCCCAGTCACCATCAGGCAAAAGCCCGCCGCGGTGAAACCGGGCGGGCCTTGGAGGAGGACAAGGGGTGGAACCCTCTCCTCTTCTTTTCCACAGGGGGTGTGGACCGCGATCACCATACGAGGGTTTTGTCGAATGCCGCATCACAATGCGGTGCGCGGCCCCCCGGTGCGGTCACGGGATTGCGATCACCGGCTAAATGCGCCCGAGGACGACAAGGAGGATGACAATCAACAGCACAAGCCCCAGCCCGCCGCCGCCATAGTAGCCAGTTCCGTAAAACGGACCGCCGCCGAGGCCGCTGAAGCCGCCAAGTAGCGCCAGGATAAGAATGACGATAAGTATGGTCCCGAGGCCCATGGATCTCGCTCCTCTCTGCGCTTGGCGTGCCGGTTCCGGCGTCAAGCTTTGGCGATATTGCCCAGAGATGAACGGTTTGAACGCCTTTGCGTTCCGCCCAAGGTCGAGGTTGGATTGCCCAGGAACAATCAGCACCGCACACACGGAAAGCCCGCCAGGGCTGCGGGCTTTTCGTCCGCCGGAGGCCGCCGACGGTCAATTTGCAGGCCGGCGGGCCGGCCACGTGAAAAAGCTGCCGGCGTGAATGCAGGCCGAACGGCGTCCCTGGTGTCAGACGATCCAGTAAAACAGCCTGTAGTGGACGCGCTTCATGTAGTCCCGGTACTCCGGCGCGGCGGCCAGCAGCGCCTCTTCGCGCAAGATGCGATGCACCTGGAAGAAGGTGATCACGGCGTAGACGGCAAGATTGTAGATGGAAAAGGCCGATAGCAGGAACAGGACATGACCGATGAGGTAGCCGGCATAGATCGGGTGCCTCACCAGACGGTAGGCACCGCCGGTCATCACACCGCGATTGCCCGGCAGAATGGCAAACGAACGCCCCAGCGATATCTTTCCCCAGATCACGAACCCCAACGCCAAGGCTTGCAGCGGCGCGGCGGCATAGACCGGGATGATGGCTGCCCCAGGCTCCAGGTCGATGAAGCCGACACCGAAGCTGGCGATCACGGAGACAACCACCGTGAGCGGGTTCCAGTCGCGAACCTGCGGTCGCCGCGACAGAAGCAGCCAGGTAAAAGTCAGGACCTCGGAAATCGCCACCAGCGCAACGTTGAGGCGGGTTGGATCGAGCATGAGGTGATACACGCCGCGGTAGACGAACATCCCCGCGAAAGCCAGCGCGCAGATCCGAAAGAAACCTTCCCGCAAATCGACCAGGATTTCGTGCTTTCGGACCGCGGACAATATCCTGTGGTCATTGATGTGCGAAAGGGTTTCGCTTTTTGATATGAGCAAGGCAAGCACCCCAATGATCCATCAGGGCAACCTTTGCATGCAACCATTGCCGGGCGGTTAATCAACAAGATCAGATCGGCATTAAACGGGATATGACGCCACCGGGGATGCAGCGCGGAACGCCTTTGCCGCTCGCAAGAAGTTCGGCCATCACCATGGCAGCACGCAGGTCCGATCCATCCCGCTCTGCAATTTATGCTTGCATTTTTGGAACAAATAAAGAACAATGTGCAGAACACCGCTTAAGCGGACAAAGGTGTTCGGGGGGACCAGCGAAATGGCGCGTTGGAAAGGTGTGGGGCTGGCTGCCGCCGTAAGCGGATTATCCGCGCTGACGAAAAAAGCCCTTCCATGGGTGCGCTGGTCGTTGGTAAGCCTTGTCGTCCTCCTTGTCCAGAACACGTCCGCACACGCCGCCGGCAAGGACTACGCCGTATGCTTCAGCGACCGCGAGATCGGTGCCGACCAGCTCATTGCCGCCTGCGCACCGATTGCCGACGACAAGACCGAACCGTCGCGGAACCGTGTTATCGCCTATTTCCATCGCGGCCTCGCCTGGGACGACAAGCATGATTACGACCGGTCGATCGCCGACTACAGCGAGGCGATCATGCTCGATGCTAGAGAGGCCTCAGTCTACTTCAACCGCGGGGCTGCCTGGTACAACAAGGGGGAAAACGACCGCGCTATCGCTGATTTCAATGTCACCATCAGCCTCGAGTCCGGCTCCGGCGATGCCTACTACAGCCGTGGCCTGGCCTTCTTTCGCAAAGGCAAGACCGACGCGGCCATTATCGACTTCGAGCAGGCGCTCACTGTCGATCCGCAAAACCACAATGCGCGCAACAGTCTCGGCGCCACATGGCAACGCAAGGGCGACCACGACAGGGCTATCGCCGAATATGACGAGGCGATCCGCCTCGATCCACAAGACGTCACAGTGTATGTCAACAGAGGCATCGCCCACGCTTCCAAGGGCCATTACGACCTTGCGATAGCTGATTTCGACCATGCCGTCAGCCTCGATCCGGAAAGCGTCGACGCCTATGCCAATCGAAGCGCTGCCTGGATTGGCAAGAGCGACTGGCCGCGCGCACTTGCCGATGCCAATCGGGCGATTGAGCTCGCCCCCGACAGCGCGGACGGCTACTACAACAGAGCCGTCGCCTGGACGAATACAGGCGACAATGATCGCGCCATAGCTGATTTCGACAAGGTGATTGACGTCAACGCGAAGGACGCCGCCGCCTATTTCGGCCGCGCGCTCGCGTTGACCCGCAAAGGCGATCGTGACCGCGCGGCCACCGACTGCCGAAAAGCCATGGAACTCGACCCAAAAAGGTCCGGCGCCTGCAACGAGCAGGTGACAGGCGGTGAAGCTCCGTCTGCGGAAGCACCGATGGCCGCTCCACAGCAGGACAATTCAGCAGCTATCGCCTGGAATCTGCAGCGGGGGTTGGACCAGCAGATTCAAGGCTATGTCGGAGGAGCGATAGACTCGTTCAGCTTTGTAGTCGGGCTCGATCCCCACAATGCCGAAGCCTATTATGATCGCGCCTTGGCCAAGGCGTCTGTAGGAGACTATGTGGATGCTGCTGCCGACTGTAGACAAGCAATCAAGCTCGATCCGAAGCGGACAGGTACCTGCAACGAACAGGTCGCAGACGACAGGGTCCAGCCAGTCGAACCCGCTGCAACGGAAAAGATCGGAGATCCCGGCGCCGCCAAAATCCTGATCGAGCGCGGCATGGTGCGGCTGTCTAAGTATGGCATCGAGGGCGCCATTCTCGATTTCGACAGCGCCATCAGCCTCGATCCGAACAATGCCGATGCCTATTTCAGCCGCGGTCGCGCCAAGACACTGAAGGGAGATCTGGCCGGAGCGGCGGCGGATTGCCGGCACGCCATCGACCTCGACCCTGATAGGACGGGAAGCTGTCGCGAACATGATGCGAACGTCGAAGGCAAGCCGCCCGCAATTGCGGATGCGCCAAAGGCCCAAGCCGCCGTTCCCGACATGGCGGCCACGGAAGACACGCTGGCAGCAAAGGCCCTGGAGTCTACAGACCGGCGCGCGCTGGAAGCGATCCTGGGCGGCGATGCCTTCCTGGACATGGGCAAATACGACCAGGCGATTGGCGCATATGGCAAGGCGATCGCGCTCGATCCGAACAACCGGTTTGCCTATTTCGGCCGCGGCAAGGCCTGGGCCGCCAAGCGCGATTACGAGCAGGCGATCGCCGACTTCGACAATGTCATCCACCTCGCCCCCAATATGGCGTCGGCGCATGCTCGCCGCGGCCTCGCCAAGGTCACCTCAGGCGATACCGATGGCGCTCTTGCCGACTGCGACCGGGCTTCAACACTCGATCCAAAGGTGCGCGACGCTTACTTCTGCAAAGGCATGGCCTTGCACGCCAAGGGCGACCCGGCGCGCGCGATCGCTGCCTATTCGGTAGCCATCGAGATCGATCCGAAGGACGACGCCAGCTACTATGGGCGCGGCATGGCGCGGGCCGACAGGAAGGACTATGACGAGGCCATCGCCGACTTCGGCCACGCAATCAAGCTCGACCCCGACAATGCGGACTACCTCGTCAGCCGTAAGGCGGCGTTGGCGGCGCTGGGACAGGACGACGCGGTTGGCACCAAACCTGCCACTCCGCGGGACGCCGGCAATAGCACCAAGTCCGGCGGCAAGCGTTCCGCCGTCAGGATGGCGGAACTCATCCAGGCGACAGACCCGCGCGTTCTGGTCGAGGTACAGCAAGGCGACAGCCTGTCGAACTCGGGTAAGTATGATCAGGCAATCGGCGCGTATGGCAAGGCGATCTCGCTCGACCCCGACAGCCCCCTCGCCTATTTTGGCCGTGGCAATGCCTGGTCCGCCAAGCGAGTGTATGACCGGGCGATTACCGACTATGATCAGGTGATCCGGCTCGTACCGGACCTGCTCTCTGCCCATGTTCGCCGGGGCATGGCCAAGGCCACGTCCGAGGATGCCGAAGGTGCTCTTCTCGATTGCGGCCGGGCCGCCATGGTCGATCCGAAGCTGCTGGATGCCTATTTCTGCATAGGCATGGCCTGGCACGTCAAGGGCGACGCCGGGCAAGCGATCACAGCCTACTCGGCGGCGATCGAAATCGATCCGAAGGATGCTCCCAGCTATTATGGACGTGGCATAGAAAGGGCCGACAGCAAGGACTACAGCGGCGCCATTGCCGACTTCGACCAGGCGATAGAACTCAATCCGGGCAACCGCGATTACGCGGTCGCCCGCAAGGCGGCGGTGACTGCGTTAAAGAAAGGGGCCGCCGCGCCGGATGCCGTCGGCTCTGATCCCAAGAACCTCAAGGCTTTCATGGATCGCGGCGATGCGTTCTACACGAAGCGCAAATACGATCGCGCGATTGCCGAGTACAGCCGCGCGATCGCGCTCGATCCAAGAAAGGCGGCCGCCTATGTCGGGCGAGGACTGTCGCGCGCCGAGAAGGGCGACTACGATGGTGCCATCGATGACTACGGCAAGGTGATCGAACTCTATCCGGCCTATTTCGACGCTTACCTCGGCCGCGCCATCGCCTTGGGCAAGAAGAACGAACTGGATCGCGCCATCGCCGACTACAACCGCGCGGTCGAAATCGAACCTGGCTACGCACCTGCCTATTTCGGGCGCGGCAGCACCTGGTTCGCCAAGGGCGACTACGATCAGGCCATCGCCGACTACGACCAAGCGCTCAAGCTCGACCCAAAGCTGGCCATCGCTCGCAAAGGCCGCAAGGTGGCAGTGGCGGCGAAAGCGAACGCCTCAAAGACATCAGACGAAGCCGCTGGCCAGGCTAGTGATGAGGCGATCGAGCCAAGTAGCGGTTCGCCAGCCGCGCAGGCGTTCAGCAAGGGCTGGACGCTGCACGAGAGGGACGACTATGACGGCGCCTTAGCGCTTTACGACAAGGCGATCGCGCTCTTTCCGGCGTTCCATGATGCCTATCTGGCCCGAGCGATGGTCTGGGAGGCCAAGAGCGACTACGCTCATGCCGTCGCCGATTACAGTCAGGCAATCACGCTCAATCCGAATTTTGCCGATACTTACTACGACCGTGGTCAGAACCGCGGTTTCCAAAGAGATTACGATGGGGCGCTTGCTGACTACGGAAAAGCCATCAGTCTCAATACCAAGGACGCAAGGGTTTACGCCGATCGGGGCCTCATCTTGATGGGCAGGCATGAGGACGTCGCAGCGTTGCGTGATTTCGAAAAGGCCCTCAGCCTCGATCGCAAGAACCCCTTTGCCTATTTGGGCCGGGGCGTCATTCGGATCAGCAAGGCGGATTATGACGGGGCCATCGCCGATTTGAGCCAGACGATAAAGCTCAAACCGGATTTCGCCGCCGCCTACAAAGTGCGGAGCAGAGCATGGGACGCCAAGGGCAACCACAAGCGCGCCGAGACCGACCGCAAGAAAGCGCTGAGCCTCGGGGCGAAATAGAGACAAGGTTCGGGAGGGCTGCCAGATGTCGCGTTGGAGGGCTTTGAGCGTGGCGGCGGTCGCCGCTTTGTCCTTCGTTGCAGTGAAGGTGTTGCCCTGGGTGGTCGGCTTTGCCGGCGGTAAATATCTCTACCAGACGGTGGCGGGTTCGCCCGATCCACAAACGCTGACCACAGCTCAGGTAAGGGAACAGATTGAGAGCCAGGGAAGCCAAATCTTCAAGGCAATCAAGCAGGAGTTTCCAGACGACTACGACGCCGTCGTGGAAAAGATCACGGCCGTGGCCAGACTTGGAAATGTCGATCAGATGCGAAATACGAGCAGGATGGCTGTCGCCGATCTCAGGCGAAGATACGCACCCCTGCTGTCCTCGGCTCCGGATGGCAAAGCCGCCGAAGCGCTGCGTGCACAATCGGATATGCTCAACCATGTCATGGCGCGGGAAACCGCCGCCGTCTGCAACAACTACCTACGTGAAGGGCCGGGCGCACTCAGCGCGCCGGACCAGGATTTCCTGATCGACATGGACAAGGTCGGCGCCACCCTGTTTCATGCCTTCGGTGCAGCGAAGGATGGCGGTCTGCCGGCCGCCGCTGCTAGCGACGGAGACTGGTCGCTGCTGGCCGACGCTTTCATCAATGCTGGCGGCACTCCCGCCGAGATGACTGCCATTGCCAATGTCAGCCGGGACTTCGAAGGTCTCTGCCCGGCCGTGGCAAAACTCTACGCAGCCGCCCTGTCGCTGCAGGGTGAATCCGGACGACACATCAAAACCACTCTGCTCTATGAGATCGTCCGGAATTAGTCGGATCTGCTGATCTGTGTGTCTGACGTAGAGCTGCCGCACTTCGTGAGCTTCTTTGATTGGCCAGCCATTTCCTCGAAGTTCGACGCGAAGAGATAGCCGCCGATCGCGTCCATCTTGGCCGGTTCCATCGTCCCGATGGCGCCGCTTTGGCTGCGCAGATAATGGCCGTCGACCAGCATCTTCAGTGAAGCCTCGATCAGTGCCGGATTAAGCGTATCCTTGTTGGCGGCGACCAATAGGGCTGCCCGCCTCCTCGGGATGATCAACAGCGAACTGATAGCCGCGCCGCGTCGCCTCCGCGCAATTTCGCGCAGAAATGCTGGAGCGCTCATAGACGCCCGACTGCTTGAGAAAATCGATGCAGCCGTAGATCTCGTCCATATGGTCGTCGGTGCCCATCACGTAGAGCGAGAACTGCGCTGCCGCCGGCGCCGCGCACCGCCGCGATGCCGCATCCCTGCGCGGGCCGAGTGGCCCGACAGGTCCGCCAAGCGCATCGGAGCGGCAGATCGGATCATCCGGCTCGCCCGGACAGCCGCGCGAAATGGCAGCCGACAGCACGCGAGTTTGCCGCTGCGCGCCGCCACCACGAAGAGGTCGCGCACAGCGCGCCCAGCGCGCCAAGGATGACGCCGACGAAATCGTCGACCATGGGATATAGGGAAATCTGTGCGCCTGAAAACATCGCCCGCCTCGCTCCGCTGGTATTACCCAGATCAGCTTTTAGGGTCTGCGGGCTTGCCGCCCCGTCTCAGCCCCGACCGTACGGAGCACCCCCGTGGATGCGCGGGTTAATGCACCAATCAAACTGAAGTGAAAGCCATTTTTTCAGCGCGTTGCGCCAAAAAAGCATTGCGCCAGGCCTGGTTCTTGGGTCGAAGCTGCCGATGCTGCTGGAGCGGAATTTTGTCGGGAACCTTCGCTGCCGCGACCTGTTGTCCCCACAGTCGCAATGCGATCACCTTCGTAGAAACAAGCGACGAGTTCACAGAAATGGAGACAAACCATGTTCATGAAAATCATCGCAGCTTCGGCTCTTACCGTCGGTCTGGCCATGTCAGCCATGGCGCAAAGCGCCGGTAGCAACAACGCAAATGGCGATGGCAGCGGCAGCGGGAAGTCGGTGACTGTGGAGCCGAACACCCCGGCTTCGCCGAATACGGTCAGCCCTGGTACTGTCGACCCCGGCATAACCAACAGCACGACCGGCATGCCCGGCGAAATGAATTCGAACGCAGATCGAAATTGCCCGGCCGGCCCGCAGGGCGCGCAGCCTGACGCTACCCACACGTCGCCGGGCACCTCTGCGCCGACGGTCAATGACAACCATTGCGGTAAGTAGGCCATTGCTGGCCACCGAAGAAGCCGCGAGCGCATGCTCCGCGGCTTCTTTGGGCGTCAGCGGAACCGGGCACTCCTAAACAAGGCCAAGCTGGCATTATCGACCTGTTCAAGCGGCGCGGCGCGCCGTCAGCCACCCGGCAGCGTTTGGCGTCCGGCATGTGCATGCCGCAGAAAATCGACGAAGGCGCGCACGGCCGGCGGCGTATGGCGCTGCTTCTGATAGCAGAGGAACCAGCCGGAAAAGGTCGCACACCACTCATCCATCAGCGACACCAGTTTGCCGGCATCGATCAGCGGACGTACCAGCTCTTCCGCCCAGAATGCGATGCCGACGCCCTGCACCGCGGCGGCAATCGCCATGTCGCGGCTAGAGACGATCAGCGGACCGTTGACCGCGACCGAAAACCATTGGCCATCCCTGGCGAATTCCCATCTGTAGGGGCCGGCACTGCCCGGCCGGCACCAGTTGATGCAGCGGTGTTGGTGCAAATCCGCGGGTGCCGACGGCGATCCGTGACGGGCGACGTACTCCGGCGAGGCCACGGCGAGTTGGCGCTGGGTGCCGCCGAGCGCTACGGCGACCATGTCGGCTTCAAGAAATTCACCAAGTCTGGCGCTGACATCATAGCCGGCCTCGACACTATCAATGGCGGCATCGTCGATCGTCACATCGAGCACGATGTCGGGCCAAGCCTGGTGAAAACGGCCGAGCACCGGCTCGAGATAGGTGGTGGCGGCAACACTGGGCATATGGACGCGCAAGATGCCGGCTGGCATGCCACGCAAGGCTATGGCATCGCCGACCGCCGCCTCCATCTCGGCCATGGCCGGCGCGAAGCGCGCGTGTAGGCGCGCGCCGGCTTCGGTCAGCGAGAGGCTACGGGTTGTGCGGTTGAGCAGGCGCAAGCCAAGCCGCGCTTCGAGCTGGCGGATCGTCTGGCTGAGCGTCGATGCGGAAATCCGGAGATCTTCCGCGGCGCGAGCAAAACTGCCATGCGCGACGACAGTGGCAAAGGCCTTCAGCTCCGCATAGTCGCTACCCCGCATTATTTCGGATTCTCCAATGAGTATGATCGAATTCTATCGCATTTTCCGCAGGGCGTCTGTTGCCTAGTTTGAGGACATATCTCGAATGATGCCGATCATCGGCATCGAGCGCATCTGAACTTCTCTTTGAGCAGGAGCAACCAACATGCGGAAACTCAATGGAAAAATCTCCCTGGTGGCTGGCGCCTCCTCGGGCATTGGCGCGGCAACAGCATTTGCTCTGGCGGCGCAAGGCGCGGTCGTCGTGATCGCGGCGCGACGTCGGCAACGGCTCGATGATTTGGCCAAGCGCATCCGTGATGCCGGCGGCGAGGTGCTGGCCATCGAGGCCGACATCACCGACGAGGCGCAAGCAACCGCCATGGTCGGTCGCGTGCTGGAGAGCTACGGCCGATTGGATATGCTGTTCAATGTCGCCGGCGTCGGCGTCGCCGCCCCTTTCCAGAACACCACCACGAGTGAATACCGGGCAATGGTCGATATCAACATTCTGGGTTTGCTCTATACGGTCAACGCAGCGCTTCCGGCGATGAAACGGCAGGGATCAGGCCATATCGTCATCGTCTCGTCGGGCACCGGCCGCTACATCCATCCTTCAGTCGTCTATTCCGGCACCAAGCACGCGGCCAGCGCCATGGCGGAATCGCTGCGCCGCGAAATCGGCAAGGATGGCATTCGCGTCACGGTGATCGAGCCAGGCGCGGTCAGGACCGAATTCACCGCCAACATGCGCGACGATGTTCGGCTGGCGGTCGAGCAAAGGTTGGGCGACATGGAACAGTTGGAGAGCGAGGACATCTCCGCCGCCATGCTCTACGCGGTGTCGCAGCCGCCAAGGGTCAACGTCAACATCCTGACGCTCTACCCAACGCAGCAGGCATGAAAAACCCGCGGCCTGTTCCTAGCCGCGCTTGATTGCCACGTGGCGTATTAAGATGGCGCCAGTCTTTGATATTCGGCGCTCGACGACTGGCACCGAGGCGACAAGGCGCACTGACCGAAAGAGCTTTGGCTGCGATGAAGCCGCTCGACGACCTCGTCGAGCGGCAATGCATGGCAGAATCGCCGGTTGTGAAGCCTACGAAACGGCCTTTTCGCGAACCGGCAGCTTCCAGCCCGGCCTGACGAAGTGGCAGGTGTAGCCGTTGGGATATTTCTCCAGATAGTCCTGATGCTCAGGCTCGGCTTCCCAGAAGGGACCGACCGGCGCCACTTCGGTGACGACCTTGCCCGGCCACAGGCCCGAGGCATCGACATCGGCGATAGTGTCCTCGGCGACGCGCTTCTGTTCGTCGCTGGTGTAATAGATCGCCGAGCGGTAACTCAGCCCGACATCGTTGCCCTGCCGGTTGCGGGTCGTCGGATCATGGATCTGGAAAAAGCGCTCCAGCAGTGTGCGATAGCTGATGATGGCCGGATCGAAATTGATCTCGATGGCTTCGGCATGGTTGCCATGATTGCGGTAGGTGGCGTTGGGCACATCGCCGCCGCTGTAGCCGACACGCGTGGAGATGACGCCGGGATAGCGCCGTATCAAATCCTGCATGCCCCAGAAACAGCCGCCGGCAAGGACTGCGCGTTCGGTCGAAGTCGCCATATCACGTCTCCTCAAAAGCAATTCCGGGCAAAGCGTGTAGCGATTTTCCGTCTGGAATTGCGCAAAAGCAAGTTGGATCTCTCCATAAATGGGCATTGTCTTTTGCTTCGTCCAGCGGACCGCCGACCTGCTTCAGTTGCTCGTTCGGGCGAGGCTGTCGATCGCATTCGGCAATTGCGGCGCGCCGGGCGGTATGGCGGCAAAGCTGACCGCCATAGGCGCCGCTCTGAGCGACCAGTCGAAAAGAACGGTTTTGACCGGGACGTTGCCCAGCCACGCCTGCAGATAGGGTGGCTCGTCGCGCCCAGGCCAGACCAGCAGTATGCCGTGGTCGCGCAGCCGCTCCCTGGTGATCCAGGGGGCGTACCGCATGTTCAGGTCGGTGAAGATCGACGGCTTGTCATAGGCATTGAGGCCCGCCAGCAACGCGATAAGGGTATGGCCGCCGACGATGTCGAGCCGACCTGGCGCGGCCGCGTGCCAGACGGCCTCGGCCTCATCCGATATCTGCCGCGCCGGCCAGCAGACGGCGTCCATGCGTCCACGCAAATTGCATTTCGTCCAGCGGATCCCCGCATAAGCACCAGATATGCCGATAATGCAGACGAACGCGCAAATCGCCAGCTTTCGCATCTCGACGGTGCCGAGGCGGTGGCCCAGCAAGGCAAGCGCCACAACGCCAGCAAGATTGTACATCGGCGCGCCCCAGGCCTCGCCTGCACCGGTGAACAGGGACGCCACCATGACGAGGAGCGCCGGGGCAAGCCCCATCCACAAGAGATAGACGAGGATACCACGCCCAACGGGCTCTTGCGGCGCCGCCGAGCGCCGCAGCAGCCCTGATATCGCGAGCACCAGAACAAAGCCGCAGAGCCCAGCCATCTGGACGCCGATATAGTAAAAGCGGGAACGATGGGCCAGCACCCACTGATCGCGCCAGGCGGCATAGGTCAGCGGCAGGAAATCGACGCGGTTGATTTCGACGGCCAGCGGCGCGGCGACAGCGACGAAAACCACAAGGCCAAGCCATGGCCAAGGCGTGGCGAGCCGACTGCGTGCCCGCGGGTCGGACAACAGCCAGATCGCGCCGAACAGCAACAGCAGGCCGGTGGAAAACTTGGCGTAGAGCCCGAGGCCCGATACGAGTCCGAGCGCAAGCCACCAGCCCGGCCCACCACCACGCCCTGCACGCCACAACAGCCAGCAGATAGCGGCCCAGAAGGGCATCTGCGCGTAGTCATGATTGAACTGCGGGGTCGGCCAGCCGAAGAAATAGAGAGACGGCATCAAAAGCACGGCAGCCAGCGCGCGCTTCTGCCCTATCAGGTCACGGGCCAGCAGATAGACCAGGACGAAAGTCGCCGAGATCATCAGCTGGGCCACGAAATATTGCGGCCAGCGGAACGATCCGGTCAGAAGATGGCTGGTCTCGAGCAGCCATGCGGGAAGCTGTGGATGCTTGTAGGTCAACAGCACCCATTCGCGGCCCCACATGAAGCCTTCGACAACATCGTTGGGCGGTGAGACGTTGACAAGTGCGGGCATCACCGTCCAGCACAATATCTGCATCAGGCACAAAATCGCCAGCAAATACAAGGGATGACGGACTAGACTCGACAAAAGCGATGGAGAATCGACGCCGGCGGCAGGCAATCCCGCCGGCTCCCAGTTGTCCATGGATCCATCTATCCCCGCCATGCGGCGCTTAAATCACATAGTCCGGTTTGACGAACAGCCCGAACATCGAAGCTTACGAAAAAGTATAGCTTTGTGCCGTTGCAGCATCAAGATCGAGCAGGAGTATCCAGGGCGATCGGGTGAGTTAACGCGTGACAAGGGGTTTAGGAGCTGAATCTGTCGAGAGCATCTGATTCTTTGAAGGATGCTTTG
>NZ_JAMYLL010000064.1:0-23130 GCF_040318045.1 Mesorhizobium sp. M1338 | reverse complement strand
TGACGTGATCGCCCTTCTTGACCGAGGTGACGCCCTTGCCGACATCGACGACGATGCCGGCACCCTCATGGCCGAGGATCGCCGGGAACAGGCCTTCGGGATCGGGGCCAGACAGCGTGAATTCGTCGGTGTGGCAGATGCCGGTCGCCTTGATCTCGACCAGCACCTCGCCCTCGCGCGGACCGTCGAGGTCGACCTCCATGATCTCCAGCGGCTTTCCGGCGGCGACGGCGACTGCGGCGCGGGTTTTCATCAGGCTTCCTCCAATGCGAATTTTTTTCCAAGGTTTCAGGTTTCATCGACACGATCAACTGGAAGCTGGTGCCTGGGCTGGGCCACAGCGATGAATTGGAATCGCAAATCGATTGAAAGGCAGTGATTTGCATGGTCGGCTTGACCCTGCAAGCACAGGCCATAAAAGGAACGGCCGACCGGAGGGATAACATTCCGCATGTTCACCAAGATTCTGATCGCCAATCGTGGCGAGATTGCCTGCCGTGTCATCAGGACGGCGCGCAAGATGGGCATTGCCACGGTCGCCGTCTATTCCGATGCCGATCGCGATGCCGTGCATGTGGAGATGGCCGACGAGGCGGTGCATATCGGGCCTTCGCCCGCGGCTCAGAGCTACTTGGTGCCTGAAAAGATCATCGCCGCCTGCAAGGAGACGGGCGCTCAGGCCGTGCATCCCGGCTACGGGTTCCTGTCCGAGCGGGCGGCCTTCTGTGAGGCGCTGGAAGCTGAAGGCATCGTTTTCATCGGCCCGAAGCCCAAGGCGATCAAGGCGATGGGCGACAAGATCGAATCGAAGAAGTTCGCCAACGCCGCCAAGGTTTCCACCGTGCCGGGCTGGCTCGGCGTCATCGAGAATGCCGACCACGCCGAAAAGATCGCGGGCGAGATCGGCTATCCCGTGATGATCAAGGCTTCGGCCGGCGGCGGCGGCAAGGGTATGCGCATCGCCTGGAGCCAGGCGGAAGTGCGCGACGGCTTCGACCGGGCGCGCTCGGAAGCCAAGAGTTCGTTCGGTGATGATCGAGTCTTCATCGAGAAATTCGTTGTCGATCCGCGCCATATCGAAATCCAGGTGCTGGCCGACGCGCATGGCAACGCGCTCTATCTCGGCGAGCGCGAATGCTCGATCCAGCGCCGCAACCAGAAGGTCGCCGAAGAGGCGCCGTCGCCGTTCCTCGACGCCAAGACGCGCAAGGCCATGGGTGAGCAGTCCGTGGCGCTGGCCAGGGCCGTCGACTATCAGAGCGCCGGCACGGTCGAGTTCATCGTCGACAAGGACAAGAACTTCTATTTCCTTGAAATGAATACACGATTGCAGGTCGAGCACCCGGTGACGGAGCTCGTCACCGGCATCGATCTGGTCGAGCAGATGATCCGCATAGCGGCCGGCGAAAAGCTCGCCATCAAGCAAGGCGACGTCAAGCTGAATGGCTGGGCGGTGGAAAGCCGGCTCTATGCCGAAGACCCGTACCGCAATTTCCTGCCCTCGATCGGCCGGCTGACGCGCTATCGGCCGCCGGAGGAAGGACAATTCGGCGATGTCGTCATCCGCAACGACACCGGCGTCACCGAAGGCTCGGAAATCTCGATGTTCTACGATCCAATGCTCGCCAAGCTGTGCACATGGGCGCCGACGCGTCTGGAAGCCATCGATGCCATGTCGGAAGCGCTCGACAGCTTCGTCGTCGACGGCATCGAACACAACATTCCGTTCCTGGCGGCGCTGATGCAGCATCCGCGCTGGCGGGAAGGGCAGATATCGACCGCTTTCATATCAGAGGAATATCCCGACGGCTTCGCGCCTGTCGTGCCTGATAACGATGAGAAAGCCGTGCTGGCGTCGATAGCGACCGCGGTTGAACTGCTGCGCCGCGACCGGCTCGACCGGCTGGGCGGGCGGCTGGCGCCGCATTCGGGAGCGCTAAAGCGGGACTGGGTGGTGAAGATCGGTGATGACTATCTGTCGGCGTCGATCCTCGAGGGCATGATTTCCATCCCCATGGAAGTCGATCTGTCGATCGAGGGCGGCAAGGCACTGACCGTTGCATCCGACTGGCGGCCGGGCGACCTGATTTGGCGCGGCACGGTCGGTAAGCGCAAGGTTGCCGCTCAGATCAGGCCGGTTGCCAATGGCTTTCGCATCGCCTGGAAGGGCATGTCGGTGACCGCGCGCGCCATGCTGCCGCGCACCGCCGAGCTTGAAAGGCTGATGCCGGAGCAGGTGGCGCCGGACACGTCGAAACTGCTGCTTTGCCCGATGCCTGGCCTTGTCGTGTCGATTGCCGTTGCCGTAGGCCAAGAGGTGAAGACCGGCGAGACGCTGGCGGTGGTCGAGGCGATGAAGATGGAAAACGTGCTGCGCGCCGAACGCGACCTTGTCGTCTCCAAACTCAACGCCAAGCCGGGCGACAGCCTGGCCGTGGACGCGGTGATCATGGAATTCGCCTGAATCTCAACAGACCTTTTGGCAGGGGGCGGCAAGCCTGTTGTCAGCGGTGGTTTGTGCTGGACTGGTATCGTCCGGTCCCGGACAATACATCTCCACCGACTCAGGACCTTCACGCAGCACCATGGCCGACGAAAAACTTCCCCGCGATCCCCTGAAGCGCGAAGCCGCGATAGCGGCGGCGCGGCCGGAGGCGCCGGCACGGCCCTTCGTCCATCTGCGTGTGCATTCGGCCTATTCGCTGCTGGAAGGCGCCTTGCAGATCGGCACGGTGGTGGCTCACGCGGTCAAGGACGAAGCTCCCGCCATTGCCGTCACCGACACCAACAATCTGTTCGGCGCGCTGGAATTCGCGCAGAAGGCGGTGAAGGACGGCATCCAGCCGATCATCGGCTGCCAGACAGCGCTCGCATTCTCCGGCGAAAACAGCGATGGCCAGCGCGACCGCAGGCGGCAAGGCCCTGACATGCGGCCGGTGGTCCTGCTTGCCGCGACCGAGGCCGGCTATTCCAATCTGGTCAGGCTGGTCAGCCGCGTCTACCTCGAAACGCCGCCAGGCGAGGCCGTGCACCTGACCACCGAAATGATGCAAGGCTATTGTGACGGGTTGATCTGCCTCAGCGGCGGGCCGCGCGGACCGATCGGCATCGCGCTCAAGGAAGATCGCCGCGATCTGGCCGAGGCACGGCTTTTGACCCTCAAGTCGATGTTCGGCGACCGGCTTTATGTCGAGCTGGACCGGGTTTCGGGTTATGATCGGGTGATCGAGAAATCCTCGATCGATCTTGCCTATGCCCATGAATTGCCGCTGGTCGCCACCAACGAGGCGTTCTTCTCGGCGCGCGACGATTATGACGCGCATGACGCGCTGATCGCCATCGCCGAGGGCTCTGTCGTTGCCGCCGACAATCGCCGCCGGCTGTCGCCGGACAATTTCCTGCGCAGCCAGGCCGATATGGCGCGGCTGTTCGCCGATCTGCCGGAAGCGATCGACAACACCGTCGAGATCGCACTTCGCTGTTCCTACTATCCGAAGAACCGCAATCCGATCCTGCCGCGCTTCACCGGCGGCGATGTCGCCGACAATGACGCCGCCGTGCAGGCGGAAGCCGACGAGCTGGCCCGTCAGGCGCATGAGGGGCTCGATGCGCGGCTGGCCGCGCATGGCCCGACTGCGGGCTACACGGTCGAGCAATATCGCGAGCGGTTGAATTTCGAGCTCGACATCATCACCAAGATGAAGTTTCCCGGCTATTTCCTGATCGTTGCCGACTTCATCAAATGGGCCAAGGCACAGGGCATTCCGGTCGGACCCGGCCGTGGTTCGGGCGCAGGCTCTCTGGTTGCCTATTCGACGACCATCACCGACATCGATCCGTTGCGCTTCTCCCTTCTGTTCGAGCGCTTCCTCAATCCCGACCGCGTGTCGATGCCCGACTTCGACATCGACTTCTGCCAGGATCGCCGCGAGGAAGTCATCCGCTACGTCCAGCAGAAATACGGTCGCGACCAGGTCGGCCAGATCATCACCTTCGGTACCTTGCAGGCTCGCGCCGTGCTGCGCGACGTCGGCCGTGTGCTGCAGATGCCCTATGGCCAGGTCGACAAGCTCTCCAAGATGGTGCCGCAGAACCCGGCCAATCCGGTCAAGCTCGCCGACGCCATCGCCAACGAGCCGCGCTTCGCCGAAGAGGCCGAGAGGGAGCCGATCGTCCAGACGCTGCTCGACATGGCGCAGAAGCTGGAAGGCCTCTACCGGCATGCCTCCACGCACGCCGCCGGCATCGTCATCGGCGACCGGCCGTTGTCGGAGCTGGTGCCGATGTACCGCGATCCGCGCTCGGACATGCCGGTCACCCAGTTCAACATGAAATATGTCGAGCAGGCCGGGCTGGTGAAATTCGACTTTCTCGGCCTGAAGACGCTGACCGTGCTGGAGACGGCGGTGAAGCTGATCCGTCGGCGCGGCATCGAGATAGACCTGGCGACCATTCCGCTCGACGACCCCGAGACCTATGCCATGCTGTCGCGCGGCGAAGTGGTCGGCGTGTTCCAGGTGGAAAGTGCCGGCATGCGCAAGGCGCTGATCGGCATGCGGCCCGACTGCATCGAGGATATCATCGCTCTGGTCGCACTCTACCGGCCGGGGCCGATGGAGAACATCCCGACCTACAACGCCCGCAAGCATGGCGAGGAGGAGATGGCGTCGATCCATCCCAAGATCGATCATCTGGTGAAGGAGACGCAAGGCGTCATCGTCTACCAGGAACAGGTGATGCAGATCGCGCAGGAACTTGCCGGCTACTCGCTCGGCGAAGCCGACCTGCTGCGCCGCGCCATGGGCAAGAAGATCCGCGCCGAGATGGACAAGCAGCGCGAGCGCTTCGTCTCGGGCGCGGTCGAGCGCGGCGTCGGCAAGCCGCAAGCCGACTTCATTTTCGACCTGCTGGCGAAGTTCGCCGACTATGGTTTCAACAAGTCGCACGCCGCCGCCTACGCGGTCGTCTCGTATCAGACTGCCTATCTCAAGGCGCATTATCCGGTCGAGTTCCTGGCGGCGTCGATGACGCTCGACATGGGCAACACCGACAAGCTTGCCGATTTCCGTCAGGATGCGCTGCGCCTCGGCATCGAGGTTCTGGCGCCGTCGGTGATATCGAGTTTTCGCCCGTTCGAGGTCGGTGAGAACCGCATCTACTATTCGCTGGCCGCGCTCAAGGGCGTCGGCGACGCGGCGGTGGAGCACATCGTTGCCCAGCGTGGCGAAAAGCCGTTCAAGAACCTCGCCGATTTCTGCGAGCGGGTCGATCCGAAAATCGTCGGCAAGCGCGTCTTCGAAAGCCTGATCATGGCCGGCGCGCTCGACTGCTTCGGTCACGACCGCGCGTCGATGATGGCGGGCGTGGAACGCATGATGGGGCTGGCGTCGCTGGCGCAGCAGAACGCGGTTTCCGGACAGCATGACATTTTCGGCGCCTCACTCGGCGCCCAGTCGCAGGCACTTAATCTGCCGGCGACGGAGCCATGGCTCGCCGCCGACCGGCTGCACCGTGAATTCCAGGTGGTCGGCTTCTATCTCTCGGCGCACCCGCTCGACGAGTACAAGGCGGCCCTGCAGAAGATGCGGGTGCAGACGTGGGCCGAGTTTTCGGCGGCCGTCAAGCGCGGTGCCGCCGCCGGCCGTCTGGCCGGCACGGTAACATCCAAGCAGGAGCGCAAGACGCGTACCGGCAACAAGATGGGCGTTATCGCCTTTTCCGATACGTCCGGCCAGTATGAAGCCGTGCTGTTTTCGGAAGGGCTGGCGCAATATCGCGACCTGCTCGAAGCCGGCCGCTCCGTCGTTATCACCGTTGCGGCCGAGGACAGGCCGGAAGGCGTCAATTTGCGTATCAACTCGGTACAATCGCTGGAGGACGAGGCAAGCCGCGTCCAGAAGGCATTGCGCATTTTCGTGCGCAACGCCTCGCCGATCAACACGCTGGCTGGACAGCTTGCCGTCAGGGGCGAAGGCCAGGTGAGCTTCGTTTTGATCAAGGAAGAAGGCGAGGGGGAGATCGAGATCGAGCTGCCGAACCGCTACCGGATCTCCCCACAGATCGCCTCGGCGATGCGAGCGGTGCCGGGCGTGGTCGAAGTGGAGCTGGTGTGACCACCGTACTTTCGGGCTGGCAGTCCGCCGGTCGGTTCCCGCCGCGGACGCCATCACAATCGTCATGAGAGCGGCGGACAAGAATGGGTTGCAAGAGAGTCCGGCAATGACGCGCCTGCGCGACGGCTGCGCAAGCTCTATCACGGTCGCACGCCGGCCGCTTCCGGTTCCAAGAGGCCATCTTCTCAAACATACCGACGAGGGAAACTGACCAGCGGGGTGTTATGACGCCGCCACGTCGGCCGGCCTCATCGTCCTTCGCTGAAGATTGAGCAGATTGCCCATCAGGATCAGCAGCGCGCCGCCCGCGGTGAAGGCGTCGATCTGCTCGCTATAGAGCAGCCAGCCGATCAGCGCCGACAGCGGCACGCGCAGGAAATCCATCGGCGAAATGACGGTCGCGTCGGCATAGCCAAGCGCGCGGGCCATGCAGAAATGCGACGACATGCCGGTGAAGGCGATCAGCACTATCCAGGGCCACAGCTCCAGCGGCGGATTGCGCCACGTATAGAGCGCCGGAACGAGGCCGACCACCGACTGGATGATCAGCATCCAGAAGATGATGCGCACGACGCTGTCCGTCCGCGTCAGCGACTTGACCATGACCACGGAGATACCGAAGCAGACCGCGGCACCGAGCACGACGAGGTGTCCCGGATCGACCGAGGAGACACCAGGACGCACCATGATCACCACGCCGATCAGTCCCAGCACGATCGCCGCAAGCTTTGGTCGCGAGAGCCTTTCGCCGAGAAAAGCCACCGCCAGAATAGCCGTCCAGATCGGTGTGGTGAATTCGATCGAGATCAGCACGGCCAGCGGGATCAGCGTCAGCGCGTAGAGCCAGGCCGCCTGGCCGGTATAGTGGATGACGTTGCGGCCGATATGAGCGACGGGGCGCCGCGTGCGCATGGCTGGAAAGCCGCCGCTCATCATCACTAGCGGCAGGAGGATCAAAAAACCGATCACCGAGCGCAGCTCCAGCACCTGGAAGACGTTGAGCTCGGCCGTCGTGGCGCGGCCGGCGACCGACATCGCCAGGAACGAGGCGATCGACAGCCCCATCCAGAACGCGGCCTTTGGAATCGAGGGGGTAGGTACCATGCCGGCTGTGTCGCAGGCCAAGGCTTCTGCCGCAATCGCTAGCCGCTGCATTCTTCTGGGCCAGTCGCAACAGTCTGGATGTTGCAAAACAGTCATGTTGCGGGCGGAACCTCAAACGGCAAGGGGCGTTGAGCCCGGGTAGCCAGCCGTGCCTGCGTTGTGAACTGTCCCACCTTTTTCGAGATCGACAAGGAGAGTTTCGATGAGATTATTCGCGCAATTCGGCCTTGCTGGATGTCTGTTGGTTGCGGCAGGCGCCGCGCATGCCGACGAGGCCAAATTTCTCCAGTCGTTCAGGGGCGATTTCGCCGGCAAGGGTATCGTCAAGGTGACCACGGACGCGCCAACGGTGAATGTGTCTTGTAACTTCAAGTCGAACGCGACGTCGACCTCATTGTCGCTCGACGGCAAGTGCCGCGGACTGATTGTGGTGACGCGCGCCATCAGCGCGGATCTGAAAGCCAGCGGCGCCAAATATAGCGGCACCTATGTCGGTTCTCGTACCGGGCCGGCGCAACTCAACGGCAGCCGCTCCGGCAACGCGATCAATCTCGGCATCCGCTGGGCCAAGGAGGTCAATGGTGACCGAAGGGCACAGATGAGGGTCGAGAAACGCGGCGAGAACGGCATGCGGCTGACTGTCACCGACACCGATCCGAAAACCGGCAAGAGCGTGGTGACGAGCAGGATAGACCTGCAGCGCAGTTGAAACTCAACACAGCGATATGCGGCGTCACTCCTCAAGGGGTTCCGGCGGGTGGGCATCACGGCCCTTGCCGAATGTGTAGCCGGTTTCCACCGCCTTGCGGCCGAACTTGTCGCGCAGGGCATCGATGGCGCCTTCGGCCATGGCGCGCTTGCGCGACTGGACGTCGACCAGATCGGGCGGGTCGGCCTTGTCGTCGTCCGAGAGGTCGCTGACGCCGATGCCGAGCAGCCGGTATTTCGTGCCGTCGGTTTCCTTTCGCAGAAGCTCCACCCCGGTTTGAAAGATGCGGTCGGCGAGCCGGGTCGGGTCGCCGAGCTGGCGGTTACGGGTGCGCAGCTTGAAATCTTGGGTCTTCAGCTTCAGCACCACGGTGCGCCCGGCAATGCCGGATTTCTTCAGCCGTGCCGAGACCTTTTCCGAAAGGCCCCTCAGCACCGCGACCAGCTCTTTCAGCGAAGCGATGTCGGTGTCGAAGGTGGTTTCGGCCGATACGCTCTTGGCGTCCTGATCCGGATCGACGCGACGGACATCCTCGCCACGCGAAAGCCGGTAGAGCCGGTCGCCCATCGTGCCGTAGCGGCGCATCAGGTCGCCACGATCCATTTTCTGAAGCTGGCCGATGGTGCGGATGCCGTCGCGCTCCAGCGTGGCGTTGAACGCCTTGCCGACGCCCCAGATCATGGTCACCGGCTGCACCGCCAGGAAGCCGACCGCCTCGGCATCGCCGATAACCGAGAAGCCGCGCGGCTTGCGGAAGTCGGAGGCTATCTTGGCGAGGAACTTGCAATAGGACAGGCCGGCCGAAACGGTGATGCCGATCTCCTTCTCGACCGCCAACGCAAAGCGTGCCAGCACCACCGCCGGCGGCAGGCCGTGCAGCCGTTCGGTGCCGGCGAGGTCGAGAAATGCCTCGTCGATCGACAGCGGCTCGACCAGCGGCGTCAGGGCCTGCATCATGGCGCGCACCTCGCGGCCGACACGCACGTATTTTTCCATGTTGGGGCTGATGACGACCGCCTCGGGGCAGGCTTCGAGCGCCTTGAACATCGGCATGGCCGAGCGCACGCCCTGGATGCGGGCAATGTAGCAAGCGGTGGAGACAACGCCGCGCTTGCCGCCGCCGATGATCAACGGCTTGTCCTTGAGCGCCGGATTGTCGCGCTTCTCGATCGCCGCGTAGAAGGCATCGCAATCGATATGGGCCAGATGCAGCCGGTAAAGCTCGGGATGACGCGCAAGCCGGGGGCTGCCGCAGCGCTCGCAGCGGCGCGTCTCACTGCGCTGAAATGTCAGACAGTCGCGGCAAAAACCGTGGTGGGGATTGTTGACAGGAGCCGCCATTTGTGGGAACATAAAGAGAACAAACGCAATACTACGACAGCGCAAGACCAGCGACAAGGTTGGTCTGGGGAGAACGCATGAGCGCGACCATAGCGCCGTTGACGCCCGCGCTATGGGCGGATTTCGAGGACCTCTTCGGCAAGCAGGGCGCCTGCTATGGCTGTTGGTGCACGCATTTCCGGCTGGCCCCGGCGGTGCGCCGCGAAAGCAGCCGGGAACGCAACAAAGACCACATCAAGGCGCGCATCGAAGCCGGCCCGCCGCCGGGTCTGCTGGCATTCGAGGACGGTCAGGCGGTCGGCTGGATGCAGATCGGGCCACGCGCCGACGTACCCGAATGGAACAATCAGGGCAGGGGATCGGCGCCGGTCGATCCCGCCGACGCCGCGGATCCGGCCGTCTGGGCGATCTCCTGCTTCTTCATTCGCAGCAAGGCGCGCGGCAGGGGTATAACGCACCGCCTGGTCGAAGGCGGCATCGATTTCGCTCGCCAGAACGGCGCCCGGCTGGTCGAGGCCTGCCCGATAGACCTGTCTCGCGATTCGCGTTCGATCGGCCTGTTCGTCGGCTCGTCGCGAGTCTTCGAGAAGGCCGGTTTCGAGAGGCTTGTGGAACGCAAGGCGGGTCGGCCACTAATGCGACTGGTGCTTTGATGAGGCGTTCCGCGGGGTGGCTTGGTCGATCTCACCTTGCGGTTGCAGCGGTAATTTCATACCAGACGGACGTTCCTTCTAAAGCGCATGCGCTTTAGGTTGTTTGTTTATGCATGTCATTCTCCCAAAACCGGGGCCCACTTTTGGGTACATGCATTACGCCAAAACGGAGAATTCGCGTGAACCGTGCCCTGCCATTCGTTTTCCTCCTTGCGTTGAGTGCACCTGCTTTCGGTCAGACCGTTGACAGCCAGGGTGCGAAGCAATTGTCCGACGACTTGTCCCGCTATGTCGGCAAGGAGGCGATCGACAAAGGCATTGTGAAGGTTTCGCTCGAAGGCGATGCCTACAAGATCCTGTTTGATTTCAAGGCACTTGCCGGATCGTTTCCGGACCAGAAGCTGGTGAAATTCGACTTCGCGCCCTATGCGCTGATGGTCAAACCGCGCAGCGATGGGTCCTGGGATGTCTCGATGGACTTTTCGCAAAGCGCTTCCTTCGAGTTCAACGGGCCCGAGGGGCTGCAAAGCACGCGGTTTTCGATCAAGGACGGCAAGGGTTCGGGCGTCTACGATCCCAATCTGGCGGCTTTTACCAGCGGCACCAGCTCCTTCGCCGGCATGACGATGGCATCGAAGGATACCAAGCAGCATATGGAAGCCAGCACTGGGGCCGGCACCGCGACTATTGCCGCGAGCAAGTCCGCGACCGGCGGCGTCGATTTCACAAGCTCGCAAAAGGTGTCGAGTTTTGTCGAGGCGATCAATTTCGACGATCCCGAGAGCGGGCTGAAATTCCCGGTCACCACCAGGTCGCCGGAACTGTCGGTTGAAGCCAGCGGCAAGGGCGTGCGGACAAAGCCGTTGCTTGATCTCCTGGCATTTGCGGTGGCCAATGAGAACGAGGCAACGCTGAAGGCCAACCAGGCGCAACTCAAATCGCTTCTGCGTGCGGCATTGCCGCTTTGGGACCGTGTGGAGGGAACCTACGGCTTCAAGGATTTCGCGGTGGAAAGCCCGGTCGGCAATTTCGGCGCCACCCAGCTCTCCACCGTGTTCGGCACCGACGGTGTCGCCCAGAGCGGTAAAATCACCTATGGCATCAAGGCATCGGGGCTGACCGTGCCGCCGCAGCTTCTGCCGAGTTGGAGCGCCGCGCTGATGCCCACCGATATCGACCTGACCTTCGGCGGCGCCAATATCGATCTCGACAGCATGGCGAAGAAGGCAATCGAAGCCTTTGATCTTAATCAGGATCCGCCGCTGTCGCCTGAATTCGGCGAGCAGCTCAAAGCCGACTTCATGGCCAAGACGCCGAAGGTCGTGCTCGGCCACAGCACCGTGAAGAACAAGGACACGGAGATCGCGCTGGAGGGCGAGATGACGTTCCCCGGCGAAAAGCCCGAAGGAAACGTGACGGTCGATGTCACCGGCTTCGACAAGATGATCGAAGGCCTGCAGGAGGCGGCAAAGTCGGAACCGGAGGTGGCGCAATATGTGCCCGTTGCGCTCATGGCGAAAGGTTTTGGCAAGGCACTGCCCGATGGCCGGCTGGAATGGGTCGTCAACGCCAAGGCCGATGGTTCGGTTACCGTCAACGGCGTCATGCTGAAGCCCGCCGATCCGGCCGTCGACGACAGTGTGGATGATGGTGACGGCGGCGACGATGACAGCGGAGACGACAGCGGCGGGGCAGGCGCGAAACTGAAGCCATGAGGGCCGGGGCTTTAGAGCCCAAGCGCGTTCGTGATCTTCGGGGCGGCTTCACGCCAATCCTGGACGACGATGACGTCGTCCGGTACGGGCGGCAGGAATGCGCGCAGCGAATTGTCGGCCATCAAGTGGAACAGCTCGGCATCGGCGACCGCATCGTGTACCGACGCCAGATTGCGCGGCTGATCGTCGACGAAGACGACCGGCCGGCGGGCCTTGCCGCGAAGCTTGGCCACGGCCGGCCCCTTTGCCATTTCGGTGGTCAGAAGCGGGTAGCTCACCCCGAGGGCATCTAGGTGGGCGCGGCGCACGGCTCGGTGTCTATGCGGCATAGCCGTAAGCAAGATGATTTCCGCGCGGTCGCCAAGCCCTGCCAAGGCTTCCGCAGCACCTTCCGTGATGCTCTGCCAGTCGGCCTGCGCGTCGAAGAAATCACCCAGAAGTGCGGTGACTTCAGGCTGTTCGATCAGGCGGCCGCTCGCCGTTTCGGCGATGTTGCCGGTCAGCTGAAAGGAAGCCAGCGTGAGGTCATAGCCGCGCGCCCTGAGAAAATTCGGAAACGGGCGGATGAATTCGAGCAAGACGTCGTCGACGTCAAGCACCAGCAGCGGGCGGTCGTCAGCCACCAGTTCCTCGATCTGGCGCGCGGTTTCAGGATCATCGCTCATATGGAATGCTCGTGGTTGTCGCCACCTAGCGGCAGCGCCCGCAAGGCCTTGCCGACGGCAGCCGGCGGCGTGCCGGTTTCCTCGGCAAAGCGCATCAGCGTCGGCTCGTGGGCGAGAATGAACTGCAGGACACCGGCCAGGAAACCCGGCTCGCTGGCGGCTTTGCGGATCGAATGCGCCTCTATGCCGGTGATTGCCAGAAAGCGGGGCAACAACTCCGGATCGGAGGCGACGAAGCCCAGGGCCTTCACGGCAATGGTTTCCGCCTCTTCGCGCATTGACGCTGCGTTTGCCATCACTACCTTCGGTGTGTGGAATGAGTCTCTCCCGCAGTAATGGCAAGAGTTGGTTGCGGCAAGCCATTAGAGCGTGGCGCGCCCTTTGGACGCGCGGGGGACGGAGTGGAATTCGCGCTGTTTTCCAGCCGCGGATTTCCGTTTCGTCAATGATATTGCCGTAAAGTGAAGCAGGGTTTGGTGCGTCTGGACTTGGGTGCATGACGGTCGCCTTCGAGCGGAAGGACGACCGGGACGGGATATCGATGCCGAAGAAGGTCATGATCGTCGAGGACAATGAGCTCAACATGAAGCTCTTTCGGGACCTCATCGAGGCAAGCGGTTACGAGACCGTGCGCACCCGCAATGGTCTGGAAGCGCTCGATCTGGCGCGCCAGCACCGGCCGGATCTCATCCTGATGGATATCCAGCTGCCTGAAGTGTCGGGGCTGGAGGTGACCAAATGGCTGAAGGAGGACGACGAGTTGCACGTCATCCCGGTCATCGCGGTGACCGCCTTCGCGATGAAGGGCGACGAGGAGCGCATCCGCCAGGGTGGCTGCGAGGCCTATATTTCGAAGCCGATCTCGGTGCCGCGTTTTATCGAGACCATCAAATCCTATCTGGGTGATGCGTGATGTACCCTTCCAGCCGAGCCGGAGCCTTGTGAAATGACTGCGCGGATCCTCGTCGTCGACGACATCCCTGCCAATGTGCGGCTGCTGGAAGTCCGGCTGCTGGCCGAATATTTCGAGGTGCTGACCGCCACCAACGGGCCGGATGCGATCGAGACCTGCGAGAACGGCAAGGTCGATGTCGTGCTGCTCGACGTGATGATGCCCGACATGGACGGGTTCGAGGTCTGCCGGCGGCTTAAGAGCGATCCGGCGACATCGCACATTCCGGTGGTGATGATCACCGCGCTCGACCAGGTTTCCGACCGCGTGCGCGGGCTCGAGGCCGGGGCCGACGACTTCCTGACCAAGCCGGCCAACGATCTGCAACTGATGACGCGCGTCAAGAGCCTGGTCCGCCTGAAGTCGTTGACCGACGAGTTGCGGCTGCGCGCCTCGACGACACGCAATATCGGCATCGAAGAGTTGCTCAGCCGCAATTTCGCGTCCGAGGACACGATGCCGAAAGTGCTTTTGATCGACGAGCGCAAATCATCCGTCGAGCGCATCCAAAAGATGCTGCGCGACCGCGCCGATCTCGATATCTCCAGCGATCCGCACGCCGGCTTCTTCCAAGCCGCCGAGACGTCCTATGAATGCGTGATGATCTCGACGGCGTTCGCCGATTTCGATCCGCTCAGGCTCTGTTCGCAATTGCGCTCGCTGGATCGCACCCGCTTCGTGCCGATCATTCTTTTGGCGGAGGAGGGCGAGGAGGAACGCATTATCCGCGGCCTCGAACTCGGCATCAACGACTATCTGATGCGGCCGATCGACCAGCAGGAGCTGACGGCGCGGCTGCGTACCCAGGTTCGCCGCAAACGCTACAACGACCAGCTGCGTGCCAGCGTCACCCAGACCATCGAAATGGCGGTGACCGACGGCCTCACCGGGCTGCACAACCGCCGCTATCTCGACAGCCATCTGCAGACGCTGTTCGATCGCGCCGTGGCACGGCGCCGGCCACTGTCGGTGATGATCACCGACCTCGACCGTTTCAAGGCGATCAATGACGCGCACGGCCATGACGGCGGCGACGAGGTGTTGCGGGAATTTGCGCGACGGCTGCGCAAGAATGTCAGGGGTATCGACCTTGCCTGCCGTTTTGGCGGCGAGGAGTTCGTCGTGGTGATGCCGGACACCGAGGGTGCGGTGGCCGAGAAGGTGGCCGAACGCATTCGCGCCGAAATTGCCCAGGCGCCTTTTGCCGTCGGTCAGGACGGCAAGACGATCGAAGTCACCGTCAGCGTCGGCGTGTCGTCGGTGCTGAAGGGCGTGGATACGGTGGCGGCGCTGATGAAGCGTGCCGACCTCGCGCTCTACGAAGCCAAGAGCGGCGGCCGCAACCGCGTCGTTGCCAAGGCGGCGTAACCGGTTCAGCCCCAATTATCCAGTCAAGCCGACAGGGTTACCCGTTTACCTTAATCCAAGCGATTCGCGAGCCTTGGTTAAGAAACTGTTGATTTTCATAAGCTCTTGAGCAAGTGTGAAGGCCAAGACGAAGCCGGCACGAGGATAGACAACCGGCTCCGATCTCCAGAATACCCCATGATGCTCAGGTCCGCCGCATCTCCTGGGTCCGTGGGGTCGGCCGGCCGGCGCTGGCACATAGTGGCCTCCTCGTACCGCTGCCAAACGCCGACCGGCCCCCTTCTTTCCAAAAGAACAGCAGAGCTCCGTGCCAAAGCACGGAGCTCTGCGTTTTTGCGTGTGAAAATCCGGATATTGTTTCGAGACCGCACGGTGACAGCCGTTCCGCACGCGCTGCTGGACGCGCTGACCGCTTGGTTCGGACCGCCTGCTGCTGTGGGTTGGAAGGCCGGAGTTGGCTGACTCCTGAAACGGATTGTCGCAACCCGTCAACAGCCTGAAAAAGGAATGGGTCTCCTGACAAGCAATTGACAGGGTCTTTCATCTGTGCAGAAATTGGTTGGACCATTGGACCACTTGGAGTTGATGTGGACCAGAACAGCCTGCCACCCATTCAGACCACGGCGCGCGACGACGCCGTGCTGAAGGCGTTGGTGGGCTTCGTTCGCGCCGAAGCCTTGCAGCCCGGCGAGCGGCTTCCAACCGAGCGTATTCTGGCCGAGCGGCTGAAAGTCAGCCGCAACACTGTGCGCGAGGCGCTGACACGCTGGGAAGGGCTCGGCCTCGTCGAGCGTAGGCAAGGCAGCGGCACCTATCTCAAGGCGGCCGTCTCGCCCGACATGCTGCACATGCCGCTGACGCTGGCGGGCGGCAATGATTTCAGCAGCCTGATGCAGACGCTGGAGATCCGCCGCGCGCTGGAAGCGGAGGCCGCGGCCCTTTGCGCCGAACGCGCCAGCCAGACCGATATCGCCGAGATCGCGCGCAAGCTCGACATCATGGAGCAGGCGTTCCGTACGCGCGAAGGCATGTCGTCGGAAGAGGATTGGGAGTTCCACCAGGCGATCTATCGGGTCTCGGGCAATCCGCTGTTCGAGCAGATCATCGCCGCCATGCACGAATTGTTTCACCGCTTCTGGGAGCATCCGCTCGGCGTGCGCGATTTCGGCCATGCCAGCTTTCCCTATCACCGCACCATCTACGAACGCATCGCCGCCCGCGACCCGCAGGGCGCCCGCGCCGAGGCGCTCAAGCTGATCGCCACCGTCGAGGACGATTTGAAGCGCGGTGCCGCCAAACTCAAACTTTCGAGCCAGACATGAACGAGCATCCATCGGGCTTCGATCACGACTATCTTGCCGAGGCAGCGACAATGCTGGCGCATGACGAGCCGTTCCCCGGGGGTGCCGTGGTGCCGCCGATCTACCAGACCTCGCTGTTCACCTTCGCCAGCTATGCCGAAATGGCCGACACCTTTGCCGGCAAACGAAAGCAGCCGATCTATTCGCGCGGCGACAATCCGACGGTGATGGAGTTCGAGGCGCGTGTGGCTGCGCTCGAGGGTGCCGAGGCAGCGCGCGGCTTTTCCAGCGGCATGGCGGCGATCAGCGCCACGGTGCTTGCCTTTGTCGGTGCGGGTGAGCGCATCGTGGCGGTGCGCAACTGCTATGGCGACGCCTACCGGCTGTTCGAGCGGCTGTTGCCGCGGCTCAACATCAAGGTCGACTATGTCGATGGCTCCGACCCGGATGCGGTGGCGGCGGCACTTCCCGGTGCCAAGCTGCTTTATCTGGAGAGTCCGACCTCGATGATGTTCGAGCTGCAGGACATCGCGCATCTGACGCGGCTGGCCAAGGAGCAGGGCATCGTCACCACCATCGACAATTCCTGGGCGACGCCGGTGTTCCAGAAGCCGATCACGCATGGCGTCGACCTGGTGCTGCACTCGGCGTCGAAATATCTCTGCGGCCACAGCGATACCGTAGCTGGCGTCGTGGCGGGCTCGGCCGCCCATATCAAGCACATCAACGAGCAGACCTACTCCTATCTCGGCGGGAAGCTGTCGCCGTTCGAGGCCTGGCTGCTGCTGCGCGGCCTGCGAACGCTGCCGCTGCGCCTGCCGCATCACATGAAGAGCGGCCTGACCATCGCCGAACGACTGAAGGCGCATGGCAACGTCGAGCGGGTCAACCACCCCGTCTATTCGAACCATCCGGGCAAGGCGACGCTGGCGGGCTATGCCGGATTGTTCTCCTTCGAGGTGACGGACGACATCGACATCCCGGTCTTCGTCGACGCGCTGAAATATTTCCGCATCGGCGTCAGCTGGGGCGGGCATGAAAGCCTGGTCGTACCGGCCAAGGCGTCGCTCGAGCAAACGCCGGGCCTGAATTCGATGGCGCGCTTCGGCGTCAGCCCCCGAACCATCCGCTTCAATGTCGGATTGGAGAGTGTCGAAGACCTATGGGCGGATGTCGCCCAAGCCTTCGAAAAAGCCAGAAAATAACAAGCGGGTTCAAAATGGGAGTCTTGAACATGAAAAAACTGACCGTCATGCTTGCCACCGTTGCAGGGCTGGCGATTTCCGCCGGAGGCGCGCTGGCCGATTCGACCCTGAAAATGGTCGAAGTCATCACCAGCCCGCCGCGCACCGAATTCCTGAAAAAGCAGATCGCCGAGTTCGAAACGGCCAATCCGGGCGTCAAGGTCGAGCTGATCTCGCTGCCCTGGGGCCAGGCCTTTGAGAAATTCCTGACCATGGTGCAGGCCGGCGATACGCCCGACATCGTCGAGATGCCGGAACGCTGGATGGGCCTCTATGCCAACAACGCACAGCTCGAGGATCTCGGCCCCTATATGGCCAAATGGGACGACGCCAAGACGCTCGGCGACCGCGCCAAGCAGTTCGGCTCAACCGTCAACAACACCCAGTTCATGATCCCCTACGGTTACTATGTGAACGCGCTGTTCTGGAACAAGAAATTGTTCAAGGAGGCCGGTCTCGATGGCCCGCCGGCGACGCTTGATGATTTCGTTGCCGATGCCAAGAAGATTTCCGCGATCCCGGGCAAATACGGCTACTGCCTGCGCGGTGGGCCGGGCGCCTTCAACGGCATGCACATGTTCATGAACATCGCCGCCGGCAAGGGTGGCTACTTCAACGAGGACGGCACCTCGACCATCAACGAGGAAGGCTCGGTCAAGGGCCTGCAGATGCTGGCCGACATGTACAAGGACGGCCTGGCGCCGAAGGATGCGGTGAGCTGGGGTTTCAACGAAACGGTCACCGGCTTCTATTCCGGCACTTGCGCCATGCTCAACCAGGATCCGGACGCGCTGCTCGGCATCGCCGACAAGATGAGCGCCGACGACTTCGCCGTGGCGCCATTGCCGGTCGGGCCGAGCGGCAAGTCCTATCCGACGCTCGGCTATGCCGGCTGGGCGATGTTTGCCAACTCGCAGCACAAGGACGATGCTTGGAAGCTGATGGCGACGCTGCTCTCGCCGAAGGACAATCTGGAATGGGCCAAGGAAGTCGGCGTCGTCCCGATCCACAACGGTGCCGACCAGGATCCCCATTTCAAGACCGAGCAGTTCAAGGGCTGGTTCACGGAGCTGAGCGACAGCTCCAAATATGAAATGGTGACCCCGCCGACGCATCTGGAGAACCTCGGCAATTTCGTCGACCAGGTGGCGATCAAGAACTTCCAGGAAGTGCTGCTCGGCGAGAAGACGGCCAAGGAAGTCGCCGATCAATGGGCTGCCTTCCTGACCAAGGAACAGCAGGACTGGCTGGCGAAGAACAAGAAGTAAGCGCCTTTTCTTCCTTCTCCCCGTTCACGGGGAGAAGGTGGCCCGATAGGGCCGGATGAGGGGCGGCGCTACGCCTCGATAGGTTCGCGCTGCCCCTCATCTGCCTGCCGGCATCTTCTCCCCGTGAAACGGGGAGAAGGACGCTGTCCCGACGCCGCTCCAGGAGACGATCCGCAGCCAATGACCTATGCCGTGTCCGAAATACGATCCGCCGGCAAGCCGCGTCGCAAGCGGCTATCCCACGCCGCAATCGAGCCGTGGCTCTACCTCAGCCCGGCGATCATCCTGCTGGTCGTGGTGCTTCTGGTGCCGCTGGTCATCGGCATCAGCTACTCGTTCCGCAAATTCTCGGCTTTCAAGTCTGAATATGTCGGGCTTGGGCAGTATCAGGCGATGCTGTCGGATCAGGTGCTGGGGCAGGCGCTGGTCAACACCTTGTGGTGGACCGTCGCCAGCCTGTTCTTCCAGTTCTTCCTCGGGCTCGGCCTGGCGCTGCTGCTCGACAAGCCGTTTCGCGGCCGCAAGGTGGTACAGGCCCTGGTGTTCTTGCCCTGGGCGGTGCCGTCCTTCCTGTCGGGTCTGACCTGGGCCTGGCTGTTCAATCCGATCATTGGGCCGTTGCCGCACTGGCTGTTTGCATTGGGGCTGAAGGCCGAGCCGACCAATGTGCTGTCCGATCCTTCGACGGCCATGTGGGGGCCGATCATCGCCAATGTCTGGTTCGGCATTCCGTTCTTCGCCATCACGCTCCTGGCGGCGCTGAAGTCGATCCCGTCGGAACTGCATGAGGCGGCGGCCATCGATGGCGCTTCGCCCTGGCAGCGCTTCACCAAGGTGACGCTGCCGTTCCTGGCGCCGACCATCGCCATCACTGTCATGTTGCGCACCATCTGGATCGCCACCTTCGCCGACCTGATCTTCGTCATGACCGAGGGCGGACCAGCCGGCTCGACCAACACGGTACCTGTCTACATCTATGTCAGCGCCTTCAAGTCGCTGGACAAGGGCTATGCCTCGGCGGTGGCCGTGCTGCTGCTCGTCCTGCTCATCGCCTATGCGATCGCGCTGATCGGCATCCGCCGCACGCTGGTGAGGCACGTCTGATGATCGCAGGACGTTCAACCTCGCAGCGCATCTTCGGCGGCATCGGCCTCTACGCGGCGATCGCGGCATACGTGCTCTTTGCCCTGTTCCCGATCTACTGGACGCTGAAGATCTCGATCACGCCGGAGCGGCTTCTCTATTCCGAAGGCATCACCTTCTGGCCGTCGCACATGACGCTGCAGAATTTCGTCACCGTGCTCGAGGCCACCGATTTCCCGCGCTATTTCCTCAACAGCGTCATCGTCTCGGTCTCAACGGCCGCACTGGTGACAATCATCGCCACGCTTGCCGGTTATGCCATGTCGCGCTTCACCTTTCGCGGCAAGGCAGCACTGGCGCTGATGTTGCTTTTGACCCAGACTTTTCCGCTGGTGATGGTCATTCCACCGATCTACCGCGTGATGGGGCAAATCGGGCTGATCAACAGCCTGACCGGGTTGATCATCATCTACACCGCCTTCAACACGGCCTTTGCCACCTTCCTGATGCAGTCCTTCTTCGACGGCATTCCAAAGGACCTGGAAGAGGCAGCGATGATCGATGGCTGCACCCGTGCGCAGGCTATGCGCAAGGTGATCGTGCCGCTGACGCTGCCCGGCATGGGCGCGACGCTCGGCTTCGTCTTCACAGCCGCGTGGAGCGAGCTTCTGTTCGCGCTGATGCTGATTTCCAGTGATGACCAGAAGACCTTCGCGGTCGGCCTGCTTACCTTCATCGGCAAGTTCGCCGTCGACTGGGGACAGATGATGGCGGCATCCATCCTGGCACTGATCCCGGTCTGCATCTTCTTCGCCTTCCTGCAACGCTATCTCGTCACCGGCCTGACTGCCGGCGCCGTCAAAGGATAGATCGATGGCCTCTGTTACGCTCGAAAAGGTTCGCAAGGATTATGGCGCCGTCCGTGTCCTGCACGCGGTCGACCTTGAAATCGCCGATGGCGAATTCGTCGTCCTGGTCGGGCCGTCAGGCTGCGGCAAGTCCACGCTTTTGCGCATGATCGCCGGGCTGGAAGAGGCTTCCGGCGGCGAAATACGCATCGGCGAGCGACTGGTCAATGACGTCGCGCCGAAGGACCGCGACATCGCCATGGTGTTCCAGTCCTATGCGCTCTATCCGCATATGGACGTGTCGAAGAACATGGGTTTCAGCCTGCTGCTGAAGAAGGCGGAGAAGGCGACGATCGACGCGAGGGTGGACGGCGCGGCCAAGCGGCTCGGGCTCGACACTTTCCTGCAGCGCCTGCCGCGGCAGCTCTCCGGCGGCCAGCGCCAGCGCGTCGCCATGGGCCGCGCCATCGTGCGCGATCCTAAGGTCTTCCTGTTCGACGAGCCATTGTCGAACCTCGACGCCAAGCTGCGCGTCCATATGCGCGCCGAGATCAAGGCGCAGCACCAGCAGTTGAAGACCACCTCCGTCTACGTCACGCACGACCAGATCGAGGCGATGACCATGGCCGACCGGATCGTCGTCATGCATGACGGGCTGATCCAGCAGGTCGGCGCGCCGCTCGATCTCTATGACCGGCCGGCCAACATGTTCGTCGCCGGTTTCATCGGTTCACCCGGCATGAATTTTCTGCCGGCGACGGTTCGCAATGGCGGTGCCTCGGAGGCCGTGCTGGCCGACGGGCAGGCACTGCGCCTGCCGGAAGGCCTGCCGCTGAAGGACGGTGACACCGTCACCATCGGCCTGCGGCCCGAGCATATCCGGCTGGCGGATGACGGTGCGCTGAAGGGCGAGGTGGGGGTGGTGGAGCCGCTTGGGCTTTCGACCCAGTTTTACGTCAAGCTGGCCAGCCAGCAGCTTTGCGTCTTTGCCATGGGTCGTGCCGGCGTGAAGCCCGGCGACCTGGTACGGCTGGCGGCCGATCCGGCGTCGCTGCATCTGTTCGATCCGAAAAGCGGTGATCGCATCGGCTGAGGGACCTCAGCCCGGGCTGAGGGCACCTGGGAAGCGATCGACCGGTTGCACAGCGATCTATACAGGCAATGAGCCTGCTGAACGGCAAGCCCGCGGATTATGAACGGCCGCGGCCAGGCACAGATGCCGGTTGGGAAATATAAGGGAGCACTACATCTCAATTACCTAAAGTAACGGAACGTCCAACGGACATTTCCGGAACCTAACAGGACCCCTCAGACCTTTGCGCGTAGAGCGCAAGACTTTAGTCCTGCCGTCTTCTAAAAAGAACGGAAGCCATTTCGTCACGAATTAGAGCCGCCGCGCGAGAGGTCAATACCGCCGGCTGCGTCTGCAAGTGAGCGAGTCGATGATGTGTGGTTATGGTGCGATCGCGGAGGGCGGCAGTGGCGTCTAACCGCGAGGGCTTCTTTTGGGCAGCGGTGAACTGTCCATTGGATTCTCGGCAGACTTGGCTGATCGCCGCTCTTTTAGCCACAGGGACTTCTTTCTTCTTGCCAGAATCTCGGCTCGAACGCTGTCTTCGGCGGTCACTCCGCCATGCGTCGCGGCAATCGCGTAGTCGGCTCTGTTGGTTCGATAGTCACCTTTTTGAATGGACATCGTTTCTCTCCCAGTTCGAGGCATTTCCCCCCTTTTAGCATGACGCTGAAACTAACTGCCTATCCATCGTGCGAGTCTACCAATTTGCGATTGTGTTAGAACGATACAGTCCGCAGGCTTGGTGATGGTGCGAGGTGTATGGCGCGCGGCACGTGGAAACGTGCGCGGTGCGCAACCCATGATTTTAGGCGAAGCGCTCCTTCCGGCCTGACCACTTCATCGCACGCACGCACGACAGAAGCCCGCCTTGCGCGGCTTTTCATTGACCCTGTTGAGACCCTTGCCGCAGTCCCGCGGCAGGCGGACTCGAAGCTGGCGCAGGTCCCGTGGAAGGTGCCGAGGGACTATCCGGTTCAGGTTGCGGAGCAGGCTGGGCTGCCTCCTCAGTCAAAGCGTCGTCAGTCCTGGCCTTGATCTCATCGGCCGTCTGCTGGCTTATCAGCCCGTTGCTGGCGGCAATGCCCGCAACCAGGGCAACAAGGGCTGCAATGATTGCAGCTTTCAACTTCTTCGACATCCGTAGGGGCCTTGTTCATGACACCCCTGCCAGCCCACGACCAAGGGTGCCGCAACCATGGTGAACGGTCAATCCTTTTGGCTGGACTCTGTGTGCGGATTTAATGAAATCAATTGGTTACAAACAAAAACGCCGCCCATTGGGCGGCGTTTCGGCATTGCAGAAGGAAACCCAGATTACTTGATCTTGGTTTCCTTGAATTCGACGTGCTTCTTGGCGACCGGGTCGTACTTGCGGAACGACAGCTTGTCCGTCTTGGTGCGGCTGTTCTTGCTGGTCACATAGAAGAAACCGGTATCGGCGGTCGACAGAAGCTTGATCTTGATGTTTGCGGCTTTGGCCATGATATCAGTCCGTTTGTTCGTGGAGTTTTGGCCGCTGGAGCACGGGGAAACACCCGGACGCGGGAAACTTGGCGCGACACATAAAGAACGCGCCTGGAAAGTCAAGCCCGGCAGGCCCTGTGCGCAGGGCAATCGGGTGAGTTAACGCGTGACAAGGGGTTTAGGAGCTGAATCTGTCGAGAGCATCTGATTCTTTGAAGGATGCTTTG
>NZ_JAMYLL010000063.1:0-23358 GCF_040318045.1 Mesorhizobium sp. M1338 | reverse complement strand
CGACAGCCCTTGCCTGCAACTCACGCGCTCGCAAAATCCCCGCTTCAGACCTACGCCAAAAGACAGTGTGAGATATCCGGGCTAGGCCGGCGGTTCAAAACGCAATAACTCGGAACTCGATTACATAAGCCTGAGATAATATAGCGAGATTATGGCCGAACTCCGGCCATCGCCCAAGGCTCTCACATCGCGCCGGATTCCTCCTCGAACCCGTCGTCGCCACCTTCGGAGCCGCCATTCTCAAGGAATTTCTCGGCGATCAGCCCGGCATTCTGTCTGAGCGCCAATTCGATCTCGCGCGCGGTGTCGGGATTGTCGCGCAGGAACAGCTTGGCATTCTCGCGGCCCTGGCCGAGACGCTGCGAATTGTAGGAGAACCAGGCGCCCGACTTCTCGACCACGCCGGCCTTGACGCCGAGATCGACCAGTTCACCGGTCTTGGACACGCCTTCTCCATACATGATGTCGAACTCGACCACCTTGAAGGGCGGCGCCAGCTTGTTCTTGACCACCTTGACGCGGGTCTGGTTGCCGACGACCTCGTCGCGGTCCTTGACCGAGCCGATGCGGCGAATGTCGAGGCGCACCGAAGCGTAGAATTTCAGCGCGTTGCCGCCGGTCGTGGTCTCGGGCGAACCGAACATGACGCCGATCTTCATGCGTATCTGGTTGATGAAGATGACCATGGTGTTGGAACGCGAGATCGAAGCGGTCAGCTTGCGCAGCGCCTGGCTCATCAGGCGGGCCTGCAGGCCGGGCAGCGAATCGCCCATCTCGCCTTCGATTTCGGCGCGTGGCGTCAGCGCCGCCACCGAATCGACCACCAGCACGTCGATGGCGCCGGAGCGCACCAGCGTGTCGCAGATTTCCAGCGCCTGCTCACCGGTGTCGGGCTGCGAGATCAGGAGGTTCTCCAGATCGACGCCAAGCTTGCGGGCATAGACCGGATCGAGCGCGTGCTCGGCATCGACGAAGGCGCAGATACCGCCCTTCTTCTGGGCTTCGGCCACGGTGTGCAGCGCCAGCGTCGTCTTGCCCGAGCTTTCCGGCCCATAGATCTCGACGATGCGGCCGCGCGGCAGGCCACCGACGCCAAGCGCGATGTCGAGGCCAAGCGAGCCGGTCGGCACCGTTTCGATCTCGACGACCTGCTCGTTCGCGCCGAGCCGCATGATCGAGCCTTTGCCGAAAGCCCGCTCGATTTGCGACAGCGCCGCATCCAGAGCCTTTGATTTGTCCACCGCTTTGTCCTCTACCAGCCGCAAAGAATTCTGAGCCATGATACATCACCCCTTGGTCGTCAATGAAGGCCGGACAATCCGTAATCCCTGCCAATTTGTACCTTTTTTGTTCTCGTTTGGCAAGAGGGGTCAAATATCTGAAAAACAATCAATATCCAGATTTGTTCTTTTTTTGTCTCACGATTTAGCTTCACGACGTCTAACGCATTGGGGCCAGGCGGCTCGATTGTTTCGATCCGCCGAATCGCTACCTTTGCATGCGAAGCGCCGTCACGCAGTCTAGCGCTTGTGCGACCGGAATAACAAAGGTGATATCGCCGGCATGCTGAAATCCACGAAAATACTGGCCGTAGGCGGCGCCCATATCGATCGGCGCGGCCAGGTATCAGGTCCCTACGTGCCGGCTGCTTCCAATCCCGGCACGATGCGCGAGGATGTCGGCGGCGGCGTTTTCAACGCGCTGCGCAGCGCAGTTCGCCGTGGCGTGTCCGCGTCGCTGCTGTCGGTGCGCGGCGGCGATGCCGCTGCCGATGCCGTTTCACGAGCCATCGCCGAGGCAGGCATTACCGACCTGTCCGCGGTGTTCCTCGACCGCACCACGCCGAGCTATACGGCGCTGATCGACAACGAGGGCGAACTGATCGTCGGCTTCGCCGACATGGCGCTCTATGACCTAGCGTTCCCCAAGCAGATCAGGCGCTCCAGGGTCCGGGAGGTGATCGCTGCCGCCGACGCCGTCTTCTGCGACGCCAATCTGCCGACGGCGGCACTGGAGCGGCTGGTTTCGCTTGCGGCCGGCAAACCCGTCTTCGCCATTGCCATTTCGCCGGCCAAGATCGTGCGTTTGAAGCCGGTGCTCGGCAATCTGGCCGTCGTCTTCATGAACCGGCGCGAAGCGACCGCACTGGCGGACCTGGACGTGGCAACTTCCCCGCAAGACATCGTCGCCGGGCTGAGACGCGCGGGGCTCAGGAGCGGCGTGGTGACGGCGGGCGGCAGTGCCATGCTGGGCTTCGATGACGCCGGCGCCTTCTCGATCCTGCCGCCGCCGCCAAGGAGGATAGCCGACGTCACCGGCGCAGGCGATGCGCTGGCCGGCGCAACGGTCGCTGCCTTGCTGCACGGCCTGCCGCTGCGGGTGGCCCTGCGCGAGGGCATTGCCGCGGCGACGCTTGCCATCGAAAGCCCGGACGCCGTTCCGGATTTCACCGCGGCGACCTTCGCGGAGGCACTGGCCCTTGTGCCGGATGCGCAGGAAGTGGCATGAGACCGGCAAATTCATAGTGCCGGAGTTTTTCGCGCGCCCAAGTGGACGCGACGCACTCCGGGATGGAGATCCAGATGACCCCAGAGACCGCCCGCCCCTTCATCGACATCCACGCGCCGGTGGCGCAGGCCCTGGCCGCCGGCCGGCCGGTGGTGGCGCTGGAAAGCACCATCATCACCCATGGCATGCCCTACCCCGACAATGGCGCCATGGCCGCGGATGTCGAAAAGATCATCACCGACGGCGGCGCCGTGCCGGCGACGATCGCCGTGGTCGGCGGCCGCATCAAGATCGGGCTCTCGGACGGCGAACGCGAATCGCTGGCGATGACGGGCGACGCCATGAAGCTGTCGCGCGCCGATCTCGGCTTCGCCGTGGCGCAAGGGCGCACCGGCGGCACCACGGTCGCCGCCACCATGATCGCGGCGCATATGGTCGGCATAAAAGTGTTCGCCACCGGCGGTATCGGCGGCGTCCACAAGGGTGCGGAAAAGAGCTTCGACATTTCCGCTGATCTCGACGAGTTGGCGCGCACACCGGTCATCGTCGTGTCGGCGGGCGCCAAGGCCATCCTCGACATCGAAAAGACGCTGGAAGTGCTGGAAACGCGCGGCGTGCCGGTGATCGGCCATGGCTGCGAGACGATGCCAGCCTTCTGGTCCAGGCATTCGCCGTTCCGCGCGCCGCTGACCCTGCACAGTCCGGAAGAGATCGCGCATTTCTACCAGACTCGGGCTTCGCTGGGCCTCGCCGGCGGCGTGCTGATCGCCAATCCGGTGCCCGAGAACCACGAAATCCCGGCCGAAGAGATGGCCGGTTACATCGAAGCCGCGCAGAAGGCCGCAGAGGCGCTCAACGTGACCGGCAAGGCGGTGACGCCGTTCCTGCTGTCGAAAATCCTCGAACTGACCGACGGCAGGAGCCTGAAGACCAACATCGCGCTTGTGGAAAACAACGCAAGGCTGGCGGCGAGGATCGCGAAGGCGCTTTAGGGAGTGCCGCCAACGTCGGCGGGACAGCACCCCCCTCTGGCCTGCCGGCCATCTCCCCCGCAAGTGGGGAGATCGGATGTCGCATCGGCTTTCGCCAATCACCAGCGTTGACGAGTGTGAGCCGGCGGTTGAGCTGCCAATCTCCCTCCTTGCGGGGGAGATGGCCGGCAGGCCAGAGGGGGGTTCTGTCCCTCGGCGTTTCCAACCCTGCACAGCCGCAACGTCCGAAAATCGTCTCACTTCCCCGCCCTTCGTCCCGCCTCATACGCCCGCCCTGCCCAGACCGTCATCTCGTCGGGATCATCGAAAGCGCTGTCGGGAACGCTCCAATAGGGCATGGAGACTAGCTTGCCGTGGCGGGAGCCGGTGTAGGTCCATCGCCGGCAACCGGCGGCTTCGAAGTCGGGCGCGCTTTGCTCGTCGGCCTTCAGCAACAATTCGCCGCGCAGCACCACGGCGACGATGACGCCGTCGAAATAGATGCCCTTGCCGCCGAACAGTTTGCGGATGCTAACCGGGCCGAGGCCTTCGAACAGTTCGGCGATGCGTTCATTGTCCATGCCGCGATCATGTCACCGGCATTTGACATTGTCATCGCGCAACCAAAATCATGCTGACAGGTTGAGAACATTCCGTCGGAGTCTTTTTGTCATGCCGCTTCTGCTCAAGGGATCCTGCCGCTGCAATGCCGTGCGTTTCGAGGTGGAGAGCCACACGCCGGTGCCGTTCATGCTGTGCTACTGCTCGATCTGCCGCAAGCAGCAAGGCGGCGGCGGTTTTGCCATCAATCTCGGCGCCGACTACGAAACGCTGAACATCAGGGGCAAGAGAAGTCTCGGCGTCTACCGGGCCGAGATCGAAGACGACGAGCACCCGCGGTGCGAGATATCGACCGGCGAACGCAATTTCTGCAAGAAGTGCGGGTCGGCGCTGTGGCTCTACGATCCGACCTGGCCGGAACTGGTGCATCCCTTTGCCTCGGCTGTCGACAGCGATCTGCCGAAGCCGCCCAGCAAGGTGCATTTGATGCTGAAATACAAGGCGAACTGGGTCGAGCCCGATATCGCCAAGGGCGACAAGGCGTTCGACGTCTACCCCGAGGAATCGATCGCCGACTGGCACAAGCGGACGGGCATGTGGGTAGAGTGATTGTCTTCGGCCCGTTTACGGGGAGGCGAGGAATGGTCCGCGAAGCGGATGAAAAGCCAATTGCTTGGGCGGAGCAAACTGCGGATAGGGCAGCGCTGCCCCTCATCCGACCCTTCGGGCCACCTTCTCCCCGTAAACGGGGCGAAGGAAGATCAGGCCGAGGCGCGTGCCTCTGCCAGCGCCTTCAGATCGGCCGGCTTCAATTCGACGGACTCGCCGCAGCCGCAGGCCGAGCTCTGGTTCGGGTTGTGGAAGGTGAAGCCGGTGCGCAGCGTCGTCTGCTCGAAATCCATCTCGGTGCCGAACAGGAAAAGCGCAGCCTCGGGCGCCACATAGACATGGGCGCCGTCGCGCTCGATATGGTCGTCCTTGGTGTTGGGTTCGGTCACCAGATCGACCGTGTATTCCATGCCGGCGCAGCCGCCCTTCTTGATGCCGAGGCGGATGCCATGCGCGTTGTCGCGGGTGGCAACGATCTCGCGCACCCGGTCGGCGGCCTTATCGGTCATCGTGATGACGGCAAAGCGTCCCATTCTTTTTCCTTCTCCATTCCGTACAGGTTCAAGGCCTGCCGAACGATTCTCACCTAAAATGGTGAAGTTTTATGACTGGCGCAAGTGCGCTACCTTTGCCGTGCCCGACGACTAATACCAGCCTACCGCGACCTGCGCCTCTTCCGACATGCGATCGGGCGACCAGGGCGGGTCGAAGGTCATGGCGACCTCGACACCCGAAACGCCCTCGACGGCGCCGACGGCGTTTTCCACCCAGCCGGGCATTTCGCCGGCGACCGGGCAGCCGGGGGCTGTCAGCGTCATGTCGATCTTGACCGAGCGATCGTCCTCGATGTCGATCTTGTAGATGAGGCCAAGCTCGTAGATATCGGCCGGGATTTCCGGGTCGTAGACGGTCTTCAGCGCCGAGACGATGTCGTCGGTCAGCCGCGCAAGTTCGTCGGCGGGAATCGCCGAGGCCGAAACCAGCGGGTTGATGGCCGCTTCCGGTGCGGTCTCGGTGGTGTGGCTCACATCATCCATGGTCGTTACCCAAAAAAATCTTCACCCGAAGAACTTGCGCGCTTTTTCAAGCGCCTCGGCCAAAGCATCGACTTCGGCCCTGGTATTATACATGCCGAACGATGCCCTGCATGTGGAGGTTACACCAAAACGTTTCAACAGCGGCTGGGCGCAATGGGTGCCGGCGCGGACGGCAACGCCTTGCCTGTCTATCACCATCGACACGTCATGGGCGTGAATGCCTTGCAGCTCGAACGAGATGATGGCGCCCTTACCGGGTGCGTCGCCGAAGATGCGCAGCGAGTTGATGGCGCGCAGCCGCTCATGCGCATAGTTCTTGAGGTCGGCCTCATGGGCCGCGATGCGGTCCCGGCCGATCTTTTCCATATAGTCGAGCGCGGCACCTAGTCCGATCGCCTGGACGATCGGCGGCGTGCCGGCCTCGAAGCGGTGCGGCGGCTCGTTGTAGGTGACGATGTCTTCCGTCACCTCCTCGATCATCTCGCCACCGCCCATGAAGGGGCGCATGCCCTGGAGAATGTCCTTCTTGCCGTAGAGCACGCCGATGCCCGAGGGGCCGTACACCTTGTGACCGGTGAAAACGAAGAAATCGCAGTCGAGATCCTGCACGTCGACAGGCATATGCACCGCACTCTGGCTGCCGTCTACGAGTACGGGAATTCCACGCGAATGCGCGATGCGGACGATCTCCTTGATCGGCGTCACCGTGCCCAGCGCATTCGACATCTGGGTGATGGCGACAAGCTTTGTCCGGTCTGTCAGCCGCTTCTCGAATTCGTCGATGTGGAAGACGCCGAGATCGTCGACCGGTGCCCAGACCAGCTTGGCGCCCTGCCGCTCGCGGATGAAGTGCCACGGTACGATGTTGGAGTGGTGCTCCATGATCGACAGCACGATCTCGTCGCCCTCGCCGATGTTGGGCATGCCATAGCCATAGGCGACCGTGTTGATCGCCGAGGTCGTGTTCGAGGTGAAGACGATGTTGTCGGTGCTCGGCGCGTTGAGGAAGCGGCGCACCGTCTCGCGCGCCTTTTCATACGCATCGGTCGCCGCATTGGAGAGGAAATGCAGGCCGCGATGGACGTTGGCGTATTCCTGGGAATAGGCGTGCTGGATCGTATCCAGCACCACCCGCGGCTTCTGTGCCGAGGCGCCATTGTCGAGATAGACCAGCGGCTTGCCATAGACTTCCCGCGACAGGATCGGGAAATCGCGGCGGATCGCTTCGACGTCGTAGGGAATGTTTTCGAGTTTCTGGTCCATCACAAAGTCCTTGCCGGCCGAGGCCGCGATCCTTCCAACGGCGCTAGCCGTGCGTCAAAAACCAGCGGTCGAGCCGCGTTTCGAGCGCCTCGACGATCGCCTCGTCGTCCAGTTCCTCGATCACCTCGGCGACAAAGGCTTTCACGAGCAACCCCCGCGCGGTCTTCTCATCGACGCCACGTGCCATCAGGTAGAACAAATGGTCGTGGTCGATCTCGGTGACGGTCGCGCCATGGCCGCAGATGACATCGTCGGCGAAGATTTCCAGCTCGGGCTTGGTCGAGAACTCGCCGTCGTCCGACAGCAGCAGCGTGTTGCAAGCCATCTTGGCATTGGTCTTCTGCGCGTATTGGTGGACGTTGATGCGGCCCTGGAAGACGCCGCGCGCCTTGCCCGTCACCACATTGCGGATCACTTCCGTCGAGGCCGTGTGCGGCACGGCATGGTCGAGAACCATGGTCACGTCAGTGTGGGTGTCGCCGGCCAAAAGGTTGATGCCGCGCAGTTTGAAGTCGGCGCCTTCGCCAGTCGTCCTGACCATGATCTCCTGACGCACAAGCTTGCCGCCGGCGTTCATGACGAACAGCGTCAGCTTGGCATTCTTGCCGATATGGGCCTTGAACTGCGCCAGATGCGTCGCCGTTTCCGGCTGTTCCTGGACGATCAGCCACGTCACCTCAGCACCTTCGCCCAGCACGAGCTGGCTGACCGAGCTGACCAGCGCGGCGCCATCGCCCGCCTGACGCTCGACGATGACTGCCTTGGCACCAGCGCCGACACGCACCGGCAGGCGCACATGGGTCTGGCCGCCGGCTTGCAAGTTCTGCAGTTCGATCGGCTTTTCAAGCTCCGTGCCATCGGCGATATCGACGAAATAACCGTCGGCGACAAAGGCCGTGTTCAGCGCGCCGATGGCATCGTCGCTGCCATAGGGATCGAGCCCCGGCGCGATGCTGCCGTCGATCAGCTTTTCCGACAGAGGCTGGAAGGCGACGCCTTCGACCGCCGGCACCTTGGCGTCGGACTTACCGTTCAGGATCGACACCACAGTGGACCCATCGACGATCGGTGCAATGGCCTTGGCCATGGCGGACGGGTCGAAGTCCGGCACCGCGTTCAACAGCCGGCGCAGGTCGGTGTAATGCCAGGATTCGACACGCCGCGTCGGCAGGCCGTGCTTGATCGCCTCGATGGCGTTGTCGCGCTTCAGCATCACCGCGCCGTCGCCCGGCAGCAGCGACAGCCGGTCGCCGAACGCGTCGATCAACGCTGTTTCGGCCGGTGTCCGCTGCGGTTGTGTGTGGATATTCATCAGTCTTGCCCCGCCTTTTGGCACAAAATGGCCTGGCATCTCACGCGGCTTGCCCGATCACGCCGGCATAGCCGTTGGCTTCGAGGTCGAGCGCCAGCGACTTGTCGCCCGACTTGATGACCTGGCCCTTGTAGAGCACGTGCACGCTGTCGGGCACGATGTGTTCGAGCAGGCGCTGGTAATGGGTGATGACCAGGAACGCCCGGTCTGGCGCGCGCAGCGCGTTGACGCCATCGGAAACGATCTTCAGCGCATCGATGTCGAGGCCGGAATCGGTTTCGTCGAGCACGCACAGCTTCGGCTCCAGCAGCTTCATCTGCAGGATCTCGGCGCGCTTCTTCTCGCCGCCGGAGAAGCCGACATTGAGCGGCCGCTTCAGCATCGCCATGTCCATGCTGAGCGAGGCGGCGGCTTCCTTCACCCGCTTCAGGAATTCCGGGATCTTGAGCGGCTCCTCGCCACGCGCCTTGCGCTGCTCGTTCATCGCCACTTTCAGGAATTCCATGGTCGCGACGCCCGGTATCTCCATCGGGTACTGGAAGGCGAGGAAAATGCCCGACGTGGCGCGCTCGGCCGGATCCATTTCCAGGATCGACTGGCCGTTGTAGAGGATGTCGCCTTCGGTGACCTCGTAGTCCTCGCGGCCGGCGAGGATGTAGGACAGCGTCGATTTGCCCGAGCCGTTCGGTCCCATGATGGCAGCAACCTCGCCCGCTTTCACCGTCAGGTTCAAGCCGCGGATAATTTCGGTGCCGTCATCGACGATGCGGGCGTGCAGGTTTCTGATTTCAAGCATTCTTTTGTTTCCTGAATATCTGTCCGGTCAACCGACCGAGCCCTCGAGCGAAATTCCGATCAGCTTCTGCGCCTCGACGGCGAATTCCATCGGCAGCTGCTGGATGACGTCCTTGACGAAGCCGTTGACGATCAGGGCGATCGCCTCTTCCTCCGGAATGCCGCGCTGCATGACGTAGAATTTCTGGTCCTCGGAAATCTTCGAGGTCGTCGCTTCATGCTCGAACTGCGCCGTCGAGTTCTTGGCTTCCATGTAGGGCACGGTGTGCGCGCCGCACTGGTCGCCGATCAGCAGCGAGTCACAGTTGGTGAAATTGCGGGCGTTGGTCGCCTTGCGGTGCGCCGAAACCTGGCCGCGATAGGTGTTCTGCGAGAAGCCGGCGGCGATGCCCTTAGAGATGATGCGGCTCGACGTGTTCTTGCCGAGATGGATCATCTTGGTACCGCTATCGACCTGCTGGTAGCCGTTGGAGACGGCGATCGAATAAAATTCGCCCGAGGAATCGTCGCCGCGCAGGATGCAGCTCGGATATTTCCAGGTGATCGCCGAACCGGTCTCGACCTGCGTCCACGAGATCTTCGAACGATGGCCACGGCAGTCGCCACGCTTGGTGACGAAATTGTAGATGCCGCCCTTGCCCTCGGCGTCGCCGGGATACCAGTTCTGCACCGTCGAATATTTGATCTCGGCATCGTCGAGCGCCACAAGTTCGACCACCGCCGCATGCAGCTGGTTCTCGTCGCGCTGCGGCGCCGTGCAACCTTCGAGATAGGAGACGTAAGCCCCCTCCTCGGCGATGATCAGCGTGCGCTCGAACTGGCCGGTGTTCTTCTCGTTCATGCGGAAATAGGTCGACAGTTCCATCGGGCAGCGTACGCCCTTGGGCACGAAGACGAACGAACCGTCGGTGAACACGGCGGAATTCAGCGTGGCGTAATAATTGTCGGAGGTCGGCACGACCGAACCGAGATACTTCTTCACCAGCTCCGGATGCTCGCGGATGGCTTCCGAGATCGAACAGAAGATGACGCCGGCCTGCGCCAGCTCCTTCTTGAACGTGGTGACGACGGAGACGGAATCGAACACGGCGTCGACGGCGACGCGGCCCGATTTGTAGACATTGTCGCTGGCTTCCTCGAGCTCGGAGGCGTCCGTCTTCTGCACGCCGGCGAGAATTTCCTGTTCCCGCAGCGGAATGCCGAGCTTCTCGTAGACCTTCAGCAGTTCAGGATCGACGTCGCTGAGCGAGGTCGGGCCGGGCGTGCTCTTTGGCGCCGCGTAGAAGTAGATGTCCTGGAAATCGATCTTCGGATAGTGGACGCGCGCCCAGGTCGGCTCGTCCAGCGTCAGCCAACGGCGATACGCTTCCAGACGCCATTCCAGCATCCAGGACGGCTCGTCCTTCTTGGCCGAAATGAAGCGGATGATGTCTTCGCTCAGGCCCTTGGGGGCCTTGTCCATCGCTATTTCGGTCTGGAATCCGTATTTGTATTGGTCGACGTCGATCTTTCGGACCCGATCGATCGTGTCCTGCACAGCAGGCATAGGCGTTCTCCATCCACGCCGGGGTCAAGGCCCGACAGTTTTCAAACTATGGCACTGCCAATCAACGCCGAAAAAGCGCTTGCGGCAGCGTAAGTTTCATATAGTGCGCCCCGACCGGAAATTCACCCGGCCAGCATGAAACGCACGGCTCTACCAGGCCGAAAGGCCCAAAATTGTCCAACCGCTCACGCGGCCTGGTCTCTATCCGCCTTTTGCCTAGCGGCTTGCCGCGCGGCGATCCCCGCCAGCGCGGTGCGGAACAGCTCGATATCCTCAGCGCCCGTCGCCGGACCGATCGACACGCGCAAGGCGCCAAGACTGTCGCCGTATCCCATGGCCTTCAGCACATGGCTCGGTCCGACCTTGCCCGACGAACAGGCGGAACCGGCCGACAGCGCCACACCGGCCAGATCGAAGGCGATCTGAGCGGTCTCGGCTTTGACGCCCGCAATAGCGAAGAATGTCGTATTGGCAAGCCTTGGCGCACCCGTTCCGAAGATTTCCGCGTCCGGCACCAACATTTTCACCATGGCCTCGATCTCGTCGCGGCGCTGCCGCACCGCATCCATGGCCGGCAGCCCGGCCAGACCCTCGCGTGCGGCCGCGCCAAAACCGGCAATGGCGGCGAGGTTTTCGGTGCCGCCACGGTGGCCCTTTTCCTGGCCGCCGCCATTGATCAGCGGCTGCGGCATCATCAGATCGGAGGCGGCGACGATGGCGCCGACGCCCTTGGGGCCGCCGACCTTGTGCGAGGACAGTATCAGATAATCGGCGTAACCCGCTGACATGTCCATCGAAACGCGCCCCGCTGCCTGAACGGCGTCGACGACGAGGATGCCGCCCGCTTCCTTGACGATCCCGGCGATGCGATCGATCGGCTGGATGACCCCGGTCTCGTTGTTGGCGGCATGGATGGCAACCAGCGGCAGGCCATCGGCCTTGTCATGCTCGGCAAGCACAACGGCCAAGGCCGCAAGATCGGCGATGCCGTTGGCATCGACGCCGATCCGTGTCACCTGCGCTGCCGGGAAGCGTCCGCCATTCAACAGGCAGGGGTGATCGGCCTCGGACACGTAAAGCCGGCTCATGCGCACAGGGCCGCGTCCCATCCGCCAGTCTGATGTCAGCAGCGTCGAGGCGGCTTCCGTCGCGCCGGAGGTGAACACGACATGCTCTGGCTTGGCGTTGACCAGTGCTGCCACGTCACGCCTTGCGGTCTCGATCAGGCGGCGTGCGGCACGCCCTTCGGCATGGACCGACGACGGGTTGGCGACGACATCAAGCGCCGCGACCATAGCCTCGCGGGCCACTGCAAGCAGCGGCGCACTGGCATTGTAGTCGAGATAGGCTCGATTTGCGGCCATTTTCGTCCAGTTGGTCCCGTCAGAAGCCATTCCGCCGACGTATCGCGTTATTTCCTTGAAATTCCAAGGCGAGGCGTCCTATTTACGCGGCTTGCGGCGCGGGTGGCCCGGCTCGATGTCTTGCCACTCAGTTTTGAACAATTCTAAACTAGCTTCTAAGAAGACGCTCGCCCTGCGTCAAGGCCAGAGGAAGACTTGTTCCGGGCGCCGCGCATTCGTATGCAAGTGGAGTATTTTATGCCTGAGGTCATTTTCACCGGCCCTGCCGGCCGTCTGGAGGGGCGCTACCAGCCTTCCAAGGAAAAGAGCGCGCCGATCGCCATCGTTCTGCACCCGCACCCCCAGTTCGGCGGCACGATGAACAACAAGATCGTCTACGACCTCTTCTACATGTTCCAGAAGCGGGATTTCACCACGCTTCGCTTCAATTTCCGCGGCATCGGTCGCAGCCAGGGCGAGTTCGATCACGGCACTGGTGAGTTGTCGGATGCCGCCGCGGCGCTGGATTGGGTGCAGTCGCTGCATCCGGATTCCAAGAGTTGCTGGGTCGCCGGTTACTCCTTCGGCTCCTGGATCGGCATGCAACTCCTGATGCGCCGGCCGGAGATCGAAGGCTTCATCTCGATCGCGCCGCAGCCCAACACCTATGATTTCTCGTTCCTGGCGCCCTGCCCTTCATCGGGCCTGATCATCCATGGCGATGCCGACAAGGTGGCGCCGCCGAAAGATGTGCAAGGCCTGGTCGACAAGTTGCACACGCAAAAAGGCATCACCATCACGCAGAAGACCTTGCCCGGCGCCAACCATTTCTTCTCCAACGACGCCGACCTGTTGCTCGAGGAATGCGCTGATTATCTCGACCGCCGGCTTGCCGGTGAATTGTCGGATCCGCGGCCGAAGCGGCTGCGTTAAGCAAAGGAAGGGCGGCGGCGGTGTACGAGCCTCCTCATTTCAGGGAAACGCGGCCGGACATCCTGCACGGGCTGATCCGGGCGCACCCGCTCGGGCTGTTGATTTCCAACGGACCCGAGGGCCCGGTCGCCAACGCCATCCCGTTCCTGCTCGACGCCGACGTCGGGCCGAACGGCCGGCTGCGGGCGCATCTGGCGCGGGCCAACCCGCAATGGCGCCTGTTGGCCGACAATCCGGCTTCACCAGTGCTGGTCGTCTTCCAGGGCAGCGATGCCTATGTGACGCCGTCCTGGTACGAGACCAAGCGCGAAACCGGCAAGGTGGTGCCGACCTGGAATTATGCCATCGTACAGGTGCGCGGCACCGTCACGGTGATGGACGACCAGAACTGGCTGGCGCGGCAGATCGCCGATCTGACCGTGTCCCAGGAAGGCGCTCGCGAGGCACCCTGGGCGGTGACCGATGCGCCGGCGCCCTTCATCCAGTCGCAGATCAAGGGCATTATCGGGCTGGAGATCGAGATCAGCGAAGTCCACGGCAAGTGGAAGGTCAGCCAGAACCGGCCTGTCGCCGATCGCGTCGGCGTTGCCCAAGGGCTCGAAAGCGAAGAGAACTCGTCGCTTGACATGGCTGGCATGGTGAGATCTTACGGCGGTCTGGACGGGAATTAAGCTTCGGGCCAAACCGGACGCTCAGGTCTTCCGGCTCGGTCTGATCAGCCAAAACGTCTTTTTGCGGACCGGCAATCCCGATGGCATCGGGCGAAAGATGAAGCCGAGCCGGGCAAAGACCAGCCCGCAGGCAATCGCGAAGGCGCAGCCAAGGCCGAAGCCGGCGACGGTATCGCTGGGATAATGCGCGCCGACGAAGACCCGCGTCGAGGCGATGCACGCCGTGATCGCCAAGGCGATGTACCAGCGCCTCGGAAACAAAAGCAGGGCCACCCCGAAAACGGCGCCCATGGTCGTGGCATGGCCGGACGGGAAGCCGGCAAAGCGCGCATCAAAAGCGAAGGGACGCAAGGCCAGCACACCAAAGTCGCCGAAATAGAGCGGGCGAGCCCGACCGATCGCGTATTTCAGCACATTGACGGCGAGGCCCGACAGGCCGGCGGCGCCCAGCACCAGAAAAGCCAGGCAGGTCCAGTTGTAGACGAGCATCAGCGAGCGCCTCGAGAGGCTTCGCCAGTCCGTCAGGTTCGCGGCGACGAGCAGAAGCGCCGACGGAATGAGATACCAGCCACCCAGGCCGAACTGCGTGAAAAAGTCGGCAAGCCCGGCAAATTTCGCCGACCACTGGCCGTGAAGCATTCCAGCCGGAGTGTCGAGGCGAACGAACGCCGCCGCCGTCAGCAGAACCCAGACCAGCACCCAGACCGACCATAAGATGTTCGGGTATCTGGCCGGACGGACGGCAAAGCGCCTTTTGGCGATCCGCATCGTATCGCGAAAATTGTCGAGGGACCGGCGACCTACCCCAAGGAGCAGACCGGAAACGGAAGGGCGCGATTTCACCAGCATTGGAAATTCGACCCTGTCATCGACCAGCGATCATTGGGCCACACGATAAAGGCCGAGCGACAGTTTGTCTCCCGACGAATAGTTGAGGCCATCGATCCGGGCAACGCGGCTCGCGGATTTGCCTTGTGCCGCCAGCAGGCCATTCAATTTCTGCTCATCGCCAACCTGTGCCAACGCCAGCGCGCAGGCAGGGTCGGCAAGCAGATGTTTGGCGACGCCATCGACATCGGTCAGCACGGTGTTGGTGCCCACCAAGAACACCAGGCTCGGCTCGTGATATTCCGCTGAGGCGAGCACCGTGGTCTCGCAGGGCCTGTTGGCACGGACCGCCGCTTCGATGGCCGGGCTCAGCCAGATCGGCTTCAGCGAAGGCGCGATGACGCCGAACAGCAAGCCATAGGTGATGCCCGCGCAGACCGCGATGGCGCCGATGCGGCGCAGCGGCACTTGCAGCTCCCTGGAAAAAGCGAAGTAGCCCGCCCCCAGTGCTGCCGCGGCCGCCGGAATGCTCCACCAGGAGAAGGTGCCAGTGAGGTAGATCGGCGCTCCGACGCAGACCGCAGCTAGGCCGAGGCTGACCACGACAAGACCGAATGCGGTCGACCACCACAACCAGTTTTGCCAGCGCTTGAGCGGCGCATTCGCATCCTGCGGCGACAATGTCAGCAGCCAGCCTATCAGCAGCGCCATGCCGGGATAGGCCGGCAGGACATAATGCGGCAGCTTGGTCGGGATCAGCTCGAACACCAGCCAGAACGGAATGTACCAGGCGAGGCAGAAACGCAGCCGGGGATCGTCGCGCAACCGGTTGAGGGCCTGGAGCCCGGCGCCGACCGCGATCAGGCCGAAGGGCCACATGAATAGCGAATAGGTCAGCATGTAGAAACCGGGCGGCAGGCCGTGCGATTCCTCACCCGAGGCGACCTTGGCCACCATGTCCTTGCCGACGGCATCCCTGAGAAAGGCGCCGCCGCTCTTCCAGGTGATGAGGACGGCCCAAGGCAGCACGATAAGGAGCACCAGAGCGACACCGCGCACGAGCTTCAGCTTCAAGATCCAGCGCCAGTCGCGCTCGAACGCAAACAAGGTGGCGACCGTCAGTACCGACAACAGCGGGGCCACGGGTCCTTTTATAAGGATTCCCAGCCCTTGAGCCGCCCAGAATATCCACGGCAGATGGGCGGCTACCGGTTCGTTTCGGCGCGACGCCAGATAGACTTGGGCGAGCGCGCCTTGGGCCGCCACGCAGCAGGCCAGCAGCATGGCGTCGGTCTTGGCGTCGCGGCCCTCGAAGGCGGTGGCGAAGATCGCCGCCATCATCAGGCCGGCGGCGAGACCTGCATTGGCTCCGAAGAGCTTCGTGCCCGTCCAGGCGATGCCGACGACGGCCAGGGCAATGCCAAGCATGGAGACGAGGCGGTAGACCCAGATCGGCGCCGCCGCCCCCTCGCCGCTCAGCGCCACGGCCGCCGATTGCAGCCAGTAGATGCCGATCGGCTTCTTGTAACGCGAGGCATCCTGAAAACGGATGTCGACATAGTCGGAGGTTTCGACCATCTGCTTGGTGGCCTGGACAAAACGGGATTCGTCGCGGTCGACGGGTGGAAGGCTCGCCAGCCCGCTGAAAGTCATCAGCACGCTGAACAGAAAGAGGAGAAGGTAATTCCTGTTCATCGCGGGAGCTTTCCGGATCTGATCTGCGGGATGGCCCCGTCGCGGCGCCTCAGGCCCTGCCCCTGCGCGGCGCCTCAATACGCCAGCCAAAAGAATGAGGCAAGAAGTGGGCTTGGCCATCCGCACGGGCCGCAAAACCGGAAACCACTTTTGCTAACCGCGCTTGGGTGCTAAACGCCCGCGTTCATGCACACCCGAGCCGCGGCGGCCGGGCGCTTTCGGGAAAGAAACAATGTCCGCCTTCAAATCCGATTTCCTGCGCACGATGAGCGAGCGCGGTTTCATCCACCAGACCTCGGATGATGCCGGCCTCGACGCTATCTTCGCCAAGGAGACGGTGACGGCCTATATCGGCTTCGACGCGACCGCCAAAAGCCTGCACGCCGGCTCGCTGATCCAGATCATGATGCTGCACTGGCTGCAGCAGACCGGTCATCGGCCGATCGCGCTGATGGGCGGCGGCACCTCGATGATCGGCGACCCATCGTTCAAGGACGAGGCGCGCAAGCTGCTGACCCCACAGGACATCGACGACAACCTCGACGGCATCCGCCGCAACTTCATGCCGTATCTCAAATTCGGCGGCGACCCCAACGACGCCATCATGGTCAACAACGCCGACTGGCTGATGGAGATCAACTACGTCAATTTCCTGCGTGATGTCGGCCGTCACTTTTCCGTCAACCGCATGCTGGCCTTCGATTCCGTCAAGCTCCGGCTCGATCGCGAGCAGTCGCTGTCGTTCCTCGAATTCAACTACATGATCCTGCAGGCCTATGATTTCGTCGAGCTTTACAAGCGCCTTGGCTGCCGCCTGCAGATGGGCGGCTCCGACCAATGGGGCAACATCATCAACGGCATCGATCTCGGCCGCCGCATGGAGGACGCGCAGCTCTACGCGCTGACCACGCCGCTGCTCACCACCTCGTCAGGCGCCAAGATGGGCAAATCGGCATCGGGCGCGGTCTGGCTCGATGCGGAGATGCTGAGCCCCTATGAATTCTGGCAGTACTGGCGCAACACCGAGGATGCCGACGTTGCCCGCTTCCTGAAACTCTACACGACGCTGCCCCTGGACGAGATCGCGCGGTTTGAGCGGCTCGGCGGGTCCGAGATCAATGAGGCCAAGAAGATCCTCGCCACCGAGATCACCGCCTTGCTGCACGGTCGCGCAGCCGCCGAACAAGCCAGCGATACGGCGCGCAAGACGTTCGAGGAAGGCGCGCTCGCGCAATCGCTGCCGACCGTCGAGGTTGACAAGGCCGCACTCGAAGCCGGCGTCGGGGTCTTGTCGCTGCTGGTCACCGCGGGGCTGGCGGCGTCGAACGGCGAGGCGCGGCGGCACGTGCAAGGCGGTGCCGTGCGCCTGAACGACGAGCCGGTCAGCGACGAGCGCCGGCTGGTGACTTCAAGGGATTTGAGTCCGGAAAACGTCGTAAAGCTGTCTTTGGGAAAGAAAAAACACATTCTGGTGCGGCCGATTTGAGATCGCTCACCGGTACTCGAAGATCGACCTGAATATCCCGGGCGCGATCACCGACAGCGGATTGATGTCAAGCAGCGGCTTGTTGGCATTGCCCTTGAGCCGGTAGGTAACGCCGATCAGGCCACGGTCGCGGCCATTGCCGAGCAACGCACCAACGATGGGCAATTCGCCGAAGATGCGATTGAGGCCATAGACCGGCATGAATGTGCCGGTCATGTCCATGTTGTTGTTCTGGTCGTAGAGCGTGCCCTGGAACGTCGTGCCGATGCGCGGACCGCGCAGCACGCCATTGGCCAGTTTCAGATAGCCGCTGCCCTTGTCGATCTCGGCGTAACCGCGTTCGAACTTCACCCGCGACGTGTCCAGTTTGCCCTTGACCGCCTGATTGAGGCTGCGGCTGTCGCCGGCCGGCGTGGTCGAGACGATGGAGGCGAGCTTCGGTTCGTTGACCACGAAAAAGTTGCTGGTGTCGACCTTGCCCTTCAGCGCTCCGTCGCTCGGCCCCGCCAGCGCCAGGATGATCGTTCCGCCTTCCATATGCTCGTAGATGTTGAGGAACCTGAGGATAGCGCCGGCGTCGGCGGACTGCATGTTGAGCGCGCGCCGGCCGGCTCCAGTGGTGTTGCTGATGCTTATGGCGGCGCCCGAACTTGCCGTCGCGCTGACCTTCAGCCCGTTCACCCGCGAACCGGCCGCGCTGTAGTCGAGCTTCAAATTGGACAATTGCTCGTCGTGGAAACCGGTCAGCCGGTCGACATCGGCGCTGACGGAAATGGCGTCGGAACCGGTGGTCTTGGTCGCTGTGTCGACATCCGAGGTGAACTGCTTGATGAGCGAGCGGGCATCCAGCGCATTGCCTGATATGTCGACCGCATAGCCCTTGCCGGATCGCTTCACCGACACCGCGACGTCGTCGCCCCTGTTTAAGGTGACCTTGCTGAACCGCGCCGACGACAAGGCACCATTGATCAGCACGATGCTGCCGTCGACGGAGAAACTCTTTCCGTCGAGGTTGAAGTCGGACAGCGTCGTCGTATCGCCGGCCTTGGTCATGACGAATGTGACATTGGCGGGGACCCCAGCGCCCTTGCTCCAACCCGCCCAGGGGACGTCCAGCCTGGCATTGGTCAGATCGGCCGAGACGTTCTGGTTGCCGCTCCCATTCTTGTCGATTGCGACTTTCACCGTTCCGGCAAGCAGCGGCTTCAGACCGGGCATGGCGGCGGCGCGGACCTTGTCGTCGAGCACCATGGCTACCTTGCGGCTGCGCGCCGGCCCATCATCCCTGAGGGGCTCGATCAGATCGAGTTCGGCCGGTATGCCGTTCAGCGACGCCTTTGCGGAGATCACCGCCTTAACAGGGTCGACCGTGATCGAACCGTCGGCATCCGTCACGGTCTGCCCCTCGAAAGGCTTGGCCAACGACATGCCGGTGTAGTCGAGCGACACCAGCCAATCGAGCTTGGAACTGTCGACGCCGGACTGCAGCGGAATATCCGCCTTGACGTGGCCGGTGACGCTGCCCGACAGCTCTTCGGGCAGAATTCCGACATGGCGCATGGCGTTGATCGGCTCGTAGGATGCGAGTTCGGCAACAGCGGATGCGTCGCCGTCAACGTCGATGTCGAGCGCGCCGATGACCGGCGGGCGATTGGCCGCCTTGACCGTCAATGTACCGTTGCTGGCCGCCACGGTGCGACCGCTGGGCATATAGACGGTGCCCGAGGACAGGGAGACATCGACATCGTTGCCGTGGAAGCCGACGACGCCAACCGCGTCGCGTATCGGCGGAATGCGGCCGGCCGTGTCGAAGCGCGATCCCTCGATCTGGAAGCGGCCGAATATTTCGTCTGCGGACAGCGGCACGCCGTTGCCCAGCCGGCCCGGCACGACCTGGAACTGGAGGTTGGCGTCGACGACGCGGCCTCCGAACAGATTGGCGAGCACCCACAGCCTGGCGTTGCGCGCCGAAAACCACGGCCACAGCTGCTTGACGTGAGAGACCTGCATGTTGTGGATATTGATGGCAAGGTTGATCCCCGGCGCCTTGCCGTCGACGAACGCCACGGCAGCGGTGCCAAGCACTTCGCTGGAGGCAGCGGACCGAAGCGCGATCTGCTCGGCGACCAGCCTGTGGCTCACCGTGTTGTAGACACCGGCAATCCGGGCGAGGAAGGTCAGCGCTGGCTCAGGCGACTCCGAAGGCGCAAGCGACGAACCGTCGCTGGTCAGGTCATAGCGATAGGAAGGCTCCTCACCCGCCGCCCCGCTTGCCGGCTTCGGACCGATCGAACCGGCGAAATCGAATGTCGAGCGACCGGTCTTCAGCAGCAATCTGTCGACCTGGACCTTGTTGCTGCCGGAAACAAGCGTCGCATCGACATCGACGTCAGCGGGCAGCAACCCGCGCGTGCCTAGATCGAGAATGGAACCAGTCGACGACAAAAGAGCCGTCAGCCGCGATGCATTCGCCCCCGATCCTTCCGATCCCGTCAGCTTCAGCGCGACCGCGCCCAACTTCCCGGCAGCGGCCGCGGGGTCGCCGGCATCCGCCAGGTCGATGCTGGCATCCAGCGCCGTGACCCGGTGTGCCGCGATGTCGCGGGTGGCGGAAGCGGCAACGGTAACCGTCCTGCCGTTGACATCCGCCTTGGATGAAAACCGCATACCGCCCGGTCCCGATTGCACGACGGTGGCGTCGGTTATATTGAACAGCTTGATCGTTCCGGTTTCGGGCAGCACGAATTCGACATTGCGAAGATCAATCTGGCGCAGCGAATCTTCCCGCACGGCATCGAGCGCGCGGTTGACGTTTCCGAACACCGCATTGGACAGCTTCTCCGGATCGATGAGGCCGTCCGCATTGCGCAGGGCGGCGGTCCAGTCGCCGCCGGACGGCATCGCCGCCACGACAATGCGGGCATCGGAGATCCTGGCGCTGGTCAGCCGCACATCCCCCCACAGCAGCGGAACCAGGCGAACGCCGAAGCGCACGCGGCCGGCATCGGCCATCGGCTTGCCGTCGGCGGTCTTCAAGCTGACGTCGCTGACCTGGAGAGCTATGAAACTCGAACTGTCGAGAGTGATGCGCGCCGGCCCGACCGCGACATTGACATCGACGCCGGCCAGTTTCTCAAGAGCCGTTTCCGCCTCGATACGAAGCCGGTCGGCCCCGATGCCGGAGGCGCCAACCAGATAAACGAGCACAGCGGCCAGCAACACGAGAGCGACCAGACCGGCGAATGCCCTTGCCAGGATGCGAAAGCCGCGCCCGATCGACGCCTGACCAAGTGGCGGCACGCGGCAGGCGGACGGAAAAGCGGCCAGGTCGGTGATCTCATCACGCCTGAACCGGATCTTCTCGTGCTGCGGTTGCTCCTGATCCACGCAATTTTCCGTTGTACGAACTCGATCGTGGACGAATCCCCGCTCGACACTATATCGGTGTGGCTTCGCGCGTAACCTCAAACAAGGGCATCGGTATGGCTGACCTCGACGTAGGCGATCTTGCGCCGCAATTCGATCTGCCGCGCGACGGCGGCGGATCGCTCAGCCTTGCCGCATTCTCCGGCAAGCCCATTGTCCTCTATTTCTATCCGCAGGACGACACAACAAGCTGCACCCAAGAGGCGATCAGCTTTTCGCGGCTGAAGCCGGACTTCGAGAAGGCGGGCGCCGTGGTGATCGGCCTGTCGCCCGACACCGCCGGGAAGCACGACAAGTTCAAGTCGAAATACAATCTGACCATCGACCTTGCCGCCGACGAGGAGCGCAAGGTGATCGAGGCCTACCATCTGTGGGTCGAGAAATCGATGTATGGCCGCAAATACATGGGCGTCGAGCGCGCGACGTTCCTGATCGGACGCGACGGGCGGATCGCCAGGATCTGGCGCAAGGTCCGCGTCAAGGGCCACGCCGAGGAAGTGCTCGAAGCCGTTCGTGCGCTTTGAGGATTGCCGGCACGGCTGTTCGTGCCTTCCCTATGCTCGCCTGACGAGCGTCGCCGCAGAGCCGGTGCACCACAAGCCTTTGTTAACCTTAATAATGTGTAGTCAAGCTGTCGTGGTGTCGTAACCGAAAGCTTGGTCCCGTGAACGCAACCGGTCAGTCAGCAGTCTTCGGCAGGCGCAAGGAGCCCCATACGGTCATCATCGCCCGGGGCAACGAGATCAGGCACTTCACCATCCGACCCTGGCTCGCGGCCTTTATCGGCTCGGCGCTGGCCGCCATCGCCATCGGGTACCTCCTGGCGACCTCCTATCTCGTGCTGCGTGACGATTTGATCGGCGCCACCACGGCGCGGCAGGCACGCATGCAGCAAGCCTATGAAGATCGCATTTCGGCGCTTCGCGCCCAGGTCGACCGCATCACCAGCCGCCAGTTGCTCGACCAGCAATTGATGGAAACCAAGGTCAGCGAACTGCTGGAACGCCAGAGCCAGCTGAGCCAGCGCCACGGTCGCCTTGGTCCGCTGCTCGAACGCGCCGAGAACGAAGTTGGCGCCGCGCCGGCCGAGGATCCGGCAGCGGTTTCGAAGCCGGACAAACGCGCCGAAGTGACCGGTAGCATCAAGGAACCCGCGCGGAACTATGCGGTCGCCAGCCTTGGCGCCGACCTCGGCGCCGGCGACACCAGGCCGTTTTCGCTATGGTCGACCCGCTCCGATCCGCTGCCCAACGATTCAGCCGCGGATCGCGCCGACAAGCTCTTCATCTCGATCAACCAGTCGCTGAAATCCATCGAGAACGACCAACTGACCCGTATCAGCACGCTTGCCGACAACGCCTACAAGAGCGCCGACGCGATTACCCAGGCGCTTCAAGCAGCAGGACTGCCGGTCGACAGCGATTTCGGCAAGGGGGATAGCGATGTCGGCGGACCGCTGATCCCGCTCGACTCCTCGATGATGTTCGACAGCAAGGTCAAGGAGTTGGACGAGGCGCTTGACACGCTCGACCACCTCAAGAAGGAAGCGCGTCGGCTGCCGCTCACCAACCCGGCGCCGGGCCACTCCGTCACCAGCCCGTTCGGGGTGCGCACCGACCCCCTTCTCGGTACCGCGGCGCTCCATTCCGGCATGGATTTCAGGGCGCCGATCGGCATGGCCGCCAAGGTCACGGCTCCCGGTATCGTCACCAAGGCCGGCTGGAACGGCGGCTACGGCCGCATGATTGAAGTCGACCATGGCAATGGTTTTGCGACGCGCTACGGGCATCTCAGCGAGATCGACGTGACCGTTGGCGAGAAACTGGACGCCGGCGCCGTCATCGGCAAGACCGGCAGCAGCGGCCGCTCGACCGGCCCGCATCTGCATTATGAAGTCCGCCACAATGGCGAAGCGATCGATCCCTTGCGCTTCCTCACGGTCGGCAGGAAGGTCGCACAGTACCTCTGAAGAATGCAGGCCGGGAGTTGACCATCTCTGGCCGCTTCGCGAGCGGCTCGGTCGTTTCGCGCCCACCCCGACATCACGGGCCTGGTCAGTCTCCCGCCCTGAAGACCCGAAAAGCGACCGCCAGCCACGCGGCAGGGCAATCGCTTCAGGTTCCGAATTCGTCCCGTCATCCTTTTCCGAACGTTGGCGCCGCCCCTCACCTGCCTGCCGGCATCCTCTCCCCGTAAACGGGGCGAGGGACGCTGCCATCGATGGTTTCGCCAATTGTCAGTGTTCCAAGAAAGGCGCCGGCGCTGCGGCCAGCCTCTTTCTCCCCGTTCACGCAGGGCTGTCCGGGGAAAGTTTTGAGTGAATCGAAATGCCGCATGTGCATGCCCCGTAAAACGGGGTTTGTCCGTCTTCTCT
>NZ_JAMYLL010000062.1:0-26737 GCF_040318045.1 Mesorhizobium sp. M1338 | reverse complement strand
CAACCGAACAAGCGCGCCTTAAATTGGCCAAGGCCTATCCAAAGCCAACGGCCAAAGAGTCATAATCCCTGTGCAGAGGTACTAGGAGTGGCCAAGCATCAATTGGCGGGAGAGCTCCGTGCAACCTTCAATTCTGGATAAATATGGCGAGGCGCGCCTGCCGTGCTATACAAGCTACCCGACGGCGCTGCGGTTCTCGTCGGCGGTCGGCGGCGACGCATATGGAAACTGGCTGGGGAACCTGCCAGCCAGCGATCCCGTATCGCTATACCCGCACATCCCGTTCTACCGGTCGATGTGCTGGTACTGCGGTTGCCATACGACGATAACCCGGAAGGACCGCTCGATCCTCGACTACCTCGGCGTGCTAGGCGAAGAAGTCAACCTGGTTGGCGCGCGAGTTCCCAACCGCCTGCCGGTGGCCGAAGTACATTTCGGCGGCGGCACGCCAACTATAATTTCCCCTACGGAGTTCCTTGTGCTGATGGCCCTTATGCGTCGGCATTCCGCATTTTCCGACCTGACGGGGATCGCCGTGGAGATCGACCCGCGCGGGCTTACGGCCGAAATGGCCGACGCGCTGGGCGTCGCTGGTGTCAGCCGGGCGAGCCTCGGCGTCCAGAGCTTCGATCCCGTGGTGCAGAAGGCGATCAACCGGATCCAGAGCGAGAAGCAGACTGCCAAGGCCGCCGACCGTCTTCGCGCCGCCGGTGTTGGTGGCATCAATTTCGATCTGATCTATGGCCTTCCGCACCAGACAGTGCAGTCTTGCGTCGACACTGCCAATGCGGCAATCGCCATGCTCCCGGATCGCCTTGCCGTGTTCGGCTACGCGCACATCCCGACGTTCAAGAAACACCAGAGGATGATCGACGAAAACGCCCTGCCCGATGCTGCGGCGCGCAACGACCAGGCCAAAGCGATTGCCGAGACGCTGGTCGCCGCGGGCTACAGGCAGATCGGCCTCGACCACTTCGCACTGCCTGGAGACGACCTCGTCGAGGCGCGGGAAGCGGGCCGGCTGAGACGCCGGTCGAGACGGATACGGCAAGGAAATCCCGTAAGGTCAGTCGAGGCGAAATCCCGAAGCGCCAAATATGAGGTGGCGACCCGTAATCAGGGGAACTTTGAGGACAGGCCCCTCCTCATTCCATCCCTGAATCGGTGAGCCCGCGACATATGAATGACTCTTCAACGTGCCCTGCCAGATCGTCGGGAAATCAACACCCCTACTTCGTCTCAGATTGCATTCCCTGACAAGCCTGGAGACAATATCGGCCAAAGGGCGACCTCTTCGATAAACTGATGATTTTGAAAGAGTTCATGATCTCAGGCGCCCGCATTGATTCAAATCAATATGGCTCGGACATTTCGCTCACTGGTGTCGCCAGACTCGAATCTCCCACGGTCGCCGCATAGCCGATCGACGGGATCGACCGATCAATCGCAAACCGCGGCGATATCTTAGCGTCGGACATATTCGGCATCAAAAACGCGAGTCTTTGCGGCAGCGCAAAGAACCCTTTCATTCGCGGAATAAGCAGACAAATAGGTTCATGTTTTCGGCTTGTCGATCCGGGACAAGCTGAGCCAACCTCATCCTCGCCGTCGCTTGCCGCGGTCGGTGGGATGGCCGGCGCGTGTCCCGGCGCGGAGTTCGAGGTCTTCGTCTTCGGCCGGCTGCCGCTTGCACTGTCGGGCCGATGTTACCACGCCCGCATTCATGGCCTGCACAAGGATTCCTGCCAGTTCACCTGCGAAAAAGACCCGGATGGCCTGGCAGTCGAAACCCTCGACGACCAGCCTTTCCTGGCGGTCAATGGCGTGCAGACTCTCTCTAACCAGATGCAGGCCTTCTGCCACACACCCACCGATCTCGCCTCGAAAGGCGTCGGCCGCATCCGCCTGTCTCCCCACACTTGCGACATGGTCGAGGTGGCGAAGACCTACAAATCGCTTCTAGGCGGGACCGAGGACCCCAAGGGTGCTCGCTTTGTCCTTTCTTGCCTTGATCTGCCCGGGTCGCTGGTCGAGGGATACTTCCATGGCAAGCCGGGATGGCAAGCGACCACTTCGATCTGAAGAAAGCGCGACCACTTCGATCTGAAGAAGGCGGACCTTGAACGGAAAAATGACCCAGATCGCAATCGTGACCGTATCGGACCGTGCAAGCCACCGCCGAGCAGATGGCGAGGGAGAAACTGGAGCACGCCCGTATTCCGCGAGTTGAACGCCGGCGTGCATTCCTTTCCCATCGTGAGTCGGGAGCAGCGCCTGCCGGCTCCCGGGATTTTGCGGCGATGGAGGAACAGATCGCGACCCGTCTCGACGTGTATGCTCGGTTTCGAAGGGAAGATGACAGGCCAGTGCTTTGCGATCTGGCGGCGGGGGCGCGAAATCTTGCACAACAGCTCATTGCCTCTCCGCTCGGAACAACCAACTCGATCGGAAGCCGGCCGCCTGGTTCCCTGGATGCATTCTGCGAATTCGCGGGCGAGTCTTACGTCAATGCGGGCGACACCCTCGCCTTGAGGCCGACCGCGACCGAGCCAAATCCTTGCAACGAGCGCGATCAGGCGCCTGGCTACTTTGAGGTACATCGAGGAGCAGCAGGCTTGATGATCTCGCCATTGTGGCGGAGCCCGCATGCGGCTGGTCGTACCAGCAGCCAGGCGTCAAACGGGCGCTTTGGTCGGTTGTCGCGCCCGTAGTTTTGGTCGAACGAGCATGCCGCCAAACAGGACCGCAAAGCCAAGAAAAGCTGCCGCCCATAGGGCGGCCGATATGTGAAGGAGCATCACTTCCCCAGGTGCGAACGCCGCACACAGGCGAAAAACGGCGGCAAGCACAATCACGACAAAGATCGTGCATACACCGATGCTAGCGCGCAATTCGCGGCCTGTATGTCCAAGCGTGGTGCGGGTCATGACGGCGAGCGTCATACACGCCACCGCTCCCACGCCAAAGGCGTGAATGCCTGCTACCGGTGGGATCGTCTCGGGAAGAATGATTGCCAGGCCGGCGAGAAGAAAGCCGAGTGGCACAAAGGCGAACGCGACATGCAGGATCAGCACCAGCGGATCACGCAACGTGCGATAGCCAGCCCAGCGTATGATCCGGATAGTGTTGAGGACTCCCCCGGCAATCAGCATTGCGCACGTCCAGGCGCTCCCGGGAAAAACAGCCCATGCCATTAATGCGGTCCCGGAGAGAGCGATCGTCACGACGTCGAGACGGCTGAATGGGGCGGGCGGACGTCCTGGATTTTCGCGCGCCAACCAATTGCGGGTGAAACTGGGAACAATCCGTCCGCCTATGATCATGATGAGAACGACCGCGGCAGCGAGCCCGAGCCGGCGGCTTATATCCGAGACGCCTCCGTAGTGCGCTTCGGCATGAAACATCACGTTGGCTGCCAGAAGCACGGCAACAGGCAGCAGCACCTTGAGGTTTCGCCAGTTTCGACCCGCGATGATTTCGGTCGCGGCGGCGGTGGCGACAGCCAGGAGGAAGGCGCAGTCGATCGCGGCTCCGACGAGCCAGCCGGTCTCGACCGAAAAGAATACGGCGAAGCGACCCGCAAGCCACAAAAGGACGAGTGCCAGAAGGGGCAGGCCTTGCACCGGCAGCCGTCCGGTCCAGTTCGGAATGGCGGTCAGCAGGAACCCTGTCACGACCGCCGCAAGATAGCCAAACAGCATCTCGTGGACATGCCAATCGATTGGCTGGAAGACGCTGAAGGTTTCGAGGCGGCCGTAAAACAAGGGCAGCCACAACAGGATAGCCGCTCCAGCATAGAGCGAGCCGAGAAGAAAGAACGGCCGGAAACCGTAAGACAGAACTGCCGGATAGGCGCCCGGCCGCGTGCGTGGAATTGCCATGGCGTGCATTTCAAAGATGGAAACCCCGGGCAGGTTGTGTCTGCCGCAAGGTTTCCGTGATTTTCAAAGCGAGATATTCTCGGCCTTCAATTGCCTGCTGGAACTTGAGCCAGCAATGCCTCGAACACCTTCTTCGCCTTGCCCGGCTGCTTGACGGTTGTGGCCTGTTCGAGGTTGACCGGTTTGCCGACCACGATCAGGGCCACCATACCCATCCCGTAGTGAGGCGTGCATTTCACGCCGTAGAGGCCCTCTTTGTCGAGCTTGACCGTGATCTGTTCGCCGGCCTTGCCCTTGAAGGGCTCGACACCATCCGGGAGCATGCCCTTGATGCTTTCAGCATCGTGGCCCTTGTCGGTCGGCACGAAGGTGACGGTGTCGCCAGGTGCTGCCTGGACGAAGTCGGGCTGGAAGACCATAACGCCTTTCTCGCCCTTGTTGAGCATCTGGACCTGGTGATCGGCCGCTTGGGCAGCCCCGGCCAATACTGTCGCCGCGAGCGCAGCGACGATGGTTGCGTATCTCATGATCTTGCCTTTCTGTCCGATTATTGTCGACGGTGTTCACCGCTGCGGTTCTTTTAGGCCGGCTCCGGTATTGGGACTTTGACGCAGCGCAAACTCGATTTGAGAATCGAAGAAAAAAGGCCGCGGCAAGTGCCGCTTGCCGCGCGTTGGTCGCCCATGACATTGTGAGGCTGGAAAACATGAACTGATGACAGTCAAAACTTGGAAGGGGAAATGCAGGTGAGTCGCCTGGATCGCTCGCTGATTGCCGGGCTGTCTGCCTTTCAGGGCATAGCCCCGACGGATCTTGACTTCATGATCGGCCAAGCCCGGTCGTTGCGGATTGCCAAGGACCAGCCGGTGTTCGAGCAGGAGCAGGAAGCGCACGCTTTTTTCTTGCTGCTCGATGGACACGTCCGTGTCGTGAAAACAACAGCCGATGGGCAAGAGATAACCGTGCGGTACATTAGCCCTGGCGAACTAATGGGCATCGCCCACGCGATAGGCCTCACCACTTATCCGGCCAGTGCAATCTGCGCCGTCGATTGCGTCGTGCTTGCCTGGCCAGGCCATTTCTGGTCGAAATTCGCCGATGCTTTCCCGAGTTTTGGCGCCAGCACCTACAAGACCGTGGGGAGCAGGCTGCAAGACGCCCACACACGTGTCATCGAGATGTCCACCGAACAGGTCGATCAACGCGTCGCCCATGCCTTGCTCAAGCTGGTTAAGCAGACAGGCAGGAAGACCGAGGAAGGTATCCTGATCGATTTCCCAATTTCACGCCAGGATATCGCCGAGATGACAGGAACGACGCTCCATACGGTGAGCCGGCTGCTCTCGTCGTGGGAGGAAAAGGGTCTGGTCAAAAGCGGGCGCCAGAAGGTGACCGTTGTCGAGCCGCACCGCCTGCTCGTACTCGCCGAAGGGCGCACGGACGAAAACTAATTCGCGTCTTTTCGATCGATCGCGGCCTGGAGCGCGCTGCGCAGCAGTTCCTCTCTCAGGCCGTGCTCGTGTGCTGCGTCGGATATTGTGTGGAACGAGGCAATCGGGCAGCCGACGCAAAGCATGCCGAGTTGGAGAATGGCCCTGTTGGTCGCTGGCCAGCCTCGCATAATTGCGTCCATTGTTGCGTCGTCATTGAACCGCGGTTTCATGCCAGTTGTCCCAGCTTGCAAGTAAACACATTGCCGCCGCGGTGCGTGTTGTTCGTTGCGCTTGGACAAAGAGGCACCCGTTCTCATCTCGCCTTGTGCAATGGTCGCGCAAAGAGAGGCTAACCGTCATGCCGGCGGCGGGAGACTGGTTTCAATCCTCCGCAACCCCTCCAAACGGTCGCAGTTACGCAACAATCAACAGGGCAAGCGGCAAACTCGCCACTCGGCCGGGCGCCTCTCTCCAACGATGCCACGTGCAAAACGGCCCATATCGGCCTGTCCTTCGCTGGATTCGGATTTGCGCCAACGCAAAGACGGGCCACGCAATCAGGCTATTTTAGCGCCATCAAATGGGTGAAGCCAAAGGAGACGGAAATGCTCACGAGACGCGAAGCTTTGTTAGGATCTGTCCTTACCGCTGCCGCGGTTGCAACGATTGGCGCAATGCCGGTAGTGGCAAACGCAAAGGAAGTTGCGGGGTTGCCGCGTGAAAAGGTGACGTTGGCCGCGCCGCCATTCGTCCACGCCCACGATCAGGTCGCCAAGAGCGGCCCGAAGGTCGTTGAATTCACGATGACGATCGAGGAGAAGCCGATGGTCATCGACGCCGACGGCACGCAGCTCAACGCGATGACCTACAACGGGTCGATCCCTGGCCCATTGATGGTTGTCCATGAAGGCGACTATCTTGAGCTCACGCTGATCAACCCCGACACGAATACGCTCGCCCACAACATCGATTTCCACGCCGCGACTGGCGCGCTGGGTGGCGGCGGACTGACGCTGGTCAATCCCGGCGAGCAGGTCACGCTGCGCTTCAAGGCTACCCGGTCGGGAACCTTCGTCTACCACTGCGCGCCTGGCGGAGCGATGATCCCGTGGCACGTCGTGTCCGGTATGAGCGGGGCTGTGATGGTGCTGCCGCGCGACGGCCTCAAGGACGACAAGGGCAAGCCGATCAGCTACGACCACATCTACTATGTTGGCGAGAACGACTTCTACATCCCGCGCGACGAGCAGGGGAAATTCAAGAAGTACGACTCGGCCGGCGACAACTACGACGACACCGTCAAGGTCATGCGCGGGCTGATCCCGACCCATGTCGTGTTCAACGGCAAGGCAGGATCGCTGACCGGCGCGAACGCCATGAAGGCCAAGGTCGGCGAAACCGTTCTGATCGTCCATTCCCAGGCTAATCGCGATACCCGACCGCACCTGATCGGCGGTCATGGCGACTATGTCTGGGAACAGGGCAAATTCGCCAACCCGCCGGCCAAGGATCTGGAAACCTGGTTCATCCGTGGCGGGTCGGCAGGTTCGGCACTCTACACCTTCTTGCAGCCGGGCATCTATGCCTATGTGAACCACAATCTGATCGAGGCGGTCGAACTCGGAGCGACCGCGCACTTCACGGTCGAAGGAACCTGGGACGACGATCTGATGACGCAGGTCGAAGCGCCCAAGGCAATTGCCTCGTAGACGGGAGATCCGAGCCTCGGTGCAACCCTTCGGCAAAGACGAAGGGGCGCACTCGCGGCGGGCTTGATGCCATGTCCTTCGATCCTGTCTTCACCTTCGGAGCAATTGGGGCCGCAGCGCTGATCGGGCTAGGCCTGTCCCAAGCGCTCGACAGCGGTTCTCCGGAGTCTCCTCGGCCACTCGGCGCAAGCGAACTGGTTGTTCTTGCGACCGGGTCGTTTGACCATCCGCAACCGGGTGAATTCCTGAGGGAGAGCCATCCGGTCGCGGCACCGGTCGTCAGGGAAACCATCGATACGCCACTGGAAATCATGAAATATCAGGTAAGCGTGTCGGACTACGGCCGCTGTGTGGCTGATGGCGTCTGCAAACTTGCCGACTCACGCAAGATCGGCAACGTTCCCGTTACCGGCGTGAGCCACATGGATGCCGAAGCGTATGCGACCTGGCTGTCAGCCCGCACGGGCGAGACATGGAGGCTGCCGACGGACGTCGAGTGGGCCTATGCCGCCGGCGAACGATTCCGGGGCGACATAGAGAGTGATGAAAGTGACCCGAACAACCCGGCGCTGCGTTGGCTCGCTCAATACCGCACCGAAACGGCGCTTGGGCGCAAGCCGGATCCTGAACCAAGGGGCCAGGGGGGCTTTGGTATCAACTCCAAGGGAGTGGCGGATGTTGCGGGCAATATCTGGGAATGGACCTCGACGTGCTACGTCCATGCAACCATGGCCAGCGACGGCGTGGGCGTTGCGAGTTCGATCGACAATTGCGGAGTGCACGCGGTGGAGGGCTTCCACCGCACCTACATGTCGAACTTCATTCGCGACGGCAAGAGCGGCGGTTGCGCGGTCGGCACCCCGCCCGACAATCTGGGTTTCCGGCTGGTCCGCGATCGGCCCAGTCTTGTGCGGGCCACGCTTCGGCGCCTGGGATTTTCCTGACAACATGAACAAGAGTGCATGATGACGTTGAAATCAGATTTGGCCGATAGCGCACGCCCCGTCGCGGAACAGCCTCTGGACCACACCGGCGTTGACCGGGCATCTATCGCAAAGCTGGTCCGCGAATTTTATGCCAAGGTCAGGAGCGACGAGCGGCTCGGGTCGATTTTCGCACGCGAGATCACCGGCGATTGGGAGCCACATCTCGAGAAAATGACGGACTTCTGGTGTTCGGTCATCTTGAAGAGCGGCAACTATCACGGACGACCGGTGCCGGCGCACCTCAAGCTCAAGGATGTCACGGAGGCCGACTTCGAGATCTGGCAGGCCCTGTTCGGTCAAACGGCAGCCGAACTCTTCGCCCCGGAAACGGCGGCGGTGTTCGTCGACCGCGCCGAACGGATAGCGACAAGCTTGAAACTCGCGATGTTCTTTCGCCTCACTCCCCTCACGACAGGCGGCAGCCAATAGGCTGGCTTTGGCGAAACAAGGCCGGCGCCTCAAAGGCCAGCGACAGATTTGATTTTGCGCAAGGAAAGTGTCCTCGGAATTCCTAATTTCGTTGCATGGCTCTCAATCTCTTCATTGGCACGATCGTCATAAGCCTGACGGTCCTGGTTCACACGTTTGGTCTGATCGCCGTTACGCACGCGATGGGATACTTGGTCGCGCGGTTTCGTATGCACGGACGCCGCAGCCGTATCGTCGCTATGATCAGCGTGGTGATGGGGCTCTTTGCCGTCATGACCGTGGAGGTCTGGCTCTGGGCAGGCCTATACAGGTTGCTTGATATCTTCGCCGACTTCGAAACCGCGCTCTATTTTTCGACCATTACCTTTTCGACCGTCGGCTATGGCGACATCGTGCCCGCTCACGCGTGGCGTGTCCTGGCGGCGCTCGAGGGCGTGAACGGGTTCTTGCTTATCGGCTGGTCGACCGCCTATCTGATCGCGGCAGGCACCCGCATCGGCCCGTTCAAGGCCGGGGAGCATTTCTGACCCGAGCCGATGCTCAAACCGCTGCCGAATGCTTGGCTTTGCCGGTTTCGAAATACTTATCGAACTTCGCCGCGATGCTTCTGACAAAGGGGCGACTTTCCGCCGGCACGACGAAACTGTCGCCATCAAGTTCAAGCAACCTTTTGGGTTCCCGTAGGGCGGTGGAACTTGCCTTGAGCAGCAGCCTTTGGCCGGCTTCGCCAAAGCGCTCCACCAGTTCGATCGCCGAGAAGGCGAAGTCACACATCAGCCGCTCGATGATCCAGCCGCGAACACGGTCGTCGTCGGAAAGAGCGATACCGCGGACAGCCGCCAGCCCGCCATTAGCAACAAGGCGTCCATATTCGCTGGTCGAAGGCATGTTCTGCACATAGCCCTGCCGAAACTGGCTGATGGACGATGGCCCCAGCCCGATCAATGTTTCGCAGCGATCCTCCGTGTAACCCTGGAAGTTCCGGCGCAGGGTTCCCGCGCGGGCCGCGAGCGCCAGGGCATCGCCCGGTTTGGCGAAATGGTCGAGGCCGATTGCTTCGTATCCCCGTTCCACGATCGCCCGTGCCGCCAGTTGCGATTGAGCAAACCGTTCCGTGGGACCGGGCAGCCACGCCTCGTCGATCATGGTTTGGTGTTTCTTGAACCAGGGCACATGTGCGTAGCCGAAGAGCGCCATTCTGTCCGGTTCCAAAGTCAGCGCCTGCGCCACGGTGGAACAGACGCTTTCCCTGGTCTGATGCGGCAAGCCGTAAAGCAGGTCCAGATTGACCGATTCGACGCCGCGCGAACGAACGCCGTCGACGACCGCCTTGGTCTGCAAGAAGCTTTGCTCGCGGTTGATCGCTTTCTGCACTTTCGGATCGAAATCCTGCACGCCGAGGCTCGCTCGCGTCATGCCTATTTCGGCGAGCGCATCGAGGCGCGCTTCGTCCATGTCGTTGGGTTCTATCTCAACGCTGATTCTTGCATCCGGAAGAAAGTCAAAGCAGTCTCGCAAGACAGTTCCCAGTGCCACCATATCGTCGGGTCTCAGCATGGTTGGCGAGCCGCCGCCGAAGTGCGCGGCGCGGACACGACCCTTGCCGCTGACAAGACGGGCTACCGTCGCGATCTCCGCGTGCAGCGAGCGAAGATAAGCAGCCACCGGTTGGTAGTGACGGGTCTGTTTGGTATGGCACGCGCAGAACCAGCACAGCTTGTCGCAATAGGGAATATGCAGGTACAACGATATCTCGTCATCGCCCTCGATCGCGTCCATCCAGCTGCGAACCACTACGGCATCGATCCCCGCGTGAAAGTGCGGCGAGGTCGGATAGCTCGTATAGCGCGGAACGTTTTCGCCCGCCGCGACGGTCGGATTTGCTTGTATGTCGTTGGCAGCTGTAGTCTGCATGAGCGGCAATCTAGAAATAGCGAAGTGCCTGAACCTTGATTTCAATCAAGGCGGCCTGCTGCAAGGACAAACTGACGCAACATTTTCTCGCGGCAGCGGTGGTATCTTGCCGGCACTTTGATCTCGAGCCCATGAAAATGACCATTAGACAGGACGTTCACAGTGCCGGCATTCCAGTGCTTTGCCAGTCGTGCGAGGCACGGCATCGCGGTGTTTGTGGTGCGCTCGACCCGGACCAACTGGTCGGACTGGCCAAGGCCTCGTCGAAGCAAGAGGTTGGGCCCGGTGCGGAGCTGGTGGGTGACGCTGAAACCGTCGACAGCTTTTCAAACGTCCTGTCCGGTGTGGTAAAGCTGACCAAGAGCCTTTCGGACGGGCGCCAGCAGATCGTGGGCCTCCAGTTCGCGCCCGATTTTCTGGGTCGGCCTTTCAAGGTCGAAAGCGCCATCAACGCCGAAGCGGCAACAGCCGTGTCCCTGTGCTCCTTTCCGAAGTCCGCTATCGAACGGATGATGAAGGAATCACCGGAACTCGAGCATCGCCTGCTCAGGCAGACGCTGAACGAACTTGACGAGGCGCGTGATTGGATGGTCACCTTGGGACGCAAGAGTGCCTCGGAAAAGGTGGCCAGCTTTCTGCTGATGATCGCCAGAAACATTGACCCAACTCTTGATCCAGACACCAACGCAACGAGCTTCGATCTGCCGCTCACGCGTGCCGACATCGCCGATTTCCTCGGCTTGACGATCGAGACGGTCAGCCGCCAGCTGACCAGGCTGCGAACGGACGGGGTCATCCGGATCGAGAACAACCGGCATGTGGAAGTCGAAAGCCTTGGCCGGCTTGAGCGCCGCTCCGGCGCCTAGCTCGCGTCTCCGATCCCGATCATCGGCAGGACATGTTCGCGTTCAAATGCGATGTGCCGGCGCAAGTTCTCGAACAGGCCGCGCAACATGAAACCGATGGCCTCGGGGTTCTCGACTGTCTCGCCATGACCGATGGCCAGCAGAATTTCGGTCACCTCATCGGCAAAGCATTCATCTTCCACATGTTCGGCCCGCAGTCGCCGGGTTGAGGCAAGGTTCGTATTGCCGACCACGGCCTCCTCGTAGGCGGGGAAGATTGCCGTCTCTTCGTATCGATGAATGTCGCGCAGCAGCGGAATGATCGCGTTGGCCGTGCCGAGGCATTTCAGGCGATCGACGCTGGGCAAGGCATCTGCAATTCTCTCCAAAGCATCGCAGAGTTGCAGCTTTTCCCTGTGCGCGCGCTTCATCACCGCGGCCGGGACCACGTCTCCGGATCGATCAGTTGGTTCGGGATTTCCATCGCCTGCTTCGAACAGCGACGATCCCTGCCCATTCTTCCGGGTCAACGGCGACCTCCAGTCATTTGCGGACCAACGCTGCCCAATCCGAAAGCACTGGGCTTTGACATGGATCAAGGCGGCGACAACGCGACTGCTGAATTGGTGTCAAGCGGATTGGCGTCCGCGCATCGGAATCGGAGGTCGGGGACAGGTCATGAAGTTCGGCACGCAAATCTTCGCTTTGGGCCTGTTCACATTTGGGGCTCTTGTGGCAGCCGGGTTCGGTGTGGACGAGCCATTCCGGCAGCATATGTGGGTGCTGTTCTTTGTGCTGCTCGGCTTTGTCGCCATCCTCATCCGCAACACGAATTTCAAAGTGGCAGCTCCGATCGACCCGTCCGCCTACATGGATGGGCCAATCCGCTATGGCGCCATCGCCACCATGTTCTGGGGCGTCGTTGGTATGCTGGTCGGCGTCGTCATTGCGCTGCAGCTTGCCTATCCCGATCTCAACATTCAGCCCTGGTTCAACTTCGGTCGTCTGCGGCCATTGCATACGTCGGGCGTCGTCTTCGCCTTCGGCGGCAATGCGCTGCTCTGCACGTCCCTGTATGTCGTCCAGCGCACCTGCCGCGCCCGGCTATTCGGGGGCGATCTCGGTTGGTTCGTGTTTTGGGGCTACCAGCTCTTCATCGTTATGGCCGCGACCGGCTACCTGCTCGGCATTACCGAGAGCCGCGAATACGCCGAGCCCGAATGGTATGTGGATATCTGGCTGACCATCGTCTGGGTCGCCTATCTCATCCTGTTCCTCGGCACGATCCTGAAACGCAAGGAGCCGCACATCTACGTCGCCAACTGGTTTTACCTCTCCTTCATCGTCACCATCGCGATGCTGCACGTGGTCAACAACCTGTCGATGCCGGCCTCATTCCTGGGTTCCAAGAGCTACTCGGCCTTTTCCGGGGTCCAGGACGCCCTGACGCAATGGTGGTACGGGCACAACGCCGTTGGCTTCTTCCTGACTGCCGGCTTCCTCGGCATGATGTATTATTTCGTACCCAAGCAGGCAAACAGGCCGGTCTATTCCTATCGCCTGTCGATCGTCCATTTCTGGGCAATTATCTTTCTCTACATCTGGGCCGGGCCGCATCACCTGCACTACACCGCCCTACCCGATTGGGCGCAGACGCTCGGCATGGTGTTTTCGATCATGCTGTGGATGCCGTCATGGGGTGGCATGATCAACGGCCTGATGACGCTGTCGGGCGCCTGGGACAAGCTCCGCACCGATCCGATTATTCGCATGATGGTGATGGCCATCGCCTTCTACGGCATGTCGACCTTCGAAGGTCCGATGATGTCGATCAAGGCGGTCAACTCGCTGTCGCATTATACCGACTGGACCATCGGGCACGTCCATTCGGGCGCACTCGGCTGGGTTGGCATGATTTCGTTCGGCGCGCTCTACTACATGGTGCCGAAGCTCTGGAACCGTCACCGTCTCTATTCGCTGCGGCTGGTCACCTGGCACTTCTGGCTGGCGACGCTCGGGATCGTCGTCTACGCCTCGGTCATGTGGGTGTCCGGCATCATGCAGGGCCTGATGTGGCGCGAATACGACGAGCAGGGCTTCCTGGTCTACTCCTTCGCCGAAACGGTCGCCGCCATGCACCCCTACTATGTGATGCGCGCAATCGGTGGAGCCATGTACCTCTCCGGCGCCCTGATCATGGCCTGGAACATCGCCATGACCATCCTTGGATACCAGCGCGAGGAAGAGCCGATGCCCGGCTCCGTTCCCGCCCTTCAGCCTGCCGAATAAGGAGCCAGAAAATGGGCTTGATGGACAAACACGCGCTGATCGAGAAGAACGCCACGCTTCTTCTCGTAGGTTCACTTCTCGTCGTCACCGTGGGTGGCATCGTCGAGATCGCACCTCTCTTCTACCTCGACAATACGATCGAGAAGGTCGAAGGCATGCGGCCCTACTCGCCGCTCGAGCTCGTCGGGCGCAACATCTATGTGCGTGAGGGATGCTATCTCTGCCATAGCCAGATGATCCGACCGTTCCGTGATGAGGTCGAGCGCTACGGGCATTACAGCTTGGCGGCCGAGTCGATGTATGACCATCCCTTCCAGTGGGGATCGAAGCGTACCGGCCCGGACCTCGCCCGGGTTGGCGACCGCTATTCCAATCTATGGCATGTCGAGCACCTCACGGATCCTCGTTCGGTGGTGCCTGAATCGATCATGCCGAGCTACGCGTTCCTGAAGGACACACCGATCGAGGTGAAGGACTTCTCAACGCACCTGGTCGCCAACCGGCGTGTCGGCGTCCCCTACGGCGATGACATGATCGCACACGCGAACGCCGATCTGTTGGCGCAGGCTGATCCCAACGCCGACACATCCGGCCTCGAAGCCCGCTACCCCAAAGCCAAGATCGGCGACTTCGACGGCAACCCGCGACAGGTCACCGAAATGGATGCCCTCGTCGCCTATCTCCAGATGCTCGGCACGCTGGTCGATTTCAAGAACTACGACGAAGCCGCCGGCTACCGCTGAGGAGTTTTATCCATGGATTACAATTTGATGCGGGAGTTCGCTGACAGCTGGGGTCTGGTCGCTATGGCTCTGTTCTTTGTCGGCGCGATCGCCTTTGCCCTACGCCCCGGCAGCCGCAAGCTCGCCGACGAAGCTGCCCGGATTCCCCTTGAGGACGAGTGATCATGAGCGACGAGCACATCGATGAAATCTCTGGTGTTTCAACCACTGGCCACGAATGGGATGGTATCCGCGAGTTGAACAACCCGCTTCCGCGCTGGTGGGTCATCACGTTCTACATCACCATTGTCTGGGCGATCGGATACACCATCGCCTATCCGGCATGGCCTTTGCTGCATTCGGCAACAAAGGGCGTGCTCGGCTATTCGAGCCGTAACGAAGTCAAGAACGAGCTGTCGGTGGCTGAAGCGGCGAAGGGGAAATATGTCGCGGCGATCGAGTCGAAGAGTGTTTCGGAGATCGCGGCGGACGATACCTTACGCGAATTCGCCGTCGCCGCCGGCAGTGCCGCGTTCAAAGTCAATTGTGTGCAGTGCCATGGCTCCGGCGCCCAGGGCTCCAAGGGCTTCCCCAACCTTAATGACGACGACTGGCTGTGGGGCGGCAAGGCGGATCAGATCCAGCAGACGGTCACGCATGGCATCCGCTTCGCTTCCGATCCGGATACGCGCCTTTCGGAAATGCCAGCCTTTGGCGACATCATCACCGCCGACCAGATCAAACAGGTCAGCGCCTACGTGGCCAGCCTGTCCGAAACCGTCAGCGATCAAACGTCGGTGGTGCCCGGCGCCAAGGTCTTTGCCGAAAATTGCGTCGCCTGTCATGGCGACAACGCAAAAGGCAACAAGGAGCTCGGCGGCCCCGATTTGACCGATGCCATCTGGCTCTATGGGTCCGGCGAGGCAGCCATCGCCACCCAGGTCCGCGCGCCGAAACAAGGCGTGATGCCGGCCTGGGGTGGGCGCCTAGGCGAGACCAAAGTCAAGGAGCTGGCGGTCTACGTGCATTCGCTTGGCGGCGGAGAATAGGAAGCGGGGGGCCTATTCCCATCCCTTCACCGCCCAAGCGACGAGGCCCGGCTCAGCCGGGCCTCGATTTGCGTTCCGGCACCCCGATTTGACTTGCATCAACGCGCCTGGCCCTGCCCTGCGGCAAGACTTTCCCGCGCTGGCGGCTCAGGCATGGGCAAATTGCGGCTCGCACGAGTGGAGATGCATGTGCTGGACAATACGCAGGTAGAAAGGCTCGAAGCCGAGGCGGTCAACTCCGCCAAGGTGCGCCAGCCAATGTATGCCGCGCGCAAGAAGATATTCCCAAAGCGGGCCTCGGGCAGCTTTCGCCAATTCAAATGGCTGGTGATGGCGGTCACGCTTGGTATCTATTATCTGACGCCGTGGCTGCGGTGGGACCGTGGCCCGTTTGCCCCTGACCAGGCAGTGCTGCTCGATGTCGCCAACAGACGTTTCTACTTCTTCTTCATCGAGATATGGCCGCAGGAATTCTACTATGTGGCCGGCCTTCTGGTCATGGCTGGGGTCGGTCTTTTCCTGATCACGTCGACTATCGGTCGTGCCTGGTGCGGCTACACATGCCCACAGACCGTGTGGGTCGATCTGTTCCTGGTCGTCGAGCGGGCCATCGAGGGTGATCGGAATGCGCGCATCAAGCTCGATGCCGCCTCCTGGAGCGCTCGCAAGCTCGCACTGCGGGTATCGAAACACGCCATCTGGCTGATCATAGGTACGGCGACCGGCGGTGCCTGGATATTCTATTTCGCCGATGCGCCGACCTTGCTCGGCGAACTTTTCACCGGCACCGCGGCGCCTGTCGCCTACATCACCGTCGCCGTGCTGACGGCGACGACCTATACGTTCGGCGGCCTGATGCGCGAACAGGTCTGCACCTATATGTGCCCTTGGCCGCGCATCCAGGCAGCCATGCTCGACGAAAGTTCGCTCACCGTCACCTACAATGACTGGCGCGGCGAACCGCGCACGCGTCATGCCAAGAAGGTCCAAGCCGCGGGGCAGCCAGTCGGCGATTGCGTCGACTGCAATGCCTGCGTCGCCGTCTGCCCGATGGGGATCGACATTCGCGATGGCCAGCAGCTCGAATGCATCACCTGCGCGCTCTGCATCGACGCCTGCGACGGCGTCATGGACAAGCTCGGCAAGGAGCGCGGGTTGATCTCCTACGCGACCCTCTCCGACTACAACGCCAACATGATGCTGGCGACCGCGGGCGGCTCCGGTTCAGTCAATCCGTCGCTGGTCAGAACGGATGACGGCGTGTTCTCGGACAGGGTGGCTCATTTCCACATCCGCAAGATCTTTCGCCCGCGCACATACGTGTACATGGCTATGTGGTCGCTAATAGGCCTGGGTCTGCTCTATTCGCTGCTGACGCGCGACCGGCTCGAGATCAATGTCTTGCACGACCGCAACCCGCAATTCGTGACGCTGTCCGACGGCTCCATCCGCAATGGCTACACCGTCAAGCTGCTGAACATGATCCCCGAACCAAGAACGATCATCGTCACCCTTGGGGGTTTGCCAGGCGCAGAGATGAGCATCGTCGGTGTCGACCTCCCCGCCGGTCGCTCTTTTGCGATCCAGGTCGAACCCGACCGGCTGAAGATGTTGAAGGTTTTCGTGCGCCTGCCTGCTGATCAGATCCATGGCGAAGCGCAGACCTTCACATTTCGGGTCGAGGACAAAGCGAGTTTCGAGTCGAACGAATACACCGCCACATTCAACGCACAGGAGATCGCCAGATGAGCGCCACCACGCGAAAATCCCGCGAATTCACCGGCAGGCACATGTTGGCCATCATCCTTGCCTTTTTCGGCGTGGTCATCGCGGTCAATCTGACGATGGCGACGCTTGCCAACATAAGCTGGACCGGCCTTGTCGTCGAAAACACCTATGTCGCCAGCCAGCAATTCAACAGGAAGGCCGAGGAAGGGCGCGCGCAGGCAGCCCTCGGCTGGACCGGCAAGCTGACCATGGCATGGGGCGAAATCCGCTACAGCCTCACCGACGCCTCCGGCACGCCGGTTCCCTTGCACGGCGTCAAGGTGCTGTTTCGCCATCCCGCTTACGAGAAAGAGGATGAGTCCATCCAGCTCGCCCTCGCCTCGGGTCAGGAATTCGCCGCCCAGCATATGCCGAAGGACGGTGTCTGGATCGTCGAAATCGACGCCGATGCCGGTCTGGCAAGACCATATCGCGACGTGCGCAGGATCATGATTTCCCATGGAGCGCTGAAATGAGCTGCTGCGCGCCGGGCGCCGAAATGGCCCTGGATTTGGTTAGCGCCACCTCGGTCCTGCCATCCAGCCAGGAAATCAGGCTGGCGAGCCGATCGCTTGGCGATGATCTTCGTCAGACCGACCTTTCCGTACCGACTGTTCACTGCGGCGCCTGCATCCAGACCATCGAGACGGCGTTGGGAAAACTCGATCACGTCGAGGCCGTTCGCGTCAACCTGTCGACCAAACGGGTCTCGGTCCGGTGGCGCGGGGGCGAGGTTCCACCGTTCGTCGTCGCGCTAGGGCAGCTGGGCTACCAGGCGCATCTGTTCGACCCGGAGATCGACGACAAGGACAAGACTCTTTCGGAGTTGATCCGTGCCGTCGCGGTTGCGGGGTTTGCGGCGGGCAACATCATGCTGCTTTCGGTCTCGGTCTGGTCCGGTGCCGAAGGCGCGACACGCGACCTGTTCCACTGGGTCTCGGCACTGATCGCCATCCCCGCGCTAGCCTTCGCCGGCGGCATCTTCTTCCGCTCGGCCTGGAATGCGTTGCGCCACGGCCGCATGAACATGGACGTGCCTATCGCGGTCGGCGTGTCGCTTGCCTACGCCATGAGCCTTTACGAGACGATCACCCATGGCGACCACGCCTATTTCGACGCGTCGGTGTCGCTGCTGTTCTTCCTGTTGATCGGCCGAACGCTCGATCACGTCATGCGGGAGCGCGCCCGGACCGCCGTGAAAGGCCTGTCGCAGCTGGCCGCGCGTGGCGCAATGGTGCTGCGCGCCGACGGTGCGCGCGACTACCTGCCGGTTAGCGAGATCGAACCAGGAATGCAGTTGCTGATCGCAGCCGGCGAAAGGATTCCCGTCGACGGCAAGATCATTCGGGGGGCGTCGGATCTCGACTGCTCGCTGGTTTCCGGCGAAAGCACGCCCCGAAACGTGGCGCCAGGCGAACCCGTGCAGGCTGGCGTGCTTAACCTTACCGGCTCGCTGACGATCAAGGCGACAGCCGACGCGAAGGATTCGTTCCTGGCGGAAATGGTTCGGCTGATGGAGGCCGCCGAGGGCGGCCGGGCACATTATCGCCGGATCGCCGATCGCGTTTCAGCGCTTTATGCTCCGGTGGTTCATCTTACCGCCTTCGTGACGTTCCTTGGCTGGATGGCGGTGACCGGCGACTGGCACCGGGCGATAACCATCGCCATTGCCGTTCTCATTATCACATGCCCGTGCGCGCTCGGCCTCGCCGTGCCGATCGTTCAAGTGGTCGCCGCGCGACGCCTGTTCGAGCACGGCATCATGGTCAAGGACGGTTCGGCCATGGAGCGTCTGGCGACGATCGATACCGCGGTCTTCGACAAGACCGGAACGCTCACGCTCGGAAAGCCCCGGCTCGTCAATGCGTCGTCGATCGATCCGGCGACGCTGGCAATCGCAGCCGACATGGCCGCGCATTCGCGCCATCCGTTTTCAAAGGCCATAGCCGGCTTTGCCTCGCCTGGCGGGCAGAGCAAATTCGATGCCGTCACCGAGCACCCGGGCTTCGGCATCGAGGCCGCTGCCGCCGGAAACATCTGGCGGCTGGGTCGACGCGGATGGGCTGGATGGAAAGCCCGCACCGGCGGCGAAGGCAGACATGGCTATGGCGGGACGGTTCTGACGAAAGACGGGATCATTGTCGCGACCTTCGATTTCGAGGATGCGCCGCGTGCCGACGCCAGGGCTGCGATCGAGCGATTGAACGATGCCGGGGTGTCGGTGCGGATGCTGTCGGGCGATACAGCAGGCGCCTGCGGCGAAGTCTCGAAAACGCTGGGTATCGACGAATTCGTTCCGTGCCTGCTGCCGTCCGGCAAGGTCGAATGCATCGAAACCCTGGCGAGAGACGGACACCGGGTTCTGATGGTTGGCGACGGCCTCAACGACACGCCGGCACTGAGCGCCGCGCATGTCTCGATAGCGCCGGCCACCGCGGCCGACATCGGCCGCAATGCCGCCGATTTCGTATTCTTGCGTGAAAGCCTTGCGGCAGTGCCTCTCGCGTTGGACGTCTCGCGCAAGGCGGGAAGCCTGATCCGCCAGAACATCGCGATCGCCATCGTCTACAATGCTGTCGCCGTTCCGATCGCCATTCTGGGGCACGTTACGCCACTGATCGCAGCGATCGCCATGTCCGCCTCATCGCTGCTTGTGATCGGAAATGCTCTGCGTCTGCAAGGCTCTGCGTCGAACGCAGCGGCGCAAGATGCACGACAGGACGGGCGCCACGGCGTCAGCCAGTTGGCACAACTCCAATGACGACCCTTGCCTACCTCATACCCGTGGCCCTCTTCCTTGGTGCCCTTGGACTGGGAGCCTTTCTGTGGGCGTTGAGAAGCGGTCAATACGAAGATCTCGATGGAGCCGCCGAGCGGATCCTGATCGACCGGGACGACAAGCCGCAGGGCTGACTCCGACGGTGCCACCCAAGGCGCCGATGCGGATGGGGCTCCGGAAAATGACCCAGATCAAAGCGCGCAGCGCATAGATCTGGATAGTCAAGGATAGATATCCGAGGAGCGAACATGCGAGCCGAAGCCATAATGACGAAGCCGGTCGTCGGCATGGACCCGGCTGCATCGATCGCCGAGGCGGCCGGGCTGATGCTCTCAAAAAAGATCAGCGGCTTCCCCGTCATTCGCAGCGACGGCGTACTGGTGGGGATCGTCAGCGAGGGTGATTTCCTGCGTCGGGGAGAACTGGGCACGCAGCGCAAGCGCCCACGCTGGCTGGAATTTCTCGTCAGCCCTGGAAAGGCGGCCGATGAATATGTCCGCACCAATGGCCGGCGGGTTGAGGAGGTGATGTCACAGGATGTCGTCACGGCATCCCCTGACTCATCGCTCGCCGAGATCGTCGAGCTCATGACACGCCACCACGTCAAACGCATTCCGGTCGTCGATGATGGGAAAGTCGTCGGCATCATCACCCGCTCTGATCTTCTGCGGGCATTGCTCAGCGTCCTTCCGGACAGGGCTGCTACGGTCATCGACGACGAACAGATCCGTCAGAGCATCATTGCCGAGCTTATGGCGCGGAAATGGGCCGGCAGCGACTTGATCGACGTGATGGTCAACGAGGGCGTGGTGAAACTCAGCGGCGCTATCTTCGACGAACGCGAGCGCCAGGCAGCCATCGTCGCCGCCGAAAATGTCGCCGGCGTCAAGGCTGTCAGGGATGATCTCTTTTGCGCCGATCCGCTGTCCGTCATCCTTGTTTCGTAGCGGCTGGACGAGCCCGACGGGCTTGGCGTTGCAAACTGTCGGCCCCAGGATCAATATCGCTCGCTCGATAGCGAATGGTCGAGAATGACGACGAAGATTGAATGAAGCCTTCGATTCAGCCTGAGCGCTCGGCGCTTTAGCGTTGTCCGGTCGCATGCTGCAGCCGCGCGATCAAGTCCCGGTTGCGGCAGTAGTCTGGCGGACTATCGGCTTGCTGGTGTTCATCGAGCCAAATCGAGCATTCATCTTGGTGGCCACAGGAACGGCAGCGGTCCACCGCCCGGTTGGTGACGGCTGCATGGTCGGGTACGACTTTCAACTGTCTGTCGACGCCCAGCTTCCGCATCATGCGGTCCATCAAGACGGTCCTGGCATCAACTGAAATCAGGTAATCGAGAAAGGTCATGCGGATCACTCCTGCCCACTGGCCATCATTTCCATATTGACGGTCGGCTCGCGTTGATCTCGATCAACAGGCGGCATCGTTGCCAATGCCTGAGCCTAAACGGGAGCTTGGGACGCTAGACCTTTGCGACAAGACGGTCGAGAAATGGCCGTTGACCGACAACCAACTTGTCCGGACCAATAGGCGACGTCGTCTGGCCAGACGGATCGCCGGTCGGCTTCGCCTATCATCAATACGACATGAAGCGGCTAATGCCGCTCTCTTCGATCAGCGTGCGGGTCACGCCGCCAAACGCCCATTCCCGCAAGCGGCTATGGCCGTAGGCGCCCGAGACGATGAGGTCCGCATGGATCGAGCGCGCGAATGTCAGTAACCGGTCGCCGTCGGCTTCGCCGGCCAACATCTCGGTTCGTGCCATGATGCCGTGATGTTCCAGAAAGACCGCGACATCGGCAAGGCTGTCGCGAATGCTCTCGTCGCGATCGGTATCGATCGTGGCGACCACGACTTCGCTAGCCTTGGCCAGGAAAGGCAACGCATCAGCCATCGCCCGCCGTGCCTCCCTGGTGTCCTTCCAGGCAACCAGGACAGTTTTTGCAAGGACGTGTTCGCCATTGCTCGCGGCGACCAGGACCGGACGGCCGGCACCGAGTGCAAGGCTGCCGATATCCACGGCGCGAAAGACGTTGTCTCCATCCCTGCCACCGGTGACGATGAGGTCGGCCGCCCTGGCCGAAACGCTGAGGAACCGAGTCGGGCCGCAGATGGCTTGGCCCCATTCGCTAAAGATCGAAGCAGGAACCAGCCTCTCGAACTCGGCACGCAGTTCGGCAAGCCGTTTCTCGATTTCCGTTCGCTGGATCTGCATGATCTCGCCTTCGTAGACCATGCCGTCGCCTGTCGCGACCAGGGGCGGGACATCCGCTGCCGCCAAGCCGATAAGACGGGCTCCAAATCGTTCCGCGAGTTCGATCCCCACCCTTATAATAGGTGCAGGAGGCCCATCGACGGCGAGGTTTACAATGATTGACTTGTAGGACATTGCCGGGCCTTTCGCTGAAACGATGGAATGCGTGATGAATTGCATTCGCCAGCGTCTGATGCCTTGATGCGCGTCAAAGACCCGCCAATCGCATCCGCATCCGAAAAAGTCGGGCTCGATCCGTTTTTGCGTGTATGGAGACAAGTGATAGGTAGCCTTCGTTCAGGCGTCTCGAACCCAGGGATCTCAGGTGAGTCAGGACGAAGCGCTTATTTTGTCGACCGGCGGGACGATGCTGAAATCAGTTTTGTCGCAAATGTTCGAGCAGGCTCCGGGCTTCATGGCTCTGATGCGTGAGCCGGATCATGTCTTCGAACTGACCAATGCCGCCTACCAACGGCTGATCGGCCACAGGCGGGTGATTGGAAAATCGGTGCGCGAGGCCCTTCCCGAACTCGAAGGCCAAGGGTTTTTCGAACAGCTGGACCATGTGCACAAGACTGGCGAGCCCTATAGGGGCCAAGGCGTGAAGGTCGGCCTTCGCAACATCGACGACGGGCCGATTGAAGAGCGCATCCTGGATTTCGTCTATCAGCCTATCAAGGCCGACGATGGCCGTATCACCGCGATCTTCATTGAAGGCACGGATGTCAGCGAGCTCTCCTTTGCGAACGCCGCGCTTCGGCTGCGTGAGGACCATTTGCGATCGATCCTGGCTACAGTGCCAGATGCAATGGTTGTCATCGATGAGCAGGGCGATATCCAATCCTTCAGCACCGCTGCCGAGGCTCTGTTCGGCTACCAATCAGGCGAAGTCATTGGTCAAAACGTAAAAATGCTGATGCCTTCGCCCTACCGCGACGAGCATGATGCCTATCTGCTTCGCTACCTGACGACGGGAGAGCGCCGGATTATAGGGGTAGGCCGCACCGTCACCGGTATGCGCAAGGATGGCTCTATCTTCCCGATGGAGCTTTCCGTGGGCGAGATGCATCCCGGAACCGGGCGCTTCTTTACCGGCTTTTGCCGCGACCTGACCGAACGCCACCGGGCTGAAGCAAGAATCCAGGAGCAGCAGCAGGAACTGCTGCACATGGCACGGTTTACCGCACTCGGCGAAATGGCCTCAACGCTTGCACATGAGATCAACCAGCCGCTTACCGCCATCACGAACTACCTCAAGGGCAGTCGTCGGCTGCTCGATAAGAGCACGGAAGAGAACGCGCCCATGCTGCGGGATGCCGTGGAAAAGGCAGCTGAGCAAGCCCTGCGGGCAGGAGACGTCATTCGTCATCTGAGGGAATTCGTCGCACGAGGCGAAAGCGAGCGTCAGGTCGAACGATTGCCGGCACTGATCGAGGAAGCCTCGTCCCTGGCCCTGGTTGGTGCCAGGGAGATAAATGTCCTCGTCAGCTACAAACTTGACCCCGCCGCCGAACTTGTCTTGACTGACCGCATCCAGATTCAGCAGGTTTTGCTGAATCTCATGCGCAACGCGGTGGAGGCCATGCAGGACGCGCCGCGCCGCGAGTTGCAGGTCACAACTGTCGCCCGGGATGACGGGATGGCCGAGGTGAGCGTGATCGATACGGGCGCAGGCCTCGCGCCGGAGGTCTCGGCCCAGCTTTTCCAGCCATTTGTCACCACCAAGAAGCAGGGCATGGGTGTCGGGCTCTCGATTTGCCGCACCATCGTTGAATCGCATGGCGGTCACATATGGGCAGAGGCAATACCGACCGGCGGAACCGCTTTCCGGTTTACCCTGCGCATCGTGGAGAAAGAAGAGGTCACAAATGGCCAGCAGTGATCTGGTTCATGTCGTCGACGACGACGTGGACGTTCGCAAGTCTCTCGGTTTTCTCCTAGGGACAGCAGATTTTGCAGTGCGCCTGCACGAATCAGCCACGGCTTTTCTATCGATGTCGACGAGTAGTCTCGACGGCTGCATCGTCACCGACGTGCGCATGCCGGGCATAGATGGCATCGAGTTCCTGCGCCAACTCAGGACCCGAGGACACACACTTCCGGTGATTGTCATGACGGGCCATGCCGATGTGGCGCTCGCCGTTCAGGCGATGAAGGAAGGCGCTTCCGACTTCATCGAAAAGCCGTTCGACGACGAGATGCTGATCGACGCGATCCGCTCCGCGTTGGCCAACCGCAACCAGGCGCCTGCGGCGCATCCACAATCCGCGGAAATCAACGGACGTCTGTCGACATTGTCGGAGCGGGAGCGGCAAGTGCTGGACGGACTCGTCTCCGGTCTGCCAAACAAGACGATCGCCTATGATCTGGGCATCAGCCCGCGCACGGTCGAGATCCATCGTGCCAATGTCATGAGCAAAATGCAGGCGAGCAGCCTGTCGCATCTCGTACGCATGGCATTGATCGTCGAATCCAGACCCTAGGGACGGTCTCCGAAGGCGTTGCCGTTGCCTGCGGCCTCCCTACCCGGCTCCCAATCGCGCCAATGGGTCGGGCGAATGTCAACACGGACGCCAGTCGCGGCGTTTTTCCAACCCTCCCGTCCCTTTGTGCAGGGAAATACGAGCGCATGCTCCCCTTCGTCATCGAAGACGGCCAGTTCGAGGTCCCGACCAAACGGTGCGTTTGAGATTGGCTCCCACATCGTCTTATCTTTGACGGAAACAGCCCGGCGCGCTTTGACCTGGATCATTTCAGGAATTGTTGAACCTCTTTCCGCAAGACGCCACCTTCCCTTGATCGTGATCAAAGACGCTCCACAGAGCGTCGGCTCACCTCGAATTGAGATAGGCCAATTGATCCGGCGCAATGCGCGGACGCCTTCAACGCTTCAGGAGGACGATGAAAACGTCAAGGAGTACCCTGATGAGCCAGATGTCCCATACCTCTTTCGCCAGTTTCAGCCACGCTGCCCAGCAGGCGCAGCAGTGGGTCAATGAGCTCGCCAAGGATCTCTGCTGGAGCGAACCGAGCGCGTGCCGCCTCTTGCGGTCCGTTCTGCACACGGTGCGGGACTGGCTGTCGCCAGAGGAAATGGCCGATCTTTCCGCGCAGCTGCCTGTTTTGGTTCGCGGCATCTACTTCGAAGGCTGGAACCCGTCGGCACCTGCGAGTGAGCGCAAGAAGCACGACTTTGTCGTCAGTGTCAGAAACAGTTTCGGCTATGATGACGAGGTTGATTTCGACGTCGCGATCAACGCGGTGTTCAAGTTGCTCGACCGCCATATATCGCATGGTGAGATCGTGCGGATCAGAAACTCGATGAAGAAGTCGCTTCGAAAATTGTGGCCCGTGGATTGACCGATGTTCCGCGACCGGGAGGACGCTGGAGTGAAGCTTGGCCTGGAGCTGAGCAAGCTTCAACTGCATCAGCCTGTTGTGCTGGCATTGCCGCGTGGCGGCGTGCCTGTCGCGGTGGAAGTGGCCAAAGCTCTCAACGCCCCTCTTGACCTGCTTATTGTCCGGAAGGTAGGCGCCCCAGGCAATCCCGAGCTGGCTGTCGCCGCAATCGTCGATGGCGACCCCGGAGAGGTCGTGCTGAATCGTGAGATCGTCGAGACCTATTCACTCGACGAAGACGCGCTACGTGTCTTGATCGCCAAAGAACGTCCCGAACTGGAACGTCGGCGCGTTGCCTATCGAGGTAAGAACAGACCGTTGTCGATCGCTGGAAAGGCCGTGATCATCGTTGATGACGGTGCCGCGACCGGCACGACCATGAAGGTCGCGATCCGCGCCCTCAAGCGTAGGTCACCACGGGAAATCATCGTGGCTGTTCCTGTTTCACCACAGGAGACTGTTGCCGAACTGGCGCGGGAAGCGGACCGCGTCGTTTGCCTTAGTCAGCCAGGACAGTTCCGCGCCTTGGGCTACCACTATCGAAGGTTTCCTCAACTCTCCGACAGCGACGTTGTCGCTGCTATGGATGAGGCTGTTCGGTCGAAAATCAGCAGGCAACACCGAAGCGGGCAACAGACCACCGGCCACGGTTCAAAAGCCGCCACGAAATCAATCCCACAGAATGACCGAGAGAAATAGGAGATCACGTCATGCTGATCCGCACGCTTTCCGCCTTGGAATGTACCAAAATGCTGACGGCCAATCGTGTTGGCCGCCTGGCGTGCGCGAAGGATGGGCAGCCCTACGTCGTACCTCTTTACTACGCTCATTCCGATGCGCATCTTTACGCGTTCTCCATGCCTGGCAAGAAGATCGAATGGATGCGAGCCAATCCGCTGGTATGCGTCCAGGTCGACGAACATGGCCAAGGCCGAGGGTGGAGAAGCGTCGTTGCCGACGGCCGATACGAAGAGTTGCCGGATCGAATTGGCCACAAACTCGAACGCGATCATGCGTGGTCGATGTTGAGCAAACATACCGACTGGTGGGAGCCCGGCGCATTGAAGCCGGTCTCGCCTCCCGTTTCGGACAGCGCTCCGCACGTTTTCTTCCGGATCTTGATTGAACAGGTGTCCGGACGAGAAGCCGGCGAGTAGTCGTTCCATCGATTCGTTGCAAGAAATGGAAAGGGCCGCGCCCATCGCCCGGCCCGGGTTTTGGGGGGGTGTGGTATAAAAAAATAACCTCCCCCCCGACAAGAGCGGCTAGGGGTTT
>NZ_JAMYLL010000061.1:0-27682 GCF_040318045.1 Mesorhizobium sp. M1338 | reverse complement strand
TCCGTTGCGCTGAACTCAGCCCGTTCAGCTTCTGCGAGTCGAGCGGCAAGCTGAGTTGGCGAACGACCACGAGAGATCGTGTCGGGGGTGGCAGGGTTCTCATGTTGCGCCTCCGCGATGGTGAAACCATCCGGAGAGCCTCGCCGGAAACGGCGTTCGATCAAGAGCTTGTGAAGCTCAGGCAGCGCGGCAAGCGATACGCGCGGGGGAGCCCAGGTCCATTGTCGCGCAAGCCACCGGATCGACCATCCAGGCGGGAGCGGTAATGACATGCCCCGGCACGACGACGAGATGAATGTCCGACCGTTCGCGCGTTCTTCGCTGTTCTCGCAGCGAAGCCGACGTCCGAAATACGGTGCCAACGGTAATGGACCTCGATCTCCTGCCCAATATGGGCAGAATGACCGCGAGATGACGATGCCGCGCAGGGCTCGCTCGGCTGCATTGTTCGGTAGGCAAATCCGGCCATCATCGAGGAATCGGGTGAAGGATGACCAGCGCCGCAGCATGTAGTTGAAGGCCTTGGTCAGATCGTGTCCGCGCGAGAGTTTGTCGCGCGTCTCGATCATCCAGCGCAAGAGCTGGGGCGATATTTCTCTTCGCACGTCCGCAAAGATGCCCCAAACGCGCACCTCGATGGCCTCGTTGCTAGTCGATGCCCATAGTGAAATCGTGCTCGTGGGCGACAGCGCGTCGGCGTGGTTCTCCCTGGCGCGCCGACAACAATTCGCGCGGGATGCTAGTACTACAGTTGCGGATGCCGATGCCGTTTGTAGTGACAGATGGTGGCCGCAGCCTGACGTCGTCGTCGCCATTACGACCAGGCGATGATGAAGGGCTTTTGTGTCGGTGGGAAGATGAGGATCCGGGCGAGGAGATAGCGGATCTCGGGGACGCTCGGGACGAGCGCAGCCATCCGGATCAGGCGGCGATTGGCTCCTTTGGACTCGTTTCGTTCGGTTTGCTCCATGCGCTGCGGCGAAGATCAGCCGATAGCTTCGAGAGGAATGCCAGGGCGGCCATGCACAGGCTCATGTGGCGATGCCATCCATGCCAGGACCGAGCCTCGCAATGATCCAGTCCGAGATCATCCTTGGCGCGCTCAAAGCACTCCTCGATCGCCCAGCGCAGGCCGGCCACTGCCGCCAATTCGGCCAAGGAGGAACCGGGCGGGGCGAAGACCAGGTAGTAGGCTTTTTCTTCGGATGTCGATCGCTTGCGGCGGACGAGAAGCCAATGCTCGAAGCCGCCTTTTGACGTCCAAGGGCGGCGGATGCGTGCCCAGTCGTAGAGCCGAGGCCCTTTGGCGCCTTCACCTGCCGCATGACAGACCCAGTCGTCGGGCTCGAACTCGCCGGCCAGTTCCTCGGGCGAGGTTTCCTCAAACAGACGATCCCCTCCACGGCGCATGAAGTGAGCGCCTCGAACCGCCAAGACATAGGGCTGCTCGCGAGCTTCCAGCATCCGGCGAAGGCTGCTGTCCGCCCCGTAGACAGCGTCGCCCAGAACGTAAGCGCACGGGATTCCGGCATCGAGCGCCGCCTCGACCATGGCGCGCGCCATCTTTGGCTTGGTCGCAAACTCGACCGTCTCCGGGATCGACGCTCTGGCACATCGCGCCCGATCCTTTGTCCAGCTCTCCGGCAGATAAAGGCGACGATCAACCAGCGCTTGGCCGTAGCGGCTCGCGTAAGCCAAGAACACGCCGATCTGGCTGTTCTCGATCCGCCCCGCCGTTCCCGAGTACTGACGCGCGACACCGGCGGAACGATCGCCCTTCTTCACAAATCCCGTCTCGTCGACGATCAGGACGCCATCCTCATCGCCCAACGCCTCCACCACATAATCGCGAACCTCGTCTCGGAGCCGATCAGCGTCCCAGTGGCTGCGCCCCAACAGCGACTGCATCCGATAGGGCCGCTCCGGACTGCTCGGCCATCAGCCAGCCTGTCTTACGCTCAATGCCGGAAAGAAGGCCACCAAGGAAATCTGCGCCCGTCTCCCGCAACTCACGACGAGGAAGCACCCGCCCAACCCGCGCCTTCAGCGCAGTGAGCTCCTGCTCCCAAGCCAACAACGACCCTGACCACGAAGCGACAGACATGGTTCCCTCCATAACCTGTCGAGTGAATAAAATCAAATGATCCGCAACTACTAGCTAGATTTGCGTCCATCTCACTCCTAGATGACAACCATATCCAAGCTGAATTTGACGAAAGCTGCCGACGATCGATATGTGTTGGCTTAAGGGGGAAGTAACTTTTCATGTAGGGTCGGATGCTCTCGCGATGTTTCTGGGATTCGGGCACGCTTCACGATGAGCCGGCAACGCCATGTTAAGGCAGATCCATCTAGAGGCGGTCGGGTTGTGGCCGATAATCTGGATTGGTTGCCCAAAGCGTGCACAGGTAACGTCTAGCGTCGCAAATTCTACTGCAAATGAGGGATAACAATGGGCGAAGCACCGCACCTTACGTTCAATCTCGACACCCCTGGCGTGAGCACGGGGCATCTTGTTGTCCCCAGAGGTGTCGACTGCGAAGCCCTTTCGCTCCCAGTCTTCAGCTGCAATAGGGGGGAGGGACCGCGCCTCCTTATCACTGGCGGAAATCATGGCAATGAATTGGAAGGACCAATTGTCGCACGACGGCTCGCTGACTGGCTGCCTGAAGCGCAAACGTGTGGAAGGGTCATAATCCTACCAGAACTCAATCCGCTTGCCGTGCAGGCTTGGACCCGTACCACACCGGTCGATGGGAAGAATCTAAATCGAGTGTTTCCGGGCCGCTTTGACGGGTCTGTAACAGAACGAATAGTAGATGCTGTTTTGCGCCTGCTGTTGCCTATGGCCGACACCGTGTTTGATCTGCACAGCTTCGGACCAACGTGGGATTTTCCACCGGCGGTCATCACTCATCCTATTGCTGATGCAGATCTCATGGCCAAGACGCTCCGAATGGCAGAGGCATTCAAATTACCGGTGACATTGCTCTGGGAATACTACGACACGGATGTAATGTTCGATGCTTGGGTGCATCGCCAAGGCAAGGTATTCGTCTGTGCCGAATTCGGCGGCGGCACGGTCGGCTCCGAAGCTCTGGGAATCTATGAGGCTGGCGTCCGCAATGCCCTCATCGCGCTCGGACTCGTCGAGGGAACAGCAGAGTCTCCGATCTTCCGTCAGCAGAAGTCCAACCAGACACTTGAAACGCTCTTATCCGACCTGCTGAAATCGCCAGCGCGAGGCATCTTCGAACCTCGCTGTTCGGTGTTGGATAAAGTGCAGCAGGGAGACCTAATAGGCATCCTCCGTCCGATGGAGTCGCTGTCGACTGGTTCCATTGATATCTGCGCTCCCACTACATCTATCGTCTGCGGTATCCGATCCGGAGGGTATGTCAACGCCGACGATGAGCTAGCTTATCTTGCTCGACCGCGAAATCTCTCATGATTGCGTGCTGATCGATCGGCCGCGCGATCAACTCGAAATGATATGACCTGCCAGCGCTGGACACAATGACGCAGCGTATGATGGATTCTGCCTGCGCAGTGGCGATTGCATGGGACGTCGGCATACGAGTCGTACCGTGTCGGTGGCATGTGCCACCTATCCGAACCGATTCTAATGTCAGTTCTTCAACCGGACAAGCCATTGAGCGCCAGACATATGCGGTGTCGCTTTCAACATCCCTCTTCAGCACCAGGGTTGTCGGAGCCGATACAGATACCAAAGTGCCGTGCAGCCTTGCCCAAGCCTACACATCTTCCTATCGGATTGCTCCGGATCGTATTCCGGCAATCCGAGCGCTCTCAGTTCCCGAACTCGCACAGTGTTCCAAGTCTCGCCGTCACCTGTTTTGTAACGCATTACCGCAAGCTCATTGTCCGGCCAATGCCAGCAAGCTTGCGGAGCACCTCAACCGCCATTGATGCCAGGTCCTGCAGAAAGCGTCCGGTCCTGACGCGCGACCCGGATTCCGTATGGCGCCCGTCATGCTAATGGACAAACAACACCGCTTGGGGGCATCCGCAAATTCAAGCCAGCCAGAGGGACTGGCGCGAGTAGTTCGAGACGCTCTGTACGGCCGACGCGCGAGATTTGCCGCCCTGCCTCAAGAATGAAACCCGAAAGGGCGCAGCGATCGAGCAGATCTGGATCTTCGAAAGCAGCTGGAGCCAGAGAGCCGAAACGCTCGTTGGTGAAATCTGGACTTGATCTGCAGATGACCATACCGGCCAGAGCTAGAGCGCCATCTAGATCCAAGATACCGCCGATCCAAAATTGGTATTTGACGGCTCTTTGGACGTCCTCCTACAGTCCTGCATTACCTGATATCCAATTCATCGTGGGCGAGCGGCTACGATGAAGTCAACGTCTAATCACCGAAAGCCTACTCCAAACGAGAGGCCGCATAGCAAAAAAGGGGAACGACGTGAGTTTACATCGTGTGAATAGGCGTACTCTTCTGAAGTCGGGTGCCGCGCTTAGCGGGGGTTTGATTGCTGCCGACATGCCGTTGTCTCAGGCCATCTGGGCCGCGGAAGGTAAGGTGCTTACAGTGCGATCCGACTACGACATCGATAAGCTCGACCCGGGCTTCTACAACAATTCGTACAATGTCGATGTAATGAACTGTATTTACTCAAAGCTAACGCGTTACAAGACGAGTTCCGAATGGGGCTGGGAACTGGAGGCGGCTGAGACAATCGAGCAGGTAGACCCTACTCATATCAGATTCCGTTTGAAGAAGGGCATCAAGTTCACTGGCGATCACGGAGAAATGACAGCCAAGGATGTCAAATTCTCGTTCGAGCGCATCATCAAACACAACTCCACGGTTATGCTCGATTGGGGCTCTTTGGATCGCGTGGATCTGGAGGATGACTATACTGGCGTCATCGTATTCAAATCCCCATACATACCATGCTGGAATGTTGCTCTCCCATATGGCGCCGGACATATCGTTTCCGAGAATGCGGTGATGAAGGCAACGAAGGACGGCGGGGATTTCGGCATGAAGCCTCCCGCCTTCTCGGGTCCGTATGTGCTCACGGAATGGAAGGCAAACCAACATGTAGTGTTAACGCGCAATCTCGAATGGTCTGGCCCGGCGCCGGGGTTTGACGAAATCCGCATCTTACCCATCGCCGATGTAACGGCTGCGCAGAGGGCATATCAAGCGGGCGACGTCGATTTCACATTTATCAATTTGGCATCGCTCCAGACTTTAAAGAGCCAGCCGCCGATCGATACTAAAGTCGAAGATAAGAAACCAATAAACTATGTTTGGGTCGGCATGAATGTGGATCACCCAAATCTAAAGGATATCAATGTTCGCAAGGCCATTCAATGGGGAATCAATGTTCCTCAGATTTTAGATGTTGCATATGCGGGGCAGGCCAATGTGGCTACCGGCGTCGTCGCGCCGGGGATTATTGGTAACCGAGACAAAGCGCTCGTCCCACCAGAAGGCGACTTAGAGAAGGCCAAACAATTCTTGCAAAAGGCGGGCGTCAGCGAACTGGACTTAACGATTACGTGCGTGAACCAAAGTGCTTATTCGACGATAGCTGAGACGGTACAGGCGCAATTGTCGCAGATCGGCATTATTGTCAATGTCAACGTCCAAGATCCTGGATCCTTCAACACGATCGGTATGGAATCGCAGGGTAACCAATGGAAAGATATTCAGCTCATTGTAAACTTCTTCACCTCGTTGCCAGATCCGTACTATGCCACTTACGGTTTTATGAGCGACCAAGTTGGCATCTGGAATTGGGAGCGGTTCCGCAGCGTCCGCTTTGACGAGCTCAGCAATAAGGGGATTGCAGTCAGTGACCCAGTGGAGCGCGCGAAGCTCTATCATGAAATGCAAGACCTGATGGAGGATTCAGGAGCTTACCGGTTTCTAACGAATCAGGCGACGCCGATCATGTACCGCACCACTGCAATGCAAGCTGCTACTCGCCCTGACGGCCGTCCGCTCTATATCGATTTCAAGCCAGCTTAATAGGAGACGATCTGACGGGTCCCGCGCATGTTGTTGTATGTGCTAAAAAGGATTGTGCTGGCGATCGCAAATATTGTGATCGCCGTGACCCTCCTGTTCCTGATGATCCGCGCCGTCCCTGGCGATGCTGCGGCGATCCTGCTCGGACCCCGGCCAACTCCGGAAATGAAGGCGTTGCTTCACCAGCAGATGGGTCTGGATAAGCCGCTTGTTATGCAGATCACTACCTTCTTCGGCGGGCTGCTCCACGGCGATCTCGGCTTCGACGTATTTAGTCAAAGGCCTGTTGCCGACATTGTCTTCGAGCAATTGCCTTATACGATCGAACTGGTCCTGGTGTCGATCTTTTGGGCAGTCGCCGTAGCCGTGCCGCTCGGCTGCTACTCGGCGATGCGCCGCAACTCCTTGATAGATCAGGTGGCCGGCATCGTGACGGTCGCCACGATCGCAATTCCCTCCTTTGTCATGGCGGTCTATGCGCTGCTGATTTTTGCCGTGACCCTTCACTGGTTGCCAGCGATCGGAGCCGGTAACGGCTTCTGGGATGGACTCATCCATCTCGTTCTCCCGGGCTTCGCCATAGGGATTGGCTGGGTTGGCTACATTTCCCGACTGGTAAAAGCATCCATGCTGGAAATCCTAGGTGAAAACCACATACGGATGGCCCGCTCTTTCGGAATCTCGGAATGGCGCATTGTTGCGCGCTACGCGCTCCCGCTCGCAATCCTTCCTACAGTGACTATACTCGGCGTAGGCATCGCATGGCTGCTTTCGTCCGCTGTCTTTATCGAGGTGGTCTTCGCGAGACCTGGCATCGGCGCGTTGATTGTGAGCGCGGTCAATACGCGCAACTATCCGATTGTGATGGGCATCGTGCTCGTCAGCACGTTCCTTATCGTTGCCGCCACTACGCTCTCGGATCTAGTCAATGCGTTCCTCGATCCCCGAACCCGGGAAAAGCTGTGATATGGTGAGCGTTGAAGCCATCCGTCCAGAAGCCAACGATGCGATGGCTACCGGGGTCTTTCGCACCTTTTGGGGGCAATTTCGCAAAAATCGGCCGGGCGTGCTCGGAGCTGTGCTTGTCATACTCATAGCAGCAATTGCGATCTTCGCTCCGCTGATTATCACGCACGACCCGACGCGGATCATGGTGGGGCCGCGTCTGGCCGCACCTTCACTAGACTTTCTGCTGGGCACGGACCAACTGGGCCGCGACACGTTTTCTCGTATCATCATGGGCGGGCGCATCCCGCTCCTTGTCGCTTTTGCCTCCCTCGGCAGTTCGCTGGCGGTCGGAGTCGTGCTTGGTCTCATCGCGGCGTTCGGGCCGCGTTGGCTGGACAATTTGCTACTGCTCATCTTTGATACCATCCGCTCCTTTCCCGGTATCATTTTTGCGCTGGCAATCATCGCGCTCTTAGGCCCAAGTCTGGGCAGTGTCATCTTCGTCATCGCAATAACCTCCATGCCCATTTATGCGCGCCTAGTGCGCACCCAGGCCCAGGCGCTGCTCGGCAGTGAGTACATAGCTGCGGAGCGTAGCATGGGCGCCGGCACGATACGCATTCTTGCCGCTCACGTACTGCCCAATGTGCTCGGCCCGCTTCTCATTCTGGTGAGCATGGACGTTCCGGCCATCATCGCCGTGGAGGCGGGTCTCAGCTTTCTGGGTATGGGCGTGCGCCCACCAACGCCCGATTGGGGAGCTATCCTCAACGATGGATATAGCTATATCGATCAAACGCCCTGGCTTGTCATAGCCGGCGGCATTCCCATCGTCATCGCAACACTTGGCTTCACGTTCCTGGGCGAGGCGCTGCGCGACATATTCGATCCCAAATTGCGGAAAGACCTATGAGACACGACGATCCGAGACCGCGGCTCTCATCCAGTCGCCCGCTTCTTGAGATCCGTGACCTAAATCTCGATTTCGGCACATCGCGTGGGCGCGTTCATGCCCTGCGTAACGTTTCTCTCGACGTTCCGGCAGCACAAGTGGTTGGCATCGTCGGCGAAAGCGGATCCGGGAAGTCGACGCTCGCGTATACTGTGATGGGCCTACTTCCAGAAAATGCAGATGTGACATCCGGCAGCATCCTGTTCGAAGGTAAAGACCTGCTCAAAATGCCTGTTCCAGCACGTCGGAACCTGCTCGGCGATCGTCTCTCGATGATCTTTCAGGACCCGATGACCGCACTCAATCCGGTGCGGACCATCGAGAGCCAGATGATCGATATCCAGCACCACGAACAAGGAAGCTGGAGCGAAAAGCGCGCTCGTGCCCTCGAGATGCTTCACCGGGTCGGAATTCCCGACCCGCAAAGTCGTAACGGCGCCTATCCGCATCACTTCTCCGGCGGCATGCGCCAACGCGTTTGCATTGCCATGGCACTACTTGTGAAACCGGCGCTCCTCGTCGCCGACGAGCCAACCACTGCGCTAGATGCAACGCTAGAAGTGCAGATCATCCATCTTCTCAAAGAACTGCAAAAGGAGATCGGCTGTTCGGTCTTGTTCGTCTCCCACCACCTCGGCGCGGTGGCTGAGTTGTGCGACCGGGTCGCTGTCATGTATGCGGGCGAAGTGGTGGAGGAGGGGGCGGTCCGGGACATCTTCCACAATCCTGCTCACCCCTACACCCGCGCGCTGCTTGAGTGTGACCCGGGACGGATCAAGAAAAGCACGCGCACTTTGCCGACCATTCCCGGCGAGGTGCCTAGTCTCCTCGGTTGCAAGCAAGGATGCGTCTTTCGCACACGTTGCCGACATGCGTACAACCGCTGTGTGCAAGAGAGCCCGGCCGAGTACCGCGTCGGCCTGGATCAGGTCGCCCGATGCCATCTCCTCGACAAAGAGCGGCTCGTTTCGGCATGAGCGCGCTTCTTCGGGTTGAGGACCTGCGCGTCCGCTTCCGCACCATGGGTCCACTGAAGGCGTTGGCAACCGGGACGAAAGCCCCTTTCATCGACGCGGTATGCGGCGTGTCCTTTGAAATCTGCAAGGGCGAGACACTCGCCCTTGTCGGTGAAAGCGGCTCAGGCAAATCGACCGTCGCGCGCACGATAATCGGCCTGCAGCGGGCCGTGAATGGCAGCATCAGATTCGACGGACAGGAAATTGAGGCGCTCAGCAGGGCTGAACGCAAGCCCTACTTGCGGCGCATGGCGATGATGTTCCAGGATCCGATCGGCTCACTGTCGCCGAGGCTGACCGTTCGATCGCTCCTCACAGAGCCTTTCCGGATCCATGGGCTGAAGGAGCGCGATGCCGGAGCCGAGGCGGCGCGCCTGCTTCGAATGGTTGGCTTGCCGGCGGATTTTGCTCGCCGCTATCCCCATCAGCTTTCCGGAGGTCAGGCCAGGCGCGTTGGGATTGCGCGTGCTCTTGCGCTGAATCCGGACTTGATTATTGCCGATGAGCCGACTGCAGGCCTCGACGTTTCGGTGCAGGGCGAGGTGCTCAATCTTCTCGCGCGGCTTCAGGACGAACTCGGCATGGCGATCCTCATCATCACGCACAATCTTAACGTGGTGCGCCACATGACCGATCGGATGGCGATCATGTATCTCGGTCGCTTTATCGAGGTTGGCTCGACCGAGCGAATCTTTGAATACCCACGCCATCCCTATACCGAGGCGTTGCTTGCGGCCAATCCCGAGCCTGACCCAGATGCGGTGCTTAACAGGATCGAGCTCAAGGGCGAGGTGCCCAGCCTGTTCCGGCGGCCATCCGGCTGCGAGTTCCACACTCGTTGTCGTTACGCGCAGGATATCTGCAGCCGCGTGTTCCCCGCCCCTTCCACAAACCCGGATGACGTGGATCACAGCTTTAATTGCCATTTTCCGCTGGAGGGCGAAGCCATTGAAGTTCGTCCTCTAGCAGGCTTTTCTGATTGGGGTTGTTGAGGTCAAGCTCCTGTTGCGTTTTTTTCGGACCATGTCGCCCCGCGGGTCACTCGCTTCTCTTCGCGGTCGGCGCAGGGCCTCCGCATGATGTTGGGGTGGACGGCCCCCGCACGGCATCGATGTGCCAGAATGAGGTCGTTGCAGATCTCAAGCAAAGGAAACCGTCCGTGGATCAAATTATTCGAATTGGCACGACACGTCAAAGCAGCGATGCGATGCGTATGACGGACGCGGCAGTGCGAGCTTTCCAGAGTTCGCTGCGGGAAGGCATAACCGAACTGGAAATGGCGGGCACCATGGCAGCGGCCGTTGAAGCAGTGTCTGATAAAGCGGACGGTGAAATTGGGATGTCACCACCTAACATTCTGTTCGGGGAGCGGACAAAGTTGCCGCACGGCTACCCAATGCAGCATCCGATCAAGAAGAACGAGCCGGCTTTTTTGGAAGTCGGCGCGTCGAAGCACGGGTACTTCGCAGGACTGGTTCGATGTGCCGTGCTTGGACGGCACTCTGAGACCGAATCCCTGCACGCTTTGGCCGAGGAGGTCATCGAGGCGGTCGTTGCCGCGATCAAGCCGGGCGCCACCGCGGGAGCGGTAGACGCTGCCGGCCGCGAGGTTCTCAATCGATCCGGACGTGACGGAGTCTTTCGCCAAAGAACCGGTTATCAAACCGGTATCAATTGGACTGAACGAGGAGACCTGAGCTTGGAGCCAAATGCTGAGGACATCCTTAAGTCAGGCATGACCTTGCACATGCCAAACATATTGTGCAGCGAAAATGGTTATTTATTCGGGACTGGTGCACACGTCTTGGTGACAGAACGTGGGGCAGAAATACTGAGCAGCATACCGAGCAACCTATATCGCGCATGATGTCTTAGATGTCGTCTTTAGTTAAAGTACAACTATCTCTTTACTTAAACAAGTTATGGCGCGAAGGACGATTGTCCAATGATCATCTTGCCGTTGCACTTGAATGTTGTTAGATATCATTCATGAAACTAGTTTTCTGCTACAAAGGAAAATGATTTTTGTTCGGCGATGGCGCAGTTCGGAGTAGTTTTTGTCGGGAGACATAGATACTTGATCAAGGGTGTTTACAATGAAGGTTATACCACGTCTTACATATGACCTCGACGCGCTTGGCGCGAGCGCGGGCCAACTTGTTGTCCCCAAAAAGGCGACGACTGCGAAGCTCTTTTTCTTCCGGTCTTCAGCCTCAATAGAGGGGAGGGGCCGCGCCTTCTTATCACTGCCGGCAACCATGGCGACGAAATGGAAGGACCGATTGTCGCGCGACGGCTTGTTGACTGGCTGCCTGGAGAGGCCTTCTGCATTCCATGGACTCGCTGTCAGCTGACTCGATCGAAATTTGCGCGCCTATCGCGTCTATAGTCACGGTATTCGGTCCGGAGGGTATGTCGATGTCAACGAAGAAGTGGTGATACTTGCGCGACCTTTAACTCTCTGAGAATCAGCGGCGCATCAACCGCCTCCGAGAGGCCGTCGCGCTGTTTGAGGCTGCACGCAGCTATTCAGTTGCGCGGGACAGACGCGCCACGAACCTAATGTTTCATTCCTGATCGTGTCGGGGCTTTTCGTCCGCAAAATGTCTCCAGTCCCTGGCGGCATATTATGGGGCTTACATTAGGGGGCGGCGCCGTGCCAGTTGACCGCTACTGAGCTCGCAGTGCCAGTACTGCGAAGCCGTTTGAGCAATCGGCTGTTGCGGACTGATTTTCAATTGATGCGTTAGGGTGATGACGGCTTGTTTGGCATGCGCAAGCCATCTGGAAACGCGATGGAACCGCCACGGAGTTTATATTGGCGAACTCAATGCCACGTGGCGCATAGTTGGCAGATGGTGGTGGACCAGATTCGGCCACAACATGGGTTTGGAACGAATCGAATGAAGCAAGTGCAGATCAAAGACGTCCTCCTCGCGTCTGGCAGTGGTGCGTTTTTCTATGACGATCAGGCTGCTATCAGGGCCGGCGCCTCGCAGGACGGCTTCATCTATCTCGGCGAACCAGTAACACCCGGTTACACTTCTATCCGCGTTCCGGCCTCTTCGCTCAGCATCGGGCTTGTCCTTGTCGACGACACCGTCGTTTGGGGGGACATGATGAGTGTTCAATATTCTGGTGCCGGTGGACGCGATCCTCTGTTTGACATCAAGCAAATCTCGGACCTGACGTCGCGAGTCATAGTACCACGCCTACTCGACGTCGATGCGTCTCTCTACCTTGACGCCCACGCGAAGATTTTCCAGCCATTCGAACGCGAGCGGCTGCCCCTCGCGCTTGAGTACGGCGTCAGCCAAGCCTTGCTGCGAGCGGCGGCCTACCTCCGGCGTGCTACTATGGCAGAGGTTTTATGCGCCGAATTTGACCTGCCGTTGCCGACGTGCCCCGTGCCTATTTACTGCCAGAGCGGTGACGCTCGCGAAGTCAACGTCGATAAGATGATCCTGAAGGCCGTGGATGTGCTTCCCCACGGGCTGATCAACTCACGGCAGAAATTTGGCACAGGCGGGCAGACCTTCATGGAGTTCGTTAGGTGGGTTGCGGCGCGCACGCGCGAAATCGGCCGTCCAGGATATCAGCCGGTGCTGCATTTCGATGTGTATGGCTGGATTGGCCAGGAAATCGGCTTGGATCCGCAACGCATCGCCGACTTTGTCTGCAAGATTGCAGATACCGTTCCGGGTTTCACGCTTAACATTGAGTCGCCGGCGGATTTCGGTTCGACGCAAGCTCAAATTGAGAACTACGCCAAGATCGTTTCGATTTTGGACAACCGGACTTCGAACGCACGCATTGTCGTGGACGAGAGATGCAATACTCTTGAGGACATTCGACTCTTTGCCGAGGCGAAGGGCGCCCATCTTGTGCAAATCAAGACACCGGATGTCGGCTCAATAGCTGACACGGCTCGTGCCGTCCTCATTTGCAAAGCCAACAACGTCGGAGCGTATGTCGGAGGGAGCTGTACCGAGACAGACCTCTCCGCCAAGGCTTCGGTCCACGTGTCAGTGGCAACTCAGGCCGACATGATGCTTGCAAAGCCCGGAATGGGGGTCGACGAGGCATTGTCCATTGTAGGAAACGAACAGAACCGATTGCTCGCGATTTTGAACCGTCGAGCCGCTAAAAATGCTGGGTGAAAAGCACGGTGTGTCAAAAATGCAGAATAGCCTTGATGGGATCACCGTCGTTGCGGTGGAGCAGGCCGTGGCCGCGCCCTTTGCATCATCTCGCCTTGCGGATGCCGGCGCCCGAGTAATCAAGATCGAACGGCCGGAAGGGGACTTTGCCCGACGCTACGACAAGTTGGTTCGAGGGCAGAGCGCTTATTTCGTCTGGCTCAATCGGGGTAAAGAGTCGGTGTGTCTAGACCTGAGGTTGGAAGCGGACCGCGAGGTCCTCGACGCGCTCATCGCCGATGCCGACGTCTTTATCCAGAATCTGAAGCCGGGCAGTATCGAAAAACTAGGCTTCGGATCTGCTGATTTGCGCCGACGGTTTCCGCGACTGATCGCCTGCGATATCTCGGGTTTCGGGAAAAAAGGGCCGTATTCCCATTTGAAGGCTTATGATCTCATCGTCCAGGCCGAAACCGGCCTATGCGCAATCACCGGCAACCAACAAGGGCCCGCGCGTGTAGGGGTCTCGGTGTGTGACATCGCGGCGGGCATGACAGCGCATAGCGCCATTCTTCAGGCCCTTTATCACCGCAAGGTCACCGGCGAAGGCACCAGCATCCAGGTGTCACTGTTCGATGCCATCGCCGACTGGATGAATGTCCCAGTTCTGCAAAGCGACTACAGCGGCTATCACACCGTACGCGCCGGCGTGAAACACCCGTCGCTGGTACCCTATGGCGCCTATCGTTGCGCTGACGGCAAAGAGCTCATCTTTTCGGTTCAAAATGACCGCGAATGGGTAAACTTCTGCGAGAAATTCCTGAAGCAGCCGGAGCTAACACGCGCACCCGGTTTTGCTGATAACATGGAGCGCCTCGGTCACCGTGCGCAGCTTGATGAGGTCATTGAGAGGCGCTTTTGTGAATTGTCCTGCCAGGAAGCGATGCGGGAGCTCGAGGCCGCCGGCTTGGCATATGGCCGACTGAACGAAGTGAGGGATGTTTCAAACCATCCACACATTCGCAGGGTTGAGGTTGGAACACCCGAAGGAACCGTCGAGACGATAGCGCCGGCGGCGATTTTCAACTCCGAGCACCCCTCACTGCGCCCCGTTCCGGCTCTAGGCGCTCACACCGACATTGTCCGGGAGGAAATCCTGGGGCGTTTGCGCGCGCGAGCCGCGTCAGCGTGAGCGTGAGTGTTGTCGGTAAGGTTGGTGCGCTCGCGATTTACACGGACCGCGCATACTTCGGTCACCTAATCGCATAGGCCACCCAGCAAGCTCACTGGCACCTCCCTCGCTAAAATCAACCGCAGAGTCCCCTATGATCAAGGACACCGTTCCGGCCGTTGAAAGCGCGACGTCTGTACCCCGCTGGAGATCGCTGCTCTTCGTTCCTGCTCACGTTCCGCGCTTCGTGGAGGCGGCTCATGAGCGCGGGGCAGATGGCGTTATACTGGACCTCGAAGATTCCGTTCCCCAGGACCAAAAGAGAGAGGCACGGCGACAGCTTTCTGCATCCGTGGCAAAGGTGGCCCGCAAGGGCACATTTGTTTTGGTCCGCGTGAACCGTGGTTTGCGTGCCCTAGCGGCCGATCTCGATGCCGCCGTGATCGCAGGCGTTGACGCACTGGTTCTTCCGAAGACGGATTCGGGAGAGTGGGTATTGGAGATCGCGCATGCGGTTTCGGACCTTGAACGAGAAAGAACTCTTCCACTGGGACGCATCCGGTTCCTTGCCCAGATCGAGACGCCGGGCGCCTTGCAAAGGCTGGCGGCCATTGCGACCGCGCATCCAAGGATGGTCGCAATGGCGCTTGGCCCTGAAGACTTCAGTGCCGCTGTCGGCGGCGCTCCGGAATTTGACTTGCTCCTCGCCCCGAACCTTGCCGTGCTGTTCGCTGCCCGTGCGGCCGGATTGCTCCCGCTCGGTTTCATCGGAAGCATCGGCGAGTTCTCGAACATTGATAAACTTCATGAAGCCGCGGCGCATGCGCGACGGCTTGGCTTCGCCGGAGCCTTGGCGATCCATCCGACACAGGTGGCCATTTTCAACGAGGCTTTCTCTCCAAGTGCACAGGAAGTCGAGTGGGCCCGCGCTGTTGTTGCAGCGGAGAACGATGCCGCCGCCCGCGGACTGTCTGCATTCTCGTTGGATGGTCGGATGGTTGATCCGCCTGTGGTGCGGCGCGCCCACGAAATCCTGACCCTCGCCGGTAACAACTGACTTACCTGCGGTCAATGGTCCGGCCGGGAACCTTCAGGGCAATCGCTTCGGGTTAACGTGTGGTGCGTTTGGGGTGCGAATATGATTCATGGGAGGCTTCGTGATTTGCGGAGCCCTCTATGTCGCGCCAACATTGCCGTTCGCTTTCGATTCTCGATCATTTTTCGGCGCTGTCTGATCCTCGCCAGCGTTGGCGTGTCGCCTATCCGCTACCCGAAATCCTGCTTGTGGTGCTGTGCGCGACGCTGTGCGGCATGGACGATTTCGTCGAGACGAAGCTGTGGGGTGAGCAGCGCCTCGACTTTCTGCGCCGTTTCCTGCCCTATGAGCGTGGCATTCCGGCGCACGACACGCTCAACGACGTGATCAACGCGCTCGATCCCGACCTCTTCAAGACTTGTTTCACAAGCTGGGTCGACACCCTGCGCGACAGCGATCCCGAGATCATCGCCGTCGATGGCAAGACCTCGCGGCGCAGCCATGCGCGTTCCAAGGGACGTGAGCCGCTGCATCTGGTCTCGGCTTGGGCGACCCGTCAGAGGCTCGTGCTCGGCCAGCAGGCGACAGACATAAAATCAAATGAATCACTGCTATTCCGTTGCTGCTCGAGCGCCTTGAGTTGACCGGCGCGCTGGTCACTATCGACGCCATGGGAACGCAGGCGGCAATCGCCGAAGCCATTGTCGCCAAGGGCGGCGACTATCTGCTCGCGCTCAAGGCCAATTGGCCTGCCACTTTCGCCGATATCGAGCGCTTCTTCGCAGAGCCACCGCAAGACATGCTGCAAACACCCGTCGAGACCATCGACAACGACCATGGCCGCCTTGAAGGCCGGCGCCACACCGTCTGCCATACGGTTAACTGGCTGTTCTCCGACCGCCGCTATCCCGGCGAACCGCGCTTCCCCCGGCTTGCCATGATCGGCATGGTCGAAACCCGCGTCGAACGCAACGGCAAGACCGAGCAGGAGCGGCGCTACTATCTGTCCTCCGCCAAGCTCGACGCCAAAACCTTCGCCCATGCCGTGCGAGCCCATTGGGGCATCGAGAACCGCCTCCACTGGGTACTCGACGTCGTCTTCCACGACGATCTCGCGCGTCTCAGAACAGCGCACGGACCGCAAAACATGGCCATCGTCAAACACATGGCCATGAACCTCGTCCGAAACCCCAAGGACAAGCACAGCCTCAAGGTCCGACGAAAACTCGCCAATCTCAACGGCCACTATCTCGAAAATCTCATCCGTCAAAAATCAACGTTAACCTGAAGCGATTCCCCTGCGGGAACCTTTCCTGGTGTCTGCAGCAAGTATTACTTGCGGCCCATCTCGTTTCGAGATAAACGCGAGGGACTGGGAAGAGTTGCCCCTCAGTTGGGTTAAGCCGTGGATATCAGGCAGTTAAAATACTTTGTCGGCGTAGTGGAAGCCGGCAGTTTCACGAAGGCCGCTTCGCTCTTGCATGTCGCTCAGAGCGCCCTTAGCCTCCATGTGCGTCAACTGGAGGAAGGCTTCGGCACTCAGCTGCTGGTACGCGACAGGACCGGCATCAGTGTGACGGCCTCCGGAAGCAAACTGCTTGAGCGGGCGCGCACGATTCTCAGGGAAATTCGACTCACCGAGATAGAACTGACCAACACGGTGGCTTCTCCTTCCGGAGAGGTGACCATTGGCATTCCGTCCGGGGCCGCGCGTGTCCTTAGCGGTCCGCTGCTTGAATCGGTAAGAAACGAGCTGCCAAGGATCTCCCTTAAGATGATCGAGGGCATGACAGGACCGCTGGAAGAGTGGATGGCTGCCGGCCGCTTCAATCTCGCTGTCCTCTACCGCACTGCCGAGAGCGCGGGGCGGATGACGGTGCTGGCACGCGAGGAATTTTGCCTGGTGGTGCCGCCGGGTGAACCGCCTTTCGAAGACGAGATACCGCTCGCCGATCTGCATGCGTTCCCGCTAGCGGTTCCCATGCGCAACAACAATGTCAGGCGTTCGGTGGCTGATGTCGTTGCGCAGCACGGTTGTGTGCTTGACGTCAGATTTGAAGTCGACTCCCTTTCTACGATCATTAATATGGTCATGGAAGGAAAAGCGTATTCTATCCTTGCCCCGTCGGCCATTCAGAGGGAAGCCTCTCAGGGACAGGTCCGGATAGTCAAAATCATTGATCCAGTGATTACCCGCTCCGTTGTGCTTGCCGTCAACCCCAAAGATGAGCAATCTCCCGCTGTCTCTGCTGTCCGCAAGCTGATCCCCAATGTCACCCGGACATTAATCGAGAGCGGGCAGTGGCCGGCCACGGCTCCGGACCGGGCTTAGGCATATCCGTCAAACCGAGTCCCAGTGCTATCACGCTTCCACGGCGGGGCCATCAATCTGGATTCGAGATGGTTTTGGGCGACATTCCATATTTGACCCGGCGTGATCATCGCGATGAGACTGCAGAGAAGTGAGCCCATGGTCGGATATCGGCTGGTCTCGCACTGGCAGAAATACTCAAGCGGAGCATGGGATGTCCAACGCCACGAGCTATCCGCTTTTCATCAAGGGCAGATGGCGAGCCGGTGGTAGCGGAGCCACTCTGCCGGTGATCAATCCGGCGACGGAGATGGTATTTGCCTCGGTGGCCTCGGCGACGATACCGGATCTGGATGAGGCCCTCGCTTCGGCAGAGCGCAGCCGCAAGGCCTGGTCCTCGCGGCCTGCAAAAGATCGTGGCGAGATTCTCGTAGCAGCCGCCAAAATTCTGGGAGCGAACGTTGAAGCGGCGGCTAGGGACCTGTCAACCGAACAGGGAAAGACGATTGCCGAAGCGACAGGTGAGTACGCGCGAGCTGTCGAAACACTGGAGTGGAACGGAACGCACGCCGAAGAGTTGTCGGCCCCTATTCCGATGGGCCCGAACCGGATGATCGTCCCCGAGCCACTTGGCGTCGTTGCTGCCTTTACGCCTTGGAACTATCCCGCCGTTCTCATCGCCCGCAAGCTCGCCCCTGCTTTGGCGGCAGGCTGCCCCGTGATCCTCAAGGGGGCCGAAGAGACACCAAGCGCGGCTGTCCATTTGGTCGAAGCCCTGCAACAAGCGGGTATTCCGGACGGCGTGGTCAATCTCGTCTTTGGCGTTCCGGTGCAAATATCGCGGCATCTCCTCAACTCGCCGATCGTCAAGGTCCTAACGTTCACCGGCTCTACCGAGGTTGGAAAACAGCTCGCCAAGCTCGCCGCGAATAACTTGCAGCGGTGCATCCTCGAACTCGGTGGGCACTCCCCGGTCGTTGTTTGCGAGGATGCCGACCTGACAAAAGCGATACCGGCAATTTCGGACTACAAGTTCGAGTGCGCCGGCCAAAGTTGCAATGCGCCGAGCAGGATCCTCGTCGCGCGGCCTCTCTATGAGGAATTCCTGTCCCGGATGAAGGAAGTGGCCCGAAAGATCAAAATCGGTCCACCGGGCGACCCTGCGACGAAGATGGGTCCAATGGCAAATGCACGGCGAATCGAGGCCATGCAGCGTCTTATCAAGGATGCGATTGATCGCGGTGCCACCGTCGAAACCGGTGGCACCCGCCTCGACCAGCCGGGTTTTTACTGGCCGCCAACGATCCTGACACGCGTGCCAAAGGATGCCAGAGTGCTTCATGATGAGCCGTTCGGACCAATCCTCACCGTGGCGCCGTTCGACACGGTCGAGGAGGCGATCGAAGAAGCCAACGCCACTGACTATGGCTTGGCCGCCTACTTCTTCACCGGTGCTGACGAAACCAAACAGACGCTGATCGGCGGTCTTACGGCCGGCGCTCTTAGTGTAAATTATCTTAAAGGGGTTTCAGCAGATGCGCCGTATGGAGGCGTTAAACAGAGCGGGTATGGATATGAAGGAGGCGAGCAGGGATTGCGGAGCTTCCAAAGTCTGAAACTGGTCAACGGGCTTGGGTTATTCGGATGAGATTTCGTGAATAATAAAACACGGACCATTGCCGGCAAGGATATCACAAAGAGCGTCGCCGACGCCCTTCAGTACATCTCGTACTACCATCCCCCCGACTATATCCGATACCTTTCGCAGGCATACGCGCGCGAACAAAGCCCGGCGGCGAAGAACGCCATCGGGCAGATCCTGCTGAACTCTCGCATGGCGGCCTTCGGGCGGCGCCCGATCTGCCAGGACACCGGCCTCGTGGTGGTCTTCGCAAAGGTCGGCATGGACGCCCGCATCAAATCAACGGCCAGTTTCGCTGACCTCGTGAATGAGGGCGTCCGTCGGGCATATCTCGACCCGGACAACCCCCTTCGGGCAACCATCGTTGCCGATCCGCTCGCCGGACGGGTCAACACCCGCGACAACACGCCGGCGGTCATCCACATCGAGCTCGTGCCCGGTAACCAGATTGAGATCACCATCGCCGCAAAAGGCGGCGGGTCGGAAAACAAGGCGCGTTTCACCACCCTGAACCCCAGCGCGTCCGTTGCCGACTGGGTGGTCGACACCGTTTCGACCCTTGGCAGCGGATGGTGCCCACCCGGTCTGATCTCGGTCGGCATCGGTGGTAGCGCTGAAAAGGCGATGCTGCTTGCCAAGGAGGCCATGAACGAACCGATCGACATGTCGGAACTGATCGCCAAGGGGCCGTCCAACGCGGAGGAGGCGCTGCGGATCGAGCTTTATGAAAGAATTAATGGGCTAGGCATCGGCGCTCAGGGCCTAGGCGGCCTGACCACGGTCGTTGACGTGAAGGTTGCTACCTATCCTACACATGCCGCGTCGAAGCCCGTCGCGCTCATTCCGCAATGCGCGGCCAACCGGCACCTGAAGTTCACCTTGAACGGCTCGGGACCCATCAAGCTCGAGCCGCCTGACTTTTCCGAATGGCCCCAGATCGGTCATGAGGATTTGCGCACAACCGGTATCCGTCGGGTCAATCTCGATGCGCTCACGAAGCAAGAGACGGCATCGTGGCGCTGCGGAGAAACCCTTCTTTTGTCCGGAAAGATGCTGACGGGCCGTGACGCCGCCCACCAGCGAATGATCGATCTGATCGATGCCGGCAAGCCGCTCCCGGTCGATCTGCGGGGACGCGTAATCTACTACGTCGGACCAGTCCGCGCGGTGAGGGATGAGGTCGTCGGGCCGGCTGGCCCGACAACCTCCAGCCGTATGGACGCTTTTGCTGAAAAGATCCTCGCCGAGACCGGGCTCTTCGCGATGCTGGGTAAGGCGGAGAGGGGACCGGCGGCCATCGAGTCGATTGTCAGACACAAGACACCCTATCTCATAGCGGTGGGTGGCGCTGCGTACCTGATTTCAAAATCGATCAAGGCGGCGCGGATCGTTGCCTTTGAAGACCTGGGCATGGAAGCCATCTATGAATTCGAGGTGCAGGACATGCCGGTCATCATGGCTGTCGATGTTGAGGGAAACTCCATTCACAATTCCGGGCCTCTCGAGTGGCGAAAGCGCATGGCGGCCGATAGCATCGCACGCAGCATCGGCGTTTGAGTCCGCCGGCTGCGCGATCCGACCAGAGTCCCGTCCCGGATTTTGGGCCGTATCGGTAACACCAGCGGCCATTTGTGGTTCAGCTCCTCGGCGAGCCAGACAAGAAAGGCTTTCAAGTCGCTCTCGATGCCAAACGCTCAATGTAAAGACTGCATCGACCTGCCGGCCATGCGATCAACGCTCGGTGCTGTCTAGCTTGCCAATCAGGTCAAGCACCGGACCCGGGTAGGGGAAGGCAAAGCCCAACTGTTCTGCATCCCTTCTGCTTGGTCACTTGACATTCGACAACCTCACACGGACGCGTTTCGGGCCGAAGACAGATATGTCCACTACATTCGCTCGCTTCAATTGATGAAAAATTGCTGGGCACCAATTGCCCTTTTCGACCACCGTTTGAGAGCAAGATCATGAAGTCGAAATCCGGCCCCGTGCAACTAGACGGTTGGGATCTGAGGATTCTCTCGGAAATCCAATCAGATGGTCGGATTTCGAAAAGCGAGCTCGCAAAGCGTGTTCACCTTTCAGCTTCAGCCTGTTCGGAGCGGCTCCGTGTGCTCGAAGCCGCAGGGGTCATTGAGGGGTTCTACGCGCGCCTCAGTCCAGCCCTCATCGGGGGCATCATCTCTGTAATGGTGGAGGTGGTTTTGGACCGCCATCGTCTCGAGGATCAACGACACTTCGAGACCGCGATCCAAGAGATTCCGGAAATCCTCGACTGCTGGGCTATCGGGGGGCGGATCGACTATCTGATGCGCGTTTCATCGCCTTCCATGGCTGCATATCAAGATTTCATGGAAGGACTGCTACAGGCCGGTTTGGGGATCGAGCAATACTACAGCCTTGTCGTCACGAAACCAGTGAAATCCAATTCACCAATTCCCTTGTCCTCCCTAAAACAAAGATAAACGCCTGAAGCGCTGATTCCACGGTGATCGGCGCCAATTCCGAGAATCTACTGGCCAAAGACGTACATTCCCGCGAAATCTGAGAGGCATTTGCGGTATAAAGAGCGGTCGGCCGGGTGCTCCGTCAATTAATCGTGCGGAAAGACGGGGCACCCTGACGGTCACGAGCGCGGCGCGCTGGTTCTCTTCCGCAAAATGGAAGGGACCGCAGCGGGACTGTCGCCGTCAACGCGTTTCGTGGCGGTTGACGTGATTGAGATGGATGGCGACTGGATAATAGAGAGCTCCCCGGTTCACTTGCGCATTAATCTGCGCAAGTTTCAGGGCATCTACATTCGTTGCGAGCGGGAGCGGCTCGAGGTGGGGTTCGCCCACAGTCATCCAAGAGGCGTTTTGGATTTCTCGACGAAGGATGATCTGAACGAACAAAGCATTCTGAGGGGATACGCTGGCTGCAACGGCCGTGATGTGTCGCTTATCGCGATCGTTTTGGCTGACGGGCAGTGGCGTGCGAGAGTTCGGTCGGGTGCGGCCCCTGACAGCGTGACTGATGTCCGGCATGTCTGTGTGCTCGGGGCTGGCTTGGCAGTTCATCTCGGCAAGGCAGATGATGCCACTCCATTGGAAGTGCTGCGGCGCCAGGAAGCTGCCTTTGGCAAACCTTTCAACGAGAAGCTCAGATCGTTGCGTATCGCAATCGTCGGAGGTGGTGGAACGGGATCGTCGGTCGCCACACTCGCCGCCCGCGCCGGCGTTGGCGAACTCATTATTATCGATGGGGATTTGCTCGAAGATAGCAATCTCAATCGCGTCCGCGGATATCGCCGTTGCGATATCGGCGAGAGTAAAGCAGCCACGTTGGCCCGATACATACGAGACCTAGGTTTATCGGTAGCTGTCGCTGCCATCCCGGCATATGTGAACGAGTCTCCAGAAGCGATAGATGCAATCTCCAGCGCAGACCTAGTGTTCGGCTGTACTGACGATGTTGCTGGAAGGGAGGTCCTCAATCAGGCAGTGTACTACTACTGCCAGGGCCTTATCGACTGCGGACTCACCGGCAAGATTGATTTCGACCAGGAGCGTCAGCCTTATCTGCGCGACCATAGAGGCCGGGTTAGCACAGTTCTTCCCGAATTTGGTGCGTGCTTGAGGTGCCAAGGCGTCGTCACCGAGGAAAAGCTCAGTTATGAGAGGGCGCTAAAGGAACGTCCGGAGTTGGCGGAGCTGGATCCAGAAACGCTTCGGACGGAGTTCTATCTAGTCGGGGGCGGCGAGCGGGCTCCCGGCGTAGGTCCTTTCACCAGTGCGACTGCCGATATGGCCGTAGCGACATTGTTTGATCTGGTGCGCCCTTACCGACGGCTTCCTAGCGACATTAGCCGCGATAATATATGGTATGACTTCGTGCATATGGCGATTCACAGCAATATGCCAAAGGACAATGCCGAATGCTTTTGCTGCGGTCCGAATGGCTTATTGCTCAAGCGTGAGGATGGCTATCGGCTCGATATGCCGTCGCTAGGTAAGCCGAGTTAATTCGTATGTGGTCTTGGCTGCTAAGGCTCGTCTGGCGGCTGGAGGAAATCATCCTCGGTCCACGTACTCCAAAAGCAGCCAACAGGACTCCTTCTGAGGAGCGACTTCCGGGTATACTTTTCGCTCGGAATGAAGTGGTGGAAAAAACACCTCCGAACGACAGGGTCAGGCCAGGACAGTTCATCACGGTCGTGCACAAAGGGCGGCCATACTGGTCGCTCTTTAGGTGTCCCTGTGGCTGTGGCGAGGTCGTTTCGTTACCGATGCATCCGCCGCATAGCCCCAGGTGGCGTATCGAACTAAGCCAAGACGGGAGGCCGCCGACTTTGCATCCCTCTGTCTGGAAAAACAAAGGGTGCATGAGCCATTTCTGGCTTAGAGACGGAAGAGTCTACTGGTGTGGGGATACCGGTGTCGAGCCTTGGCGAGCCCGTCCAGATCTATACGAAAGAAGGTAGTGTGCTGAGAGTTCTGCAAATTCGCTGAGAGAGGGCGGTCATGGCAGGCTGGTGATTGTTCACGTCACCTGATTCCCGCGAAGGAGCGCCACCATGACCAAGACTGAAAGTAAGACCGCCAGCGCTGCCGTCAAAGACATTCTGCTTTCGAACCCGGATGGATTGCACGAAGTGATCCGTGCGGTGATGCAGGAGGTGCTCGAAGCCGAGATGGACGAGGCGCTGGGTGCTTCGAAGAGCGAACGCACACCGGAGCGGCTTGGCTACCGCTCAGGTTATTATGGCCGCACGCTTGTCACCCGTGTCGGCAAGCTTGAGCTGCGGGTTCCGCAGGACCGGGCCGGCCGCTTCTCCACCGAGCTGTTCGAACGCTATCAGCGTTCCGAGCGGGCTTTGGTGGCAACGCTTGCGGAGATGTATGTGCAGGGCGTGTCGACCCGAAAGGTCAAGGCGATCACCGAAGAGCTGTGCGGCCATGCCTTCTCGGCCTCGTCGATCTCGGCCATCAACAAGCGCCTAGACGAGAGCCTGAAGGCGTTTGCCGAGCGTCCGCTTCAGGAGCCGTTTGCCTATCTTATCCTCGACGCCCGCTACGAGAAGGTGCGCGAAGCCGGAATCGTCATGAGCCAGGCGGTGCTGATCGCGGTCGGCATCGACTGGGACGGAAGGCGCCAGATCCTGGCCGTCGAAATGGCCAATCGCGAGAGCCGCTCGGCCTGGAAGGACTTCCTCGTCGGCTTGAAGGCGCGGGGCCTCAGGGGCGTCGAACTGGTCGTGTCCGACGATCATGCCGGCCTGGTGGCGGCGATCGGCGAGGTGATCCCGGAAGCGGCCTGGCAACGCTGCTATGTGCACTTCCTCAGGAACGCGCTCGATCACCTGCCGCGCAAACACGGCGACGACTGCCTGCAGGAATTGCGCTGGCTCTATGACCGGCGCGATCTCGCCGAGGCCAAGGCCGATCTCGCCGCATGGCTTGCCAAATGGTCGGGCCGCTATCCACGACTGACGACGTGGGTGGAGGAGACCATCGAATACACGCTGACCTTCTTTTGCCTGCCGCGTCAGCACCACAAGCATCTGAAATCCACCAACATGCTGGAACGGCTCAACGAGGAAATCCGGCGGCGAACCTATGTCGTGCGCATCTTTCCCAATACTGAAAGCTGCCTGCGCCTCGTCAGGGCATTGGCCGTCGAAACCAACGAAAACTGGATGGAGGCAAACCGCTACATCAATATGGACGATCTGCGCGAGCACAAGAAGCTCGCTCTGCGACAAGCCGCATGACCAGCCACCATGGCCGCCCCTTTTTGCAGAACTTGACGCACACAACCCGAAAGAAGAATCTAGAGCACGTCCTGGGACTGTGGACCGATGTGATCCGATGAGGGCGTTCGCTAATCGATGAGGAGACTCCGGGCAAGCATGCGGACCCTGCCGCGTCACTCAGCGATCCGAACGCCTTCATAACCATAACGCTGCGGATCGGTTTTGACAGTACGGTGGTAATCCTGATCAGCCCCATGCGTGCTGCCACGACGTGCGCATCAGCTTGTGTGACACGAAGAACGCATCGTGGAGATTCTGCTGGGAATCTGGGATGGCAGCCCGGGCGGTGCAATCTCGAAATACGATGCCCCTGGGCTTTATGCGTTACCTTCGCGGACATCCGCCGGCGAAAAGAGCACGGCGGCGCGCCTGCATCCTGCATCGATCTACCAAGGCAGGGGCTAACTTCCCGAGACCCGAAACATTGGTTTTCACTGCGTTCGAGGCCGATTTTCGCGGATTCGTCGGCTAAAGACGTGCATTTCCGCGAAACTCGAGAGGTGTTTGCGAGTATGCTTGTTTTCAATAGGCGGCTGGGTGAGTGTCTTCTGCCTACTGCCCCAAGGAGAGGAACTATGAGCTTGAGCAATTTGGGGACTGAGCAGCTGCGGGAGAAGGACCGAAGCTTCGTCTTTCATCCGTCTACACACTTGGCCAAGCACAGCCGCGGCGAGACGCCAAACCGGATCATGGCCGGCGCAGAAGGCGTCTACATCTGGGATACGGAGGGTCGGAAAAGTCTCGACGGTTTCGGCGGGCTCTATTGCGTCAACATGGGATATGGATGCACGGAGATTGCCGAGGCTATCGCCCGGCAAGCGCACGAGCTGCCGTTCGCGCATGTCTATGCCAGCCAGGGCACGGAGCCGGTCGCGCTTTTGGCGGAGGCCGTGGTCGAATATTTCGGGCAGAACATGCGAAGGGTCTATTTCGGCCTTTCCGGCTCCGACGCCAACGAAACCAACATCAAGCTGGTGTGGTACTACAACAACATTCTCGGCCGCCCTGAAAAGAAGAAGATCATCTCGCGCAATCGCGGATATCACGGGTCAGGGCTGGTCACCGGTAGTCTTACAGGCCTTGCCTTCTTTCACGATTTTTTCGACCTGCCGCTGGACTTGGTGCGCCATACGACCACGCCGCACCATTACCGGCAGGCGCATGACGGCGAAAATGAGGAAGCGTTCTCCAGGCGCTGCGCCAACGAACTTGAAGCCCTTGTCCTCGCTGAAGGCCCAGAGACCGTTGCGGCCTTCATTGGAGAGCCGGTACTTGGGACCGGTGGCATCGTTCCGCCTCCGAAGGGATACTGGGCTGGGATTCAGGGGGTGCTTGACAAGTACGACATCCTTCTTATTGCCGATGAGGTGGTCTGCGGCTTCGCGCGAACCGGTGAGAAATTCGGTTCCCACCTCTATGGCATGCGCCCGGATTTCGTGACCATCGCCAAGGGCTTGAGTTCCGCCTATCTGCCTATCTCCGGTTCGATTATCGGTGACCGGGTCTGGACGGTCTTGGAACAGGGGACGGAAAAGCACGGGCCACTCGGCCATGGCTGGACATATTCGGGTCACACGCTTTGCGCGGCGGCCGCGCTTGCCAACATTAAATTGCTAAAGGAAAGAAACATCCTGGAACATGTTCGGGACGTCGGACCCTATTGGCAAGCCCGCATGAAAGCCGAACTGGAGCGACATCCCATTGTCGGCGAGGTTCGCGGCGTCGGCATTCTATCCGCCGTGGAGCTGATGCGGGATCCGAAGGGCCGGGTGCCATTTGAACCCGGGCTTCAAGTCGGCGTGCGCGCCGCCGCTGCTCTGTTTGAAAATGGCGTCATAGGCCGCGCTATGCCGCATGGCGATATCCTCGGCTTTGCCCCACCTCTGATCATTACCCGAAAAGAGATCGACATCATCGTCGACGCAACTGCGAAATCAGTCGATACGACCTATCGCGCGCTGAAGGTGGAGGGCGCGATATGATCTGACGTGACGAATGACGCCTCCCACTCGGATCGACCAGGATATCACCTCCGGGAGCCCCTGTGGCGTCATGAGCTGGCGCGCGCGAATCCGCTTCGCTTTCAAGGCAACTTGCATGGAGGGTGTGCGAGCCGATGCCGAAAATGCGACGCAAATCTCGAAACACAATACCGCCTTCGCGTCCGAGACCGCAACGTAGGCTGTTGCAGAATTGTAGAGGTGACGCTCTACCGACCGCCGCTTGAAAAGTGACCAACCGTGAGGCTGAGCTTCTTTGCGAGATTGGTCTCCAGAGGCCCGCAATATCGCCCTCCCAAGGCGCACCGGCCCGGCAGCGAGCTCAGTCTCCTGCCGGGCACTTCTTCCCTGAATGGGTGCGCTTTGATCGAGCCGTCTGCGCTCCGTTATGTGCGGCCAGAGGCTGTGGGCGAGTTCACAGTAGTTTGGCTATGCAAGACGTTTTTCATAGATTTGTCGAGCAACTCGCAGACAGCGCTGACACGACCGACTTGCGCAACGCTTTGGCGGCGGCCGCCTCTTCGCTCGATTTCCGTCTTTCGCCTACCTTTTCCCTTTGCCTGGCTTGTGACCTGCCACTGCCTCGGCGGGTTGTACGCCGTATGGCGCGGGTTGAGCAACGGGCGATCGGCGGAGCTGGTCGGGGTTGCGCAGCCGATCGCCCG
>NZ_JAMYLL010000060.1:0-28197 GCF_040318045.1 Mesorhizobium sp. M1338 | reverse complement strand
CCCCCCCCACCTAACACCTCGTCCGCCGCGCCCCCGGGGGGCCCCCCCCCCCCAGCCCCCCCCCCCCCCCGCGCCGCGCGCCCCCCGCCCCCCCCGGCCCCCCCCCGACACTCTCACCGGGATGGACGAGGAAGTCGACATCGATGGTGCCCTTGGTCACGTCGAGCGCGCGGATGGTGTAGACGCGTGCCACCGGTCGCCGGTCGTCGGCTGGCCAGGCCGGCAAGCCATTGCCCCCGAGCACCGGCCACAGCGGATCGGGCACCTCCCTGGTCGGGAACAGCATGCGGATATGCATGCCGCCGAATTTGGCGAAGCGGGAAAGGTTCTCGCCGGCGAGGCGAATGCGGCGCATATGAGCGGTAAGGTCGCGAACATCCGTCACCGTCATCTCGCGGAACTGAGCGAGGCTGGTTTCGCCCGAGAGATCGCCGGTCCAGACGATCTCGGGGTTTTCCTCCCTGGCATAGACCTGGACCGCCGTCGCGAGCAGGTCCTTGATGCGGGCCAGCCCGTCGCTGTCGGCGGCATTGGCCCGCATCACCCGCCGCTCCACGTCGATGGAGGCACGGCCAAAGGCGAAACGGAAATCGATGCGCCGCCCATGATGCGAAGCATCGGCCTCGAAACTCTGCAGCCTGTCGCTGATGCGTTCCATGTAGTCGGGCAGGTGCCGCAGGTCGAGCCGCGCTTCGCAGACCAGTTCGCGCACCGATGCTTCGCTCATTCTAGCCTCCGATCCTGCCGGTGAAGGCCACCTTGAAAGTGCGGCCCTTGCCCTGTTCCGTTGCCGCCGAGGTCGACCATGCGCTTTGCGGGTCGGTGTAGGCGGTGTTGAAGACGTTATCGACGCCGAAATCGAGCTTCAGGTTGTCGTTGACGCGCCAGTTGGCGAAGACGTTGACCAGTTCGAAACCGTCGTCGACGACCGGCACGGCGTTGGGATTGGTGCGGCTGGTGCGGGTGATCTTGCCGACGCTGAGATATTGCGCACCGACGGTGAGCTGGTCCTCCAGCATGCGGAAGCCGATGGTGGCCGAGAAACGGTCGAGCGGCGTGTTGCTCAGCGCCTGGCCGGAATAGACGCCGCTGACGACCTTGGCGTCGATCAACGCCCCGGCAAGATTCACAAAACCCCAATTGTAGTCATAGACCATCTCGACCTCGACGCCCTTCAGGCGCGCGTCGCCGATGTTGATCGCCGTGCGCGGCAGGACCGTCAGGTCGACGTCGATGTAATCCTCGACGTCGGTGTGGAAGACGTTGACCTTGGCACGCAGCCGGTCGCCCGCGGTCAGCACGTCGTCATATTTCACGTTGATGCCGGCCTCCCAGTTCTTCGCCGTCTCGGGCTGCAGCAGAAGATTGGGTCGATAGCTATCGCCGCCGCCATGCGCGCCGCCGCCGCGGAAGACATCCTGCAGGCCCGGCGCCCGGTAGCCTTCGGAATAGGTGCCATAGAGCTGGAAGCCTTCGAACGGTGTAACGCCGACGGTGAGACGCGGCGACCAGCGGTCGCCTGAGATCGAGGCTTCCTGCGGAGGCACGGTGCGGGTCTCGCCATCCAGCTGGTAGCCGTCGTAGCGCATGGCGGCGATCACCTGCAGCCAGTTCTCGTAGTCGCCCTGCCACTGCAGGAAACCGCCGTAGCCCTGCTGCTCGCCGGCACCGAAATGAGCGGCCTCGGATGACGCTTCGAGATAGTAATAGTCGAGCCCGTAGGTCAGCGAGTGGGCGATCTCCCAGGCGTCGAAGCGTGAGGAGTTCTTCACATTGAAGCCTGTCGTGGCGACATCGTAAAAACGGAAATTGCCGATCGCCGAGACGGGCCAGACCTGCGTCTGCTCGGCGCGGGTGCGGTTATGATAGGCATTGGCGCTGAAGTCGATCAGCTCGTTGTCGTCGGGCTTCCAGGTGTAGGCCGCGGTGTAGGTCTGGTTGGTGGTGTTGGTGTCGTAGCGGCTCAGCGTCGGCGAGGTCGAGCCGCTCGAACCGGTGATCTGGTCGTTGTAGCGCTGAAGGATGGCGCCGAGCTTCAGCTCGTGGCCATCGGCCGGCCGCAGCGTCGTCTTCAGATAACCGCTGGTTACTCGCTCGCCGGTCCATGGCACGGTGTCGCCATTGCCGTCGGTGTAGCTGTCGCGGTCACGGTGGATGAGGTTACCGATGATGTCGGCATCGTCGCTGAAGCGGTAAGCGCCGGTGGTGCTGGTGGTGAAGCCGTCGCCATTGTCCTCGTAGCCGAGCTTCTCGCTCAGCGCCCAGCGCTCGTCCTTCTTGAGGAAGTCGCCGGCATCCTTGGTCTCGAAGGAGACGACGCCGCCGATGCCGCCTGAACCATAAGCATTCGACACCGGGCCTCGAATGACGGTGGCTTCCTTGATCAGGTCGGGTTCGACATAGAACGAGCCAGAGCCATGACCAACGCGCCAATAGTCCTGCCGGGCGCCGTCGAGGGTGACGACGACGCGGCCATATTGTTCCAGGCCGCGGATGTTGATGGCGGTCGCCGGGTCGTCGCCGTTCATCGAGGCAGCGACGCCCGGCGTGGTGCGGAAGATGTCGGCGGCGGTGTCGGGCTGGATGCGGTCGAGCTCATCCTGATCGATGGCGCTGATGGCGGCCATCGATTCGATGACGGCGGTCTTGATCATCGTCGCCGAGATGGTGATCACATCAAGCATCGTCGCCGGTTGCTCGGCACTGGCCGGCGCCAGGCGGCCGGTCTTGGCGGTGGCCTTTTTCTCCTGGTCCTGTTCCTGCGCACTGGCAAAGGGCACGGCGCAGAGGCCGAGCACGAAGGCGAGCGCGGTGCTCGCCATCAAGGTCTTGTTTGTTGTCGTTGTCATGCAGCCCCCAAGCAAAAAGCAAAAACGGCTGGCGGTGGCTGAACGGCCTTGGCTGGCATGATCGAAAAAACCTCGACCATGCGGTCGGGGCACGAGCCACTTATTAAAACATGATGACATAAGTCAACTTTAAATTTATAGCCGACCGTCATCGAGAAGCATTGGCTTGGAGTAGCGTGATGGTCGGCAGTGTGAGCGAGGGCAGGGGGATTCGCTGGTTGCAACCGGGCAGGATCGCGGCGGTGCTGCTCCTGGCGCTGTCGGTGTTGGCGCCGTCCGGTGGCTTCAAGGCGCTGGCCGCCGAGACCGTTGTCGACGCGTTGGGACCAACCGTCGCGCCGGGACCGGGAACCAGGATCCTGACGCTGGGCTCCGACGTCACCGAAATCGTCCATGCGCTGGGTGCCGGCGGGAGGATCGTCGGCGTCGATCGCGGCAGCAAATATCCGCCATCCGTGACGCAGAAGCCCAATGTCAGCTATCGCCGCCGGCTTTCGGTCGAAGGACTGGCGAGCTTGCGTCCCGACCTGATCCTGGCGGCCGAGGACAGCGGGCCTCCCGAAGCGGTCGAGGTGCTGAAGTCGCTGGCGATCCCGGTCGTCTTCATCCCGCAGGACAACAGCCCACAAGGCATCGAGCGCAAGATCACGCTCGCCGCCGCCCTTGGGCTCGAGGACAAGGGCAAGGTGGTTTCCGCCGAGGTGCTCACTGCCTTTCAGGCGGCGGCCGATCTGGCGTCGAAGATTCCGCCGGGGCGGCGTAAGAAGGTGATGTTCTTCCATGGTCTCGTGAAGTTGAGTGCCGCCGGCGCCGGCACCTCGGCCGACGCCATCATCCGCTATGCCGGCGGCCTCAACCCGATGGACGTCGTGCAGGGCTACAAGGCGGCGTCGGAGGAAAAACTGATCGAGATGGCGCAGGATGTGATCGTGATGATGAGTGACGGCAAGGGCGGACCCACGCCCGAGCAGGTGTTCGCCAACCGGGCGCTGGCGGCAACGCCGGCGTCGGTCAACAAGGCGCTGATCGTGCTCGACGGCGCCTATATGATCGGCTTCGGCCCGCGGACATCAGATGCTATCCGCGACCTGGCGAAGGCGCTTTATCCAGAAGGATAAGCGTTGACCAAGCTTGCTGCTCAGATCTCCGGGATGTTCTCCTTGAAGATCACCTGCAGCCTTGGCTGGTGCAGTTCATAGGGCAGCCCCCGGACCGCATGGGTCAGGGTGTTGAGCGCCTCACGGGCCTCGACACGCGGGTTCTGGTCGATGACCGCGTCGAGCGTGCCGTCGAGCAGGAGGTCCTTGGTGCCGTCCGTCACCTCGTGGCCGAGGAAGACCATGGACTGGGCGCGGCCGCGCTCCTTGAGCGCGCGGGCGATGCCGGTGTTGCCGGCGCCGACATTGTAGATCGCGGCAAGGTCGGGGTGCCGCTCCAGCAGGGCGGACGCTTCTGAATAGGCCTTCTCGCGGTCGTCGAGCATTTCGCGCATCTCGACGATCTGCAGATTGGGCGATTCCTCCGTCAGGATATGGCGGAAGCCCATCTCGCGTTCCTCATGGCCGCGATAGGACAGCGAGCCGGCGAACAGCGCCACCTTGCCCGGACGACCGGATCCCATGAAGCGGTTGAGCAGATAGCCGGCCAGCCGCCCGGCGGCGCGGTTGTCGATGCCGATATAGGCGACCCTGGGCACATGCAGGATGTCGGAGGCGATGGTCACCACCTTGATGTCGTTGGCCGACAGCGAGCGGATCGCCTCGCGCACCGTCGGATGGTCGAGCGCGATGACGCCGACGCCTTGCGTCCGGCCGCGCAGATCCTGCAGCAGGCGGGCGAGACGATCCGGATTGAACCCTTCGATGGTGGCAATGTGAACGTCGAGGTCTGGCCGTGACCGCGCCTGCGCCTCGATCTGGCGGTGCAGCATCTTGATGAAGGAATTGGTACCGGCGGGCAGCGCGAAATCAAGCCGGATGATGTCGCCGGGCAAAGGCCGCGGCGGCGCCCCATTCGGGCTTTCGGCGATATAGCCGAGGCGCTGCGCCATTTCGAGCACGATTTCTCGCGTGCGCGCCCGTACGCCGGGGCGGTTGTTGAGCACTCGGTCGACCGTGGCGGCCGAGACACCGGCTTCCCGGGCTATGTCAGTCAGGGTGGACCGCAACGTCTTTCATCTCCTGCATGCGTCAGGTCGGCTGGCGACGGCTTTCGTGCCGTCCGCGATTCTGATGGGAAATGATGTATCCGCCCTTGGCCGATGTGCAAGCCGCCGGGCTAAATCAAATCGCCCGGCAGGGCTTCGCAGACCCGGGAAGAGGCGTTTTCCCTCAGATCGAGGCATCAGGAGTGAGGTATGGATCCCGGTTTTGCGCATTTCCTCGCCCTTTTGCAATGTTGTGATGTCTTTTGACTATTTATGATGTTGACAGCCTTCCCATGCTGCCGTCAATATCCCTCATAGGGTCGTGGAGGAAACGTGGCCCTAAGGGAGGAGTTTCAATGTCCAATTTGATCCGCATCTCGCGGCGTCGCTTGCTTGCGTCCGGAGGAAAGGCCGCCGTGATCATGGCCGCCACTGGCATTGCGCCGCAATTCATTCGTCCCGGCCGCGCCTACGCGGCCGACGCGCTGGCGCCAGGCATGATCGGCGGCCCGACGGGCTTCGATGGGGCCGAGCGCTATCAGTACGGCGCCGACACGCCGGAAGGACGCGCCATCGAGGCGGCCAAGGCGCTAAAGGGTGCCGGCAAGGCGCCGGCCAAGATCGTACTCGGCCTGTCCGACGGCTCGATCGGCCAGCTCACGCAGCCGTTCCCGGCCGGCGCGCCATCGATCAAGGATCTGTGGGAGAAGGAGACCGGCATTCCGATCGAAATCGTCGGCCTGCCGAACGGCCAGGAATTCACCAAGACGATGCAAGACATCTCCACCAAGGGTGGGGCCTACGACATCTATTCGACCGAATGGAACCGCCTCGGCGACCTCGCCGAGACCGGCGGCATCGCCAAGCTCGACGACTTCGTCGCGCAGTACAAGCCCGAGTGGGACGATCCCACGAACGGTTATGTCAACGGCGCCAAGGGCGTGTCGCTGCTCAACAAATATCGTGGCTCGAACTATGGCGTGTCGCTGGACGGCGACTTCCAGACCTGGGTCTACCGCAGCGACCTGTTCGGCGACGAAGCCGAGAGGAGGGCCTTCAAGGACAAATACGGCTATGATCTGACGCCGCCGAAGACCTGGAAGCAGCATGGCGATATCGCGGCCTTCTTCCAGCGCCCGGACAAGGGCCTGTTCGGCTCGACCGACCTTCGCAACCAGGGCTGGGGCTACACCAACTGGTATCAGCGCTATGTCTCGATGGCCTCGCCCAACCAGTTCCTGTTTGGCGACGATGGCAAGCCGATGGTCAATTCCGAGCAGGGCATTGCCGCCACCAACGAATATGTCGCTTCGCTCGCGCATCATTCGCCGGATGCGATCTCCTGGGGCTGGCCGGAGCAATATGGCAATTTCGCCAAGGGCGGTGCGGCGATGACCTGCGCCTTCTCCAACCTGCCGAAATTCCTCGACAATGCCGGCAACAAGGACTCGGCTGTCACCGGCAAGATCGGCTCGATGCTGCCGCCCGGCCGCGAGATCGACGGCAAGCTGATCAGCCGTTCCGTGCTGTGGTTCTCGCTGACCGGCATGGTCTCGTCGCAGTCGAAGAACCAGGAGGTTGCCTATCTCCTGCTGCAATGGCTGGGTTCCGCCCGCATCTACGCGTGGATGAGCGCCAACCCCGGTGGTTACCTGGACCCGTTCCGGCTTTCGGATTTCTCCGATCCGCTGGTGCGCCAGACATACCATGCCTACCACATGGACGTGGTGCGCGAGACGGTAGCCCGCACCGTGCCGACCATCAACTATCCCGGCGCGACAGCCTTCCACAATGCGCTGGACGAGAACCTCATGGCGGCGCTGACCAAGGCCAAGACATCAGAGCAGGCGATGGCCGACACCGAGGCCGAATGGAAGAAGATCGCCCGCCGCACCGGCGAGGACAAATTGCTCGAAGCCATCAAGACCAACAAGGAGGCCTGGCCGACAGTTCTCGATCCGATCGTCTGATCCGTCTCCCTGGATCACATCGAAGGAGGGGAGGAGCTTGCTTCTCCCCTCCGCCCACAACGCCACCAGCAAAGCCGCCAGATGAAGCGTTCCATTCCCTTCGAGATATTCCGCTACGCCGCGATCCTCGCGGCCATGGCGGTGACGCTGGTGCCGATCCTGTGGATGGTGTCGATGGCGTTCAAGCCGATCGCCGAATGGTCGGCGACCGGTGCCGACCTGACATGGTGGCCGAAGAACCCGACGCTCAGCAATTTCCGTTTCGTCTTCGGCGAGTCGACCAACAATCTGATCGTCGCGCTCGACCGCACCGCGCTGAAACCTATCCTCTCGTCTCTGCTGTCGGCGGTTTTCGGCACGGTGATCGCCATGTCGGCGGGCACTGCCGCGGCTTACGGACTGTCGCGTTTCGGCTCCGGCCAGAACCTGCCGCTGGCACTGATCCAGCTCAGGCTGTTTCCGCCGATGGCGGTGATGATCCCGGTGATGATCATGTGGGCCTTCCTGAACTTCACCGACAGCTGGTGGGGCCTGGCGCTGATCTACGGCATCGTCACCTTGCCCTTCGCCTTCTGGCTGATGAAGACGTTCTTCGACGACATGCCGCGCGAGATCGAGGAGGCGGCCCTGGTCGAAGGCTGTTCGCGGCTGCGCGTCTTTACCCGCATCACGCTGCCGATGATGCGCGCGCCGCTGGCCAGTGCGGCACTCTTCGTCTTCATCCTCAACTGGTCGGACTATCTGATCGCGCTGCTTCTGACGACGCGCGAATGGGTGACGATCCCGGTCTACATGGCCTCGCTGTCGTCCTCGATGACCGGGCAGCTCTATGGCGCAAAGGCAGCGCTCGGCCTGATCGCCGCCGTGCCGCCGGTCATCATGGGCATCGCCATCCAACGTCATCTGGTGCGCGGGCTGACATTCGGGGCGCTCAAGCAATGAGCGCGGTGACTGCCATGAATGCAGAGGACGAGATGAAAGCCGTCGGAGCAAGGCCGGTTTCGCGCGACGAGGGCGGAAGGCTGGGTTTCCGGCTGACGCTGCCGGCGCAGATCCTCGTCCTGTTCATCTCGGCCTTCCCGCTGTTGATGCAGCTCTATATCAGCGTCACCGACTGGTCGCCGCTGTCGGGCCTCGGCTGGTGGAATGCCTGGTCGCTGTGGAACAGCTTTGCCAACTACACCGATCTTGCCGCCGATCCACGCTTCTGGAGCGCGCTGAAGCGCACGGCCATTGTCATGATCGTCTGCGTGCCGGCGGAGTTCCTGCTGGGGCTGGCGCTGGCGACGCTGTTTGCCGACGATTTTCCGGGCAAGCGGATCTTCTATTCGATCCTGCTGATGCCGATGATGGTGGTGCCGGCGGTGGCCGGCTACATGTTCTTCATGCTGTTCCAGTCGGGCGGTCCGGTGAACGACATATTGTCGGCGCTCACCGGTTCTCCCGTCACCATCGCCTGGCTGTCGGACCCGACCCTGGCCCTGATCGCCGTCATGGTCGCCGATATCTGGCAGTGGACGCCGCTGATGTTCCTCATCCTGCTCGCCGGTCTGGTCGGTGTGCCGGAGGACCAGATCAAGGCGGCGACGCTGCTCGGCGCCAATCCGTGGCAGCGCTTCGTCACCATCGTGCTGCCGAAGATGAAGACGATCATCATCATCGCGCTGGCGATCAGGGTAATAGAGAACTTCAAGATCTTCGATACGCTCTACATCATGACCGGCGGTGGTCCCGGCGTCGCCACCGAGACCATCTCCGTCTACATCTACAAGCTCACCACGCAGGACCTGATCTGGGGCTATGTGGCGGCGATCGCGCTGGCCATATTGGTGGTGCTCTCGATCGTCGCGGTGTTCGCCATGAAGCGCATGGCGCGGGCACGCGAGGTACTGGCATGAGCGCGATCCACCTGCAGAACCTGGTCAAGAAATTCGGCGACTTCACCGCGCTGAAGACCATGGACCTGGCAATATCAGATGGTGAGTTCATGGCGCTGCTCGGTCCGTCGGGCTGCGGCAAGTCGACGACGATGAACATGATCGCCGGCATGGAGGAACCGACCGGGGGCAAGATCCTGTTTGGCGAGCGCGACATGGCCGGCGTGCCGATGGGGCGGCGCGGCGTCGGCTTCGTGTTCCAGAACTACGCCATCTTCACCCATATGACGGTGCGCCAGAACCTTGGCTACGGCCCAAAAATGCGAGGAGCTGCCAAAGCCGAGATCGACCGCCGTGTCGGCGCCATCGCCGAAATGCTGCAGCTGACGCCGCTGCTCGACCGTAAGGCCGACCGGCTGTCGGTCAACATATTGCAGCGGGTGGCGATCGGCCGCTCGGCGATCATGGAGCCGGCGATCTTCCTGCTCGACGAGCCGCTGTCCAATGTCGACGCCGCTTTCCGGGCTGTCATGCGCACCGAACTGAAGCAGCTGCAGCGCCAGTTCCGCCAGACCATGGTCTATGTCACCCACGACCAGCTAGAGGCGATGACCATGGCCGACCGCATCGCGGTCATGGATCATGGCGTGCTGCAGCAGGTCGGCACGCCGCTTGAGGTCTACAACGATCCGGCCAATGTCTTCGTCGCCCGCTTCATCGGCGCGCCGGGCATGAACCTGCTCAAGGGCAGGCCGGCGGAGAGCGACCGTGGGCTGGTCGTCGATCTCGGACCGGTGGGCATCACCCCGCCGCTGCCGAGTGATCTGGCGGCGGCCGTTCGTGGTGCGCGCGGCGAGGTGCTTTACGGATTCCGGCCGGAACAGGCGACGCTGGTGCAGAATGGTCAGGGCCTCGCCATGCAGGTCACTTTCGTCGAACGGATCGGTGCGCGCACCATCGTTCATCTCGGGCAGGGCGAGGCTGCCGTGAAAACGGTGTTCGACAATGATGTCGGGCTGGCGATCGGCGACACCGCTGTCGTCGCCCCCACCGCGTCGTCGGTGCGTGTCTTCGACGCCGCTACCGGTCTTGCGATGAAGGCAGGTTGAGATGGCCGATATCGTCTTCCGCAATGTGACCAAGCGCTACGGCGGCACACTCGCCGTCGACGACGCCTCGTTCACCGTCAACGACAATGAGTTTTTCTGCTTCTTTGGGCCGCCACTGTCGGGAAAGTCGACCATCCTGCGCCTGGTGCTTGGGCTTGAGACCCCTGATGCCGGCGAAATCCTGATCGGCGGCAGACCGGTCAACGAGGTGTCGCCGGCCGAGCGCAACGTGGCGATGGTGTTCCAGAACCTGGCCCTGTTTCCGCATATGAGCGCGCTCGACAATGTCCGCTTCCCCCTGGTCGAACGCCGGGTCGCCGAGGTCGACATCAAAAGGCGGGTCGCCGACGTCGCGGCGAAGCTGCATATCGGCCACATCCTGCACAAGCCGCCGGGCCAGCTTTCGGGAGGCGAGCGGCAGCGCGTGGCGATCGCGCGTGCCCTGGTGCGCGATCCCAACGCCTATCTGATGGACGACCCGATCTCGGCGCTCGACGCCAGGCTGCGCGAGGAAACGCGTGTCGAACTGAAGCGCATCCAGCGCGAGCTCGGCAAGACGCTGATCTACGTCACGCATGATCAGGAAGAGGCGATGTCGGTCGCCGACCGCATCGCTATCCTGGAGGATGGCAGGATCAGGCAGATCGGTGCGCCGGCCGAGATCTATGACCGCCCGGCCAGCACCTATGTGGCGCGGCTGCTCGGCTCGCCGATGATGAACATCCTTCGATCGGTGCGCGGCGAGGGCGGTGTCGAGGCGGCCGAAGGCACGATCCGCATTGCCGACAAGGCGGCGCCCGCGGACGCCGTCGAGATCGGACTGCGGCCGGAAGACATCAAGGTCGGACCGTGGCCCGTTGATGGAAAAGGGGATGGGGGCCCGGGCCGCCCAGCGCGGGTGTTCGAGGTCGAGCCGCTTGGCGGCTACACCGTGCTGACGCTCGCTGCCGGGCAGGCGCGGCTAAAGGCATTGCTGCGCGGCCAGCCTGACATCCGGCCCGACGCCATGGTGGCGATATCCTGTGAGGCGGCCAGGGTGCATTATTTCGGACAGAGCGGGGGAGCGCTGGCACGATGACGGCGGCCGCAAGGAAAGAGCTTCGGGAGGATCAGATGGCAAACAAGGGCTTCGAGCCGGACGTGAAGGTCCGCACGAAGGAATTCAAGATCGGCTGCGTCGGCGCTGGCATGATCATGGCCGAGTGTCATCTCGCTGCCTACAAGGAAGCTGGCTTCCCGGTGGTGGCGATCGCCTCGCGCACCCGGGCCAGCGCCGAGAAGGTGGCGGCGCGCTGGGCCATCCCGACCGTGCACGACACGCCGGAGCAGCTGATCGAGGATACGAATGTCGAGATCATCGACCTTGCCTTTCCGCCCGACCAGCAGCCGGCGCTGATCCGTCACGCACTGAAGCAGAAGCACATCAAGGCGATCCTGGCGCAGAAGCCATTGGCGCTGTCGGTCGAGGAAGCGGTCAAGCTGCGCGACGAGGCGGCCAAGGCCGGCAAGATCCTCTCGGTCAACCAAAACATGCGCTACGACCAGTCGATGCGCGTCTTGAAGCAGATCATCGACAGCGGCGCGCTGGGCGACATCGTCTTCGCGCAGATCGACATGCACGCCATCCCGCACTGGCAGAGCTTCCTGGAAGAATATGACCGGCTGACGCTCGCCAATATGAGCGTGCACCATCTCGACGTGTTGCGCTTCCTGTTCGGCGACCCGGATGAAATCACCACGCTGACGCGCAAGGATCCGCGCACGAAATTCGACCATTCCGACGGCATCACCGTGTCGACGCTGCGCTTCCCGTCCGGCGTGCTCGCCGTGTCGCTGGAGGATGTCTGGTCCGGCCCGCGCCAGGATGGCTACAAGGACGACCAGCACATCAACTGGCGCGTCGACGGCACCAAGGGGGTCGCCAAGGGCACCATCGGCTGGCCGACAGGTGCGGCCTCGACGCTGACCTATGCTTCCACCGAGACGACCGGCGGCGAGTGGGTCAGCCCGAGCTGGGACACGATGTGGTTCCCGCATGCCTTTATCGGCGTGATGGAACAGCTCCAGCACGCGGTGAAGACGGGCACGCCGCCGGCGCTGTCGGTCGCCGACAACGTCAAGACCATGGCGCTGGTCGAGGCGGGCTACCGCTCGATCGACGAGGGCCGCACGGTCAAGCTGTCCGAAATCTCGACAAACTGAATCACTGAGTCGCTTAAAGGGAGGAATTCACACCATGATGCAGGCAGGTATTTTCACGGGCTATTTCCCGTACGGCCTCGAAGAGACGGCGAAGAAGATCCGCGGGCTCGGTTTCAACACGGTGCAGCTCGACCTCCATTTCAAGGATGTCGACCTGTCGGCCGGGCAGATCACCAAGGACAAGGCCAAGACCGTGCGCGACGTTTTCCGCGACCACAATCTGCCGGTCTGCTGCGTGTCGGGCTACACCAACATCATCCATCCGGACAAGGCCGAGCGCGACAAGCGCGTCGGCTACCTCAAGGAGATCATCCGCAACGCCCGCCATTTCGGCAGCCCGTACGTGATCTCGGAGACCGGCACCTACAACACCGAGTCCGACTGGGTGCATCACCCCAAGAACAAGACCGAGGAAGGGTTCGAGGAATGCCGCAAGGTGGTCGCCGACCTTGCCCAGACAGCCTATGACCACGGCGCGGTGTTCCTGCTCGAGACCTATGTCAACAACGTCGTCGGCTCGGTCGAGGAGACGGTGAAGATGTTCGCGCAGGTCGATCATCCCGGCCTTGGACTCTTGATGGATCCGACCAATTATTTCGAGACGCACAACATCGACAGGATGGACCAGATCCTGAACCAGGTGTTCGACACGCTGACGGACAAGATCAGAATAGCGCACGCCAAGGACGTCAAGCGCTCGGGCGGCGACAAGTCCGAGAAGCATGCCGATATCGGTGACGAGGACGCGCTGGAGAGCCACACGTTCCGTGGCGTCGGCGAGATCGAGCTGCCGGCACCCGGCCTCGGCTCGCTGAACTACGATCTCTACCTTCAGCGGCTGGCGCAGAAGCATCCGAACATCCCGGTGATCATCGAGCATCTCTCGGAAGACGACGTGCCGCGCGCCAAGAAGTTCCTCGACGGGAAGTTCCGCGCCAACGGTCTTTGATGGTCATTAGCGCAGCCGATTGATGGGACGACAGTGCAGTGAAGAAGCGGCCGTGACATGGTAGAACTCTACGGCAAGACGCTTTCGCGCCGTCAGGTATCGGAACGTTCGGGCATGCTGTCGCAATTCGCCGGCGTGCGGCTGATGACGCTTGGCGACGGGGTGGAACGCGGCATCCGCATGCTGGAGTTCCGCACCGGTTCGGGCCTGCGCTTCACGGCGCTGGTCGACCGGGCGCTCGATATCGCCGATTGCGACTTCAAGGGCCAGGCGATCGGCTGGCATTCGCCGAGCGGCTTTCGCAACCCCGGCCTGCACGACTACGAGGGGGAAGGCGGACTGGCCTGGGCGCGCTCCTTTTCCGGCCTGCTCGTCACCTGCGGCCTCGACCATATATTGGGCCGGGAAGAAGTGCCGGTCGATACCTACAACTATCCGGGCAGGAAGACCGTGGTGCATTCGCTGCACGGCCGCGTCGGCACCATTCCGGCGCGGCTGACCGGGTATGGCGAGGCCTGGGATGGTGACCGCTGCGTGCTGTGGGCCGAAGGGATCGTCCAGCAATCGGCGGTGTTCGGCGAGGATCTGCATTTATTGCGGCGCATCGAGGCCGATGTCGGCGGCAACGAGATCCGGCTGTCGGACCGCGTCGTCAATCACGGCTTCAACCGTACGCCGCATATGTATTTCTACCATGTCAATGTCAGCCACCCCTTGCTCGACGAGGGCGCGCGCTATCTGGCGCCGATCCGGGACGTCGTCTGGGCAGGCCATGATGGCGAGCTCTACGAGGCGCAGAAGGTCGGCTACCGCACGGTGCCGGCGCCGCGACTGGGTTTCAGCGAGCAGGTCTGGCAGCACGAGATGGCGGCGGACGCCAATGGCGAGGTGCCAGTGGCTGTTGTCAACGACCGTCTCGGACTTGGCTTCGAGGTGGTGACCCGCAAGGACCAGCTGCCTTGCGCCTATCAATGGCAGAATTTCCAGGCAGGGCAGTATGCGCTCGGCATAGAGCCCTCGACACACCATGTGCTCGGCAATCTCGCGGCGCGCGAGCGCGGCGAGATGATCTGGCTGGAGCATGGCGAAAGCCGTTCCTATGACGCGGTGTTCCGGGTGCTCGACGGCGCCGGCGCGATTGCCGCGGCTGAAGCGAAGATCGCGTCGATCGCCAGGCAGCCGCAACAGGATTATCCTGTGCCGTCGGGCAATTTTCCGGGATTGGCGGACAGGGCATGATGCGAAACGAATGCTCCGGCTGGCGGGCCGGAAATCGGAGGTCGATGTGATGGGAAGAAAGCGCGACTACAGCCTGGTCGGCGAAAGCACACGCATCGCGATCGAGACCGGGCTGGCCTCGGCCGAATGGTATCACACCGATGTGCCGCGCAAGGCGATGAAGGAGCTGATGCAACGCTCGGACGGACCGGCCATCCGCGACACGATCATCTGGATCGCTGCCATACTGGGCTCCGCCGCCGGGATCATCTGGTTCTGGGGCACATGGTGGGTGGTGCCGTTCCTGCTCGTCTATGGTGTGCTCTACGGCTCCTCCAGTGACTCGCGCTGGCACGAATGCGGCCACGGCACCGCCTTCCGCACCCGCTGGATGAACGATGTCGTCTACCAGATCGCCAGCTTCATGCTGATGCGCAATCCGGTGACCTGGCGCTGGAGCCATGCTCGCCACCACACCGACACCATCATCGTCGGCCGCGATGCCGAGATCGCGGTGATGCGTCCGCCGGACCTGCTGCGCGCCGCACTTGCCTTCACGGGCATTCTCGATTTCCGCTATTCGCTGCCCACACTGGTGCGCAATGCGTTCGGCAGCATCTCGCCCGACGAAAAGAGTTTTATCCCCGAGATGGAGCTGCGCAAGGCGGTCATCGCCGCGCGCTGGCATATCGCCATCTATGTCGTGACGATCGCGCTGGCGTTCTATTTGTGGTCGTTACTGCCGCTGGTGCTGATCGGCCTGCCGCGCCTCTATGGCAGCTGGCACATGGTGCTGACCGGCCTGCTGCAGCATATCGGGCTGGCCGACAACGTCACCGACCACCGGCTGAACACGCGCACCGTCTACATGAACCCGATCAGCCGCTTCATCTACTGGAACATGAATTATCACGTCGAACATCATATGTTCCCGATGGTGCCCTATCATGCGCTGCCGAAACTTCACGAACTGATCAAGCACGATCTGCCCGAGCCCAATCCATCGATGTGGCATGCCTATCGCGAGGTCTGGCCGGTGCTTATCAGGCAGCTCCGGTACGAGGACTATTTCCTCAAGCGTGAATTGCCGCCGACGGCGCGACCGTACCGGGAGGAGTTCCACGCGCTGACCGTTCCGGCGGCAGCGGAATAGAGTCGCAGGAGACAGAGATGGCCGACTGGGTGGAAGCGTGTGGGGTCAATGATGTCGAGGAAGAGGACGTCATCCGCTTCGATCATGGCGGCCGCACCTTCGCCATCTATCGCAGTCCCGATGACGAGTACTTCGCCACCGACGGCTACTGCACGCATGAGAAGGCACATCTGGCCGACGGGCTGGTGATGGACGACATCATCGAATGCCCAAAGCACAATGGCCGCTTCAACTACAAGACAGGTGTCGCCAAGGGCGCGCCGGTGTGCGTCAATCTCAAGACCTATCCAGTGCGGATCGAAGCTGGCAAGGTCATGATCGAGATCGGCTGACCTGCCGCAGCATACAACAAGAGGGAAACCCTTTCGATGAGCCGAAAAAGACCGACCGTCGCGGACCTGCGCGCCATGAAGGGCAAGCGCCAGCTGACCATGCTGCGCGTGCTGACGATGGACGAGGCCGAGGCGGCCGAGCGGGCAGGGGTCGACATCGTTTCGGTGCCGCCCGAACTGGTGCTCAACCCGCAATACCGCGACGCGGCGCCCAGTCTGTTCACCATGCCGGGAGACAATTTCTACGAGATCGGCACGTCAGACGATTTCCTGCGCTGGGCCTTCCGGCTCTACAAGGCCGGGGCCGACGCGGTCTATTGCAGCGCCGGCTACGCCACCATCAAGCGGATGGCCGACGATGCGATCCCCGTCATAGGCCATGTCGGCCTGATCCCGTCGCGCGCCACCTGGACCGGCGGCTTCAAAGCCGTCGGCAAGACGGCCGACACCGCCATGGAGATCTTCGCGGCGGTCAAGCAGTTGGAGGCCGCCGGCGCCATCGGCGCGGAAATCGAGGTGGTGCCGGTCGAGGTGGCGAAAGCGATCTCGGAGCGCACGTCGCTGATCATGCTGTCGATGGGGGCGGGCACAGGCTGCGACGCGCAATATCTGTTCGCCGATGACATTCTTGGCCAGAACCGTGGCCACATGCCGCGCCATTCCAAGGTCTATCGCAATTTCGCCGCCGAATACGATCGGTTGCAAGCAGAGCGCATCGCCGCGTTCTCGGAATATGTCGCCGACGTCAACAGCCTTGCCTATCCCGAGGACAGGCATGTCGTGCATATGGATCCGGGCGAACTACGCCTGTTCCTGGACAAGGTCGGTCGGGCTTAAGGCCGCTTGCCAATTTCCACCCGCGAGCATCGCGTAGAGCCCTTCGGCGTCGATGCCGAGCGGCCGGTCCTTCTTCAAGCCAGGGACCAGCGCGCGTATTGCCTTGTGAATTGCAGCGGTGCGTGGCGCCAGGGTCAGCCCTTCACGCAGGTCGACGGCCTGCGCGGCGGCCATCAATTCAAAGGCGATCAGCCGCCGCCACAGGTCGATCATCTCGGCGCATTTTGCAACCGCCAGCGGCGTCTGCGTGGCATGATCCTCGACGCCTTCCGACACGGGCAGGAAGTCGAGCATCACCGGATTGGCCTTGTGGCGAATGGCGGCAAGGATCGATGCCACTACCTTCTGCAACGGCACGAACCCGGCCGAGGCGCCGCCGACCGGCGACAGATATTTCGGCAGGCCGTTGCGGCCCGAACCGGTGAGCTGGATGAAGCGGGCGGCACTCGCGGCGGCACATTGAGCGATTGCCAGGCTGAGGGTCTCGAAGGCCAGCGAAAGTGCGGCGGTGTGGAAATTGCCGGTCGACAGCACCAGCTCGTCATCGCCCAGCACCAGCGGGTTGTCGGCGGCGGCGTTGAGTTCGATCTCGACGGCATGCCTGGCCTGACCGATCGCATCGATCAGCGCTCCGTGGATCGACGGCATGCAGCGTATCGACAGCGGATCCTGCAACGTCGTTGGCGCCGGCGGCTCGTCACGGGCGAGCAGATCGTGCAGTGACTTTGCCGCCTCCTGCTGGCCAGCCGCCGGTCGCGCCATATGCAGGCGCGGGTCGAGGATGGTGCGGTTGGCACCAAAACCTTCCATGGTCAGCGCGCCGGCCTGCTGCTGCTGGGCAAGGGCGGACAGTGCATCCGTCACCGCAAGTGCGCCGCTGCCGGCTGAGACCGCCGAAGCATTGATCAGCGACAGGCCGTCCTTCGGCGCCAGGCTGACGGGGGCGAGACGGGCCATCATCAGCGCCTTGACCGCCGGCATGCGGCGACCCTGATAGTCTGCCTCGCCTTCGCCGGTGAGCATGCGGGCGAGTGCCGTCATCAGCACCAGATCGCCGGCGCCGATCGAGCCGAGCGACGGCATGACAGGATGGACGCCGGCATTGAGCGCGTCGACCAAGGCGACGAAGACGTAAGGCGAAAGGCCGGAGCCTCCAGCTGACAGCATCGCGGCACGCGCCACCATGGTTGCGCGAACGGCTTCGACCGGCAGCGTTTCGCCGACCGCGCCGCTGCGTCCCTCCAGCAATTGCCGCTGAAAGGTGCTGGCGTCGCCCTCTACAGCGATACCGAGATTGGCGCCGAGGCCGGTGTTCAGGCCATAGATCTGCTGGCCGGATGCGGCGGCCTGGTCGAGCACTTTTCGCGCTTTCTCCAGCCGGCCGAGGACATCAGGTCCAATCTCCACCTTGCGCCTATCACGGGCGACGGCGGCGACGTCGCCAACGCCGACGTCGGTCCCGGTGAGGAGAAGCGCGGTCATGCGAAGCGCAGCCTCTGGCCGATGCCCTGCGCCCGCGCCTTGGCCAGCATCGCCTTGCCCAGTGCAATGTCTGACAGCGACAGGCCGCGATGCCAGAACAGGATCGTTTCTTCGTCATTCTCACGCCCGACCTTGAGACCGGCGGCGATCTGACCGAGTTCGGCATGCAGCGTCTTTTCGCTCAGCCGTCCGGTCTCGACATGAGCGCGTAGCGAGCCGAACTTGCCGCCCTTGCACTGGCCCCAGTCGTCGACGACCATCTTCCGCATGATGTCCGTCAGCGACAGCTCGACAGCACTCATCGTGCCATAGGGCACGACCAGCGCGCCGGGCTTGATCCATTCGGTCTTCAACAATGGTTGTGGCTCCGGTAGCCGCGAGGCTTCGACGACGATGTCGGCGCCCTCGATGCAGCTCTTCCAGTCGGCCACCGCCGTCACCGTCTTGCCGAGGTCGGCGGACAGTTTGGCGGCAAAACCGTCGCGGCTTTCCGGGCGGCGCGAATGGACGCGGATCTCGTCGAAGTCGAAGAGGTGGTCGAGCAGGCGCACATTCCAGTAGGCGGTGCCGCGCGCGCCGATATGGGCCAGCACCTTGGAATTCTTGCGCGCCAGATGCTTGGCCCCGATTGCGGTGACGGCGCCGGTGCGCATGTCGGTGATGACGGTGGCGTCGAGGATGGCGCGCGGCGTGCCGGTGCGCGGATCGAACAGATTGAGGATGCCGAATTCGGAAGGCAGCCCGTGCAGGTAATTGTCGACATAGTCGCCGACGATTTTCACGCCCGCCGTGTCGAGCGGCGCGACGTAGCCGCGCAAGACGTTGAAATGGCCGTGGAAGGACGGGTCCGGCTCGAGATGAACGCGCGGCTCGATCACCGTCTGGCCCTTGCCTTGCGCCACCAGGCCAGCCTCGACGGCGGCAATGATTTCATCATCGGTCATGGCAAGGGCATCGATGTCGAGGGCATTGAGGTAGTCGATGTAGATGGGCTTCATTTTACGCGCACACTTTCCTCGGCCACCCCGCTCATCCCCATAGCAGGCGGCGGCGCGACACGAAAGTTTGTTGCGCCGTCTCTGGACGCGGCCAGTCAAATGCTGTTCAAACCGGTTCCGTCATGACTGCCATTCCCGAGACTGAAGCCTTACCCGAAACGGCCACCAATGCGCGGCGCGTGGCGCTGATCGTCGCCATCGCCTTCTTCATGCAGTTGCTGGATTCGACGATCATCTCGACCTCGCTGCCGCAGATGGGCGAGTCGTTCGGCGTGCCGGCGGTGGCGATGAGCATCGGCATCACCGTATACATGCTGACCATGGCGGTGTTCGTGCCGCTGTCGGGCTGGCTCGCCGACCGGTTCGGCGCCCGCAACATCTTCCTGCTGGCGATCGTCCTGTTCACACTGGCCTCGCTTGCCTGCGGCTTCTCTGAAAATCTGACCCAATTCGTCGCCGCACGTATCGTGCAAGGGCTTGGCAGCGCGCTGATGACGCCGGTCGGACGCATTCTCGTGCTGCGCAACGCGTCGAAGTCGGAGTTGCTCAACGCCACGGCACTGATCACCTGGCCGGCGCTGTTTGCGCCAGTGGTCGGGCCGGTGCTCGGCGGCTTCATCACCACCTACCTGTCCTGGCACTGGAATTTCTTCATCAACATCCCGCTCGGCGTGGTCGGACTGACGCTGGTCGCGCGTTTCATTCCGGGCGACCGCGAGGCCGACCCCAAACCGCTGGACTGGCCTGGCTTCGTGCTCACGTCGGCCGGGCTCGCTTTGCTGCTCTACGGCCTCGAGCGCATCGCGCATCCGGAGGATGGCGTCCTGCCGACCGTGGCGCTGATTGCCGCGGGCATCGTCATCGGTTGGCTGGCGGTGCGGCATCTCAGGCGTGCGCCGCATCCGCTGCTCGATCTCTCGTCGTTCAAGGTGCTGACCTTCGCCATCTCGACGCTGGCCGCGGGCACCATTTTCCGGGTGGCGATCAACGCCACGCCGTTCCTGTTGCCGCTGCTGTTCCAGGTCGGCTTTGGCCTCAGCCCCGTCGATGCCGGCATGATGATCCTTGCCTATTTCCTCGGCAATCTCGGCATGAAGACGGTGACGACGCCAACGCTGCGCCGCTTCGGCTTCCGGTCGGTGCTGGTCGTCAACGGCATGATCGCCTCGGCGGCGATCATGGCCTGCGCGGCGATCTCGCCGCAGACGCCGCATGCGCTGGTGGCGGCGCTGATGCTGATCGCCGGCCTGTCGCGCTCGATGCAGTTCACCGCACTCAATACGCTGGCCTTCGCCGATATCGATGCGGCGCAGCGCAGCTCGGCGGCGACGCTGTCCTCGATGCTGCAGCAGGTGGCGATGCTGTTCGGCGTCGCGGTGGCGGCGGCGATCCTCAATCTGTCGCAGATCGTCCGGGGTCGGCCCGCTCTCGACCTCGTGGATTTTCGAATCGCCTTCCTGGCGATCGGCGCCATCGGACTGGTGGCGGCGTTGCGTTTTCTCGCGCTGCCGCCGGGTGCGGGCGCCGAGGTTTCCGGCCACGCGCCGGGAAATTAAGATCGATTTTTCCGCCTGATGCGGAGATAAATTCCGTCTTGTCCTTTCGCCTTGGTGCACGCTTTCGCGAGCGGCCGCAATGGCGCAACCAATTGCCAAAAGTGCAGGCTTTTCCGGGCATTGCGCCAGCTTCGGCAATCGATGCGTCCACTCGGTGAATATCGCTGCCAGCCTGGGTTCTGAACGCGGATTCATTTGACGAACAGGCGCTGAGCCGATTAGCTTTCTTCCCAGGAATGGCGGCACCTGCCATCGGGGCAAACGCAGACATGAACACGATCGGCTGGCCGAATGTCAGGAGCCTGAATCAGGAAGGTATTGTCTTTGCCATCGCGGTGGTGCTGTTCGTCGCCGCGGCAATAGGCCTGCCAGGCTTCATCGACCCCAACAACCTCGTCGCCATCGTCCGCTCCGTGTCGGTACTGGGAATACTGGCGCTTGGCATGGCCGTCGTCATCATCGGCCGCGGCATCGACCTCTCGGCGGTGGCGATCATGGCGATGTCGGTCGCCTGGTATCTGCAACTGCTGAATTCGGGGACGCCGGACGGGCTGGCCTTCGCCTATGTGCTGGCCGGCGTGCTGGCCATCGGTCTGCTCAACGGCTTTCTCGTTGCCTATGCCGATGTGCCGGCGATTTTCGTGACGCTGGCGACGGGCTCCTTCGTCTTCGGCTATGTGCGCTCACAGCTGATCACGCAGGATGCCGTGCCGGTGCCGCAGGGCCATTGGGTCGAGCTGCTGGGTGGCCTGCGCTTCCTCGATGTTCCGATCGAGGTGTTCGTCTTCGCGGGCCTGGCGTTCCTGTTCTTCCTGTTCCTGCGCTACACCAAATGGGGCCGCTACATCTATTTCGCCGGCGACAATCCGGTGGCCGCCCGCAACATCGGCATTCCGGTGCGGCCGATGCTGGTGCTGCGCTATGTGCTTTCCGCCTTCGTCGCGCTGATCGCCGGCCTGCTGACGGCGGCCAGCCTGCATTCGATCAACACCCGCGTCGTCAATTCGACGCTGCTCTATGACATCGTGCTGGTGGCGGTGATCGGCGGCATCGGCCTGTCCGGCGGGCGCGGCGGGGTGCGCAATGTGCTGGTCGGTGCGGCGCTGATCGGCATCCTGCTCAACGCCATGACCATCATCGACATTCCGCTGCTCTACCAGAACCTGATCAAGGCGGCGATCCTGCTGGGGGCAATCATCGTCGACGGCATCATCAATCCACGTGACGAGCAGACCGCCCAGCAGGGTGACATCTAGGGGTACCCGGTCCGATCCATCCCGATCGGCCGGCAATGAAAATCGAAAACGAGAGGATCTGACATGAAATTCATCAGGACATTGATGGCCGCCGCCACGGCACTCGCCGTCACCGCCTTCGTGGCGCCAACCTTCGCCGCCGACGATCCCGGCCCGGCTGCCTATGCGCAGGCACTCAAGGGCAAGCGTGTCATGCTGGTGCCGCTGGCGATGGGCTTCGACCTGGCGCAAGGCTGGGCGCATTACCTGAAGACCGAAGTCGAGGCCTGGGGCGGCATGTTGGAGACGCGCGACCCGAACTGGGTCGTCGATGCCGGCGCGCAGGCGATCACCGACGCCATTTCGTCGGACACCAGGCCTGATGTGCTGATCATCCATGCACCGGACCTAAACTCCTACTCCAAGCTGATGAAGAAGGCGCAGGCCGCCGGCACCTACGTCATCCTGGTCGACAATCCCGCCAACTTCCCGGCCGACGCCTTTATCGGCAGCGACTGGGACCGGCTTGGCCAGCTCGAGGCCGAAGCGGCGATCAAGGGCTGCGGCGAAACCTCGTCGAAGAAGATCGGCCTCGTGCAGGGCGACCAGGCGAATTCGTCGAGCCTCTATCAGTATGCCGGCATCATGAAGGTGCTGGACAAGCATCCCGACTTCAAGGTCGTGGCGAAGCCCGACTCCAACTGGGACGCAACGACCTCGCGCAACGTGACGACGACGATGCTGCAGCAGAACCCGGACATTTGCTCGATCATCGATTTCTGGGACGGTGACGCCACCGGCGCTTCCGCCGCGATCCGCGACGCCAAGCTCGACGGCAAGGTGTTCCTGGTCACCACCGGCGGTGGCGAGAAGACGGCCGATTGCGACAAGCTGCAGGACGGCACGTATGGCGCCGTGGTGATGACCGATCTTGCCCGCCAGTCGGGCGACATGAACGCCATCATCAAGTTCTTGCTGCAGAGCGGGCAGCCGGCCGGTACCTCGCACACCTACATCTACACGCTGGAGAAGGCGACGACCAAGGCCGACCTCAAGCCCGACAGCTGCTGGGATCTGAAGGCGCTGCAGGCCGAGGCGGCGGCGAAGTAGGATCTGCGCGATTGATATCAACGAGGTGGCCGGGATGTCTCCACGAGGTAATTCTCGACGTTGGCGCCGCCCCTCATCCGCCTGCCGGCACCTTCTCCCCGTATAGTGACGGGGAGAAGGGAGCTACCCACGTATTGAAGCGCCTGTCGCGACGGTCGGGAAGTAAGCTCCAACGCTGGCGACCCCTCTCCTCGTTCTTCACGGGGAGAGGGTAAGGGTGAGGGGCAGCGCCGACGTGAAGTGATTGCCTTTGGATCGGCCGGCCACCCCTTCTTCTTTCTCATGGAATAGCAGCAGCCGATGTCCTTTCGCGAACGCCTCCAGTCCTGGCGCTACAATCTCGTGCCCGACCATGTCGTCGGCGAGATCCTGACCAAACGCTGGACCGACAACGCCATTCCGTTCCTGGCGCTGGTGGCGACGCTGGCAACCTTCGGCTCGATCATTCCCGGCTTCTTCAAGCTGACCGCGCTGCAGGAATCGACCCGGCAGCTCGGCGAGTTCTCGATGGTGGTCACCGGCATGACGGTGGTGATGCTGGGCGGCGGCATCGACCTGTCGGTCGGCTCGATCTTCGCGCTATCCTGCTTTTCCGCTGTCTATGTCTTCTTCATCCTCGAACAGTCGATCTGGCTGGCGCTGGCCGCTTCGCTCGCCACCGGCCTCATCTTCGGCGCCATCAACGGCTATCTCGTCGGCTACCTCAGGCTGCGCGCCTTTCTCACCACGCTGGTCACCTTCATCTTCGGACGGGCGCTGTTCGACATCCTGGTCACCACCTATGCCGCCGATGTGCAGCTCTCGACCGCCACATCGGATGTGCTCGACTTCATCGGCGACAGCACGTTCTGGGGGCTGTCGATCTCGGTGTGGCTGGCGATCATCCTGGCCATCGTCACCCATATCGCGCTGACGCGTTCGCGGCCGGGCTGGCACGTGCTGGCGGTCGGCGGCTCCAGGCGTTCGGCGCACAATGCCGGCATCCGCGTGCGCCGCACCGTGTTCATGACTTATGTCTTCTCGGGCTTCTGCGCTTCCATCGGCGGCTTCCTCATCGCTTGCCGCCTAAGCGGGGCAGGGCCGGGCACCGGCCTCAACCTCGAGATCATGGCACTGACGGCGGCGGTGGTCGGCGGCGTCAGCCTCGGTGGCGGCCGCGGCTCGGTGATCAAGGGGCTGATGGGCGCCATCATCGTGCTGACCATGACCAACGGGCTGATCCGGCTGGGCTACGGCACCGGCACCAACCAGATGGTGCTGGGCATCATGCTGGCGGTGGCGGTGACGATCGACATCCGCTGGCTGAAGAACCGCCACAAGGTGCTGAACGAGGTCTATGTCGCGCCGGTCTATCTCAAGATGGGCGAGACACAGTCGGCCGCACCCGGCTCCGGCACGCCCTACGAGCTCGACAACAGGCTGTCTGCCGCCGACCATATCGGGCTTGGCGAGTTGGAGGGGCCGGAAGATGTCATCCTCGACCGCGACGACAACCTCTATTGCGGCACGCGCCACGGCGAGATCGTCCGCTTCTTCGCGCCGGATTATGTCAGGTCGGAAGTGTTTGCCCACATCGGCGGCTTTCCGCTGGGCCTCGCCTTCGACAAATCGGGCAATCTGATCAGCTGCGTCGGCGCCATGGGGCTCTATTCGGTCTCGCCGGATCGGGAGGTCAAACGCCTGTCAGCGGAAACATCGCGCTCCTGGACTTCGATCGTCGACGATGCGCGGTTGCGCGACCCCAATGACTGCGACATCGCGCCGGACGGGCGGATCTATTTCACCGACTCGACCAAGCGCTACGATGCCCACGATTGGACGCTGGACTCGATCGAGAACCGCGCCACCGGCCGGCTGCTGGTCTACGACCCGAAGGACGGTTCGACCAGGACGCTGCTCGACGGCTACCGCTACACCAATGGTGTTTGCATGGCGCATGACGGCAAGTCGCTGTTCTTCGCCGAAAGCTGGGCCTGCCGCGTGCATCGCTACTGGCTGGAAGGGCCGAAGGCCGGCACCGCCGAATGCGTCATCCGCGACATGCCGGGCTATCCCGACAACATCAACCGCGCCTCCGACGGCAATTACTGGATGGCCTGGCTGGGCATGCGCACGCCGAGCTTCGACCTGTCGCTGCGCCACCCTGACATGCGCAAGCGCATGACGCGCCGGCTGCCGCAGGATGAATGGCTGTTCCCCAACATCAACACCGGCGGCGTGGTGAAATTCAACGAGAACGGCGGCATCGTCGAGGCGATGGGCGACCTCACCGGCGACGCGCATCCGATGGTCACCTCGATGCGCGAGCATAAGGGTTTTCTGTTCGTCGGCGGTATCCTCAACAACCGCATCGGCCGCTACAAGATCGCTGGCGCCGATCCGAATTGGACCAGCCCCGCTTCCTATTGGGGGGCGAAATCATGATCCTCGATCCGGTGCTCGACCTGTTTCGCGGCAAGGCGGTGACCATCCCGCCGCTCGACGGCGCCTTCCGCCCCAACACGCGGCTGGACGATGCGCCGGCTTTTGCTGAACTGACCGAGCCGGACAATCTGCTGGTTACCGGTGACAGGCTGCTGGCCTCCAGCGGTAACGCCATCCATGCGATTGCCGCAGGCGCGGAGACTGTCGTGGTCGAGACCTTTCCGTCTCCCGTCACCGCGCTGGCGCTATCACCAACGGGCGACCTGACAGTCGGGTTGGAGAACGGCAAGCTGCTGATTGGCGGCAGGGACATTTCGCTGCCGGCCGAGATCCGCTGCATCACCGCACTTGCCTATGCAGACGATGGCACGCTGTGGCTGGCCAATGGCTCGGCCGAGCACGCGCCCTCGCAATGGGCCGCCGACCTGATGAAGAAGGGAGCGTCCGGTTCGCTTTGGAAGCGGGATGCGGTAGGTGGCGGCTTCCGCAAATTGGCCGGCGACATCGCCTTCCCCTATGGGCTCTATCCCGTCGGCAGGGATGTTCTGGTCAGCGAAAGCTGGCGCCATCAGCTTGTCCGCTTCGATGGCGCGACGGGCAACCGTTCGACGGTGTTGACGCATCTGCCAGGCTATCCCGCGCGCCTATCGCCTGCCGTTGATGGTGGAGCTTGGCTGACCTTGTTTGCGCCGCGCAACCGGCTGATCGAATTTGTTTTGCAGGAAACGCACTATCGGCAGGACATGCTCGACCAGGTGCCGCCGGCTTATTGGATCGCGCCGGCGCTTGCCTCCAGCCGCAGTTTCCTCGAACCGCTGCAATGCGGCGGCATCCGCGCCATGGGCATCCACAAGCCGTGGTCGCCGAGCCGCTCCTATGGGCTGGTGGTCAAGCTCGACCAAAACATGCAGCCGCAATTCAGCCTGCACAGCCGCGCCAACGGCACGCGCCACGGCATCTGCAGCGTGGCGGAAAAGGACGGCAGCCTGTTCATCGCCTCCAGGGGCGGTGACTGCGTGCTGGTGATCGACCTCGCATCGGGAGGTTTTTGATGGAACCGATCGTCCGGCTGGAGAACGTTACCAAGAACTATCGCGGCGTACCGGCGGTGAAGAACGTCAGCTTTGAGCTGCGCAAGGGAGAAATCCACGCGCTGCTCGGCGAGAACGGCGCGGGAAAATCGACGCTGACCAAGATTATTGCCGGCGTGGTCGACGCCTCCTCCGGCAAGATGTTCCACAAGGGGCAAGAGATCGCCTACGCTTCGCCGCATGCCGCCCTTGAAGCCGGCATCGCGATGGTGTTCCAGGAAACCAGCCTGGTGCCGTCGATGACAGTGGCGCAGAACCTTTATCTCGGCACTGAAAAGTTCCTCAACCGGCTGCGCGGCACCTACATTTCGGCTCAGCAGTTCCTGCAATCGCTGAATTTTCCAGTCGACCCGAACGCCATGGTGGCAACGCTGGGTGCGGCCAAGCGGCAGATGGTCGAGATCGCACGGGCGGTGCACCATAATGCCGAGATCATCATCTTCGACGAGCCGACGGCGACGCTGACGCCGGAGGAGAAACGCCATTTCTTCGCGCTGATCCGCAGGCTGAAAGCGAGCGGCGTGTCGATCGTCTTCATCAGCCACGCGCTGGAAGAGGCACTGCTGATTGCCGACCGCATCACCATCCTGCGTGACGGCGAACTGGTCATCACCGACGACACGTCCGCCTTCGACCGTGACAGGATCGTCGCCGCAATGGTCGGGCGCACGCTGTCGGGGCAGATCTACCGGCAGCGCGATGAAGCCAAGCTGCGCAAGGCAGGCCGGAAGGTTCTGTCGGTGCAGGACATCTCGATGAGCAATGTCGTGCGCAACACGTCCTTCTCGATCTTCGAGGGCCAGATCACCGGCGTGTTCGGGCTGATCGGCTCCGGCCGCACCGAGACCTTCAAGATCGTCTCCGGCATCTACAAGCGCGATTTCCTGCGCGGCGGCGCCATCGAGCTGGATGACAGGCCAGTGCGCTATCTCGTGCCGAGCGAAGCGGTGGCCGACGGCATCGTCTATGTCACCGAGGACCGCAAGAGCGAGGGCATTTTCGAGACGATGGGCATTGCCGAGAACCTGTTCGGCGGGCTCTTGGCGGCGGGCCGCGAAAAGGCCTGGGTGATCAACGCGCAGGAGATGCGCGCGCTGTCGGCCGAATGGACCAAGACGCTCAACATCAAGGCGATCAACGACAATGCGCGCGTGGTCGAGCTCTCCGGCGGCAACCAGCAGAAGGTGGTGATCGGCAAGGGGCTGGTGCAGCGGCCGCGCATCGTCATCTTCGACGAACCGACGCGCGGCGTCGATGTCGGCGCGATCGCCGAGATCCACCAGATCATCAACCGGCTGGCTGACGAGGGCCTGGCCGTCGTCGTCATCTCGTCCTATCTGCCTGAAATCATGAATCTGTCCGACCGTATTCTTGTCTGCCGCCAGGGCCGCATCGTCGAGGAGTTTTCACCGGCGGAGGCCACGGAGGAGAAGATCATGTACGCGGCCGTGCATTAGGGTGCTGGAGCAGGAAGCGAATGGGCGTGCCGCTGGCTCGAACATTGTGGAGATCAACCGCAGCGCCCGTCATTTCGTCATCCACGGGCGGAGCAAGGAGCGTAGCGACGCAGCGCTGACCCGAGGATCCTGTGTGTTGTTCCCATGCTATGTTTGAAGTGGGAAGGAGACCGAGAGGATCCTGGTCGTCCTTTCACAGGAC
>NZ_JAMYLL010000059.1:0-28718 GCF_040318045.1 Mesorhizobium sp. M1338 | reverse complement strand
TCCTGAAAGCCTGCGCCGGCGACCGTCTCGTCGACCTGCGCGACCGCGCCCTTCTCATCACCGCCTTTGCCTCCGGCGGCCGCCGCCGCAGCGAGATTTCTGCTCTCCGCGTCGAACAGCTGGTCGAGGAAGAGCCCGTTCCGGCCGATCCAAAGAATCCCGACGGCGACAAACTGCCGTGCCTGTCGATCCGACTCGGTCGGACCAAGACGACACAGGCCGACAGCGACGCTTTCGTGCTGCTCGTCGGCCGGCCGGTGACGGTTCTGCAATCGTGGCTCGAACGCGCCGAGGTCACCGAGGGCGCCGTCTTCCGCGGCATCGACCGTTGGGGCAATCTCGAAAAACGCGCGCTCACGCCGCAGGCCGTCAATCTGATCCTGAAGCGCCGCGTCGCCGAGGCCGGACTCGACCCGGCGGCGTTTTCCGCCCATGGCCTGCGCTCTGGATATCTCACTGAAACCGCCCGTCGCGGCATTCCGCTGCAGGAAGCCATGCAGCAGTCGCAGCATCGTTCCGTGCAGCAGGCTTCCAACTACTACAACGAGGCCGAACGAACGCTCGGAAGGGCAGCAAGAATCATCGTTTAGGAACCCGGACCGCCGGTTGCGGCGCCGTCCACCATCTCCATCCGCCGCTCGGCGGCAAAGTCCATAATCTCGCGCAAAAGATCAGCGTCAGGGGTCTTCACCACGAGCGTGCGGCGGTTCATCATGTCGTCGGTCATCGGTGGGTCCTTCGAATCAGGTTGGTGTGAGCAACTCGACCTTGCCAGCGACATCGATGCCCCCGCTACGCCGCTCGCTACAGCGTTGTTGAGAGCGCGCTCGCGGGCGACTTCGTCACCGCCGGGTACACCATGCGGCGGGGCACTATCGAGAACAGCTCGTGGTACCGACCTCTGATGCGTTGGCATCTATATAGGACGCCGAACGACAATGCCCGTCAGCTTTAAAGACATACTGTTGGCTTTCGAATTCGTCAGTTCTGGGGGCACGGGAGAACATCAGGCCTTTCTGTGCAAGCAGTCAGGCACGCTCTACTGGCATTCCGAATTCACGGGTGATTTGGACGAATTGCCGGATGATATCGACGACAGCGACAAATACGCCCAAATACCTGACAAGAAAGAACTCGACCTGGGCAAGCCGCTCGCACTGGACTTCGCACGCCAATTTCTGCCTGACAACGTCGGTGACGTTCAAAAAATCTTCAGCAAAAGAGGCGCGTACGCAAGATTCAAGGATCTGTTGCAGCGAAGGGGTGCACTCGATCGGTGGTACGCTTTCGAAGCGAATGCGGAAGAAAGAGCGTCACGTGGTGCGATCACAATTCGATCGAGGTCGGTGACTGATACCGCCCCCGAAAGCGTCGCGCGACACCTCACGCCGCGTTGCCGAGGCCGGGCTCGATCCGAAAATGTTTGTCCGCCCACAGCCTGCACTCCGGCAATCTCGCTGAGGCTGCGCGAAGCATGCAGCAGTCGCAGCACCGCCGTTCAGCATCACAATGACGCGGAACGGACCCACGGACGGGCCGCGCTGTGATCACATAGGACCGAGCCGATTGATGTTCCTGTCAGTGAGATGCCGCAGGTGAAGCGCGCGTTTCGTCGCTCTCAGCAACTTCCCTAGACAGGGCTCGCAGCACAGCTTCCGGCTCCCGTTCCATGATCCGGAGCAGCGTGCGCGCAGCGCCGCTGGGCTGCCTCGTCCCCTGCTCCCATTTCTTGTAGCCGGACGGACTGGTTCCGAGCACGGTCGCCATCTGGTCCTGTGTAAGGTCCAGCCTCTTGCGGATCCCCTTCGCATCAACTGTGCCGACATCAACCGCATGGACCTGCGTTCCCGGAACGTCCTTGCCCTGAGCGTGAGCCAGCGCCTCGGACATCGCCTGGATCAGGTCCGCTCCAAACTTCGTCATCTCGCTCATATCTTGCTCCTGTTCGCTGCCTTGATCGCTTTCGCGAACGCGGCTACGGCCTTGGCCTCTTCCGGCTTCAAGTCGGTCTTCTCGTTCTTTCCATACGCCAGAAGCGCATAGATTGGCGCCTCCTCGCTGTACCAGTAGTAAATCACGCGGGCTCCACCGCGTTTGCCCTTTCCCTTGACGCCGAAACGCAACTTGCGAACACCACCCGCACCGGGAATTTCATCGCCCGCCTAGGGGTTGGCCGCCAGGAAATCGATCAGTTCCGAGCGCTCCTCTTCGGTGAAAAGTTCAGTGGCCTGCTTGATGAAGAGCGGCGTCTCGGCGACAGTCTGCATACTACTCCTATAACCCAATGGGTTAGTAAATGGCTTACGCAAAGGGAAAAGTCAAGGCGTGTGTCGCGACACTCGCCTCAAACGTTCCTTTTCTGACACATTGCAACTTCGCAAAAATCGACCCAAAATACGCCGCAGGGCCAAGTCACGCAGACAGCTCACACCCTTCCTCGCCCCCCTTGCTCGGCTAATGCACGGGTCTCCACCGAAGACCAACTCAATGACGCCCAGGTCGACGAGCTCAACGCCACCGGCTGTCATACGGTTCACCAGGAACATGGTTCCGGCGCCTCTCGCTCCCGCCGGTGCTGGCGAAGCTGATGTGTGAGATCGCCGCCGGCGACGTTCTCGTCCTCGTGCGGCTCGACCGCCTCGCCCGGTCGGTCAGCCATCTGTTGGAGGTCATCGAGCAGCTTGAGACGCGCGGCGTGCATTTCCGCTCGCTCCGCGATCCGATTGATACGTCGACGCCGCAAGGCATGTTCTCGAGGTCGATGGCGCTATGTGCAAAAGCAGCTCGGCCATGCCTCGGCCGAGATGACGCGGAAATACCAGCGCCGACGTGACCGGTTCCGCGTCAATCTCACCAAGGCCTCGGGGTTATAGGCGACACAAAGCCCCTCCCCGTTACGCGCCAAACAGCCGCCTGTCCCAGTAGACGGGCTGGTGCAGACTTGTCTGGATCCTTGAAAACTCCGGATGCGCCGGATTGATCAGCACATTGCAATCGAGACGCGCCACGGCACTCGGCACCAGCAGAATGACGCTGCGCCGTTCTAAACACCAGGTTTCGCCAAATCCCTTGCTCACCGTCGCCGGCATCGTGTCCCAGCCGGGCAGTGACGGCTGGGAAAAGACCTCGTAGCTCAGCCCGCGCGGAATTGTGATTTCGATGTAATGCTGGTTGGGCGGCAGTCGGCCGCTGCCATGCACCAGCTTTTCCAACAAGGCCGTCGAATAGTGCTCGCTGGTGTAGATGATAGGACTTCCGGGCGTGTTCCATCGCCCTGGCGCGATTGTCGAGCCGGTCGCGTCGTAGATCGGGTAGGTGCCGGCCGGATCGCCGATGCGAAAGGACGATAGCGTGCGATCGAGAGTCTGCGCCGTCACGCAGCGCTGCCGTACTTCAGACCTCCGAGGATATCGACCACCATTTCGGCGCCGAACTCGCTCAGGATAACGACGTCGATCGGTCGCTTGTCCTCAATCATCGGGTGCGGCCGAAACAAGAAACCACGTGCTTCCTCTTCGTTGTGCCAGACATCGACAGCAAGACTCCAGACGCGCGCCACGCGGGCCAATCGTGTGCCCTCGTCCGACGAGAGACGATGTACCGCCTTGCGCCGCTCGTAGGTCGCCTTGGGGATCAGCCGGTATTTGAACTGAGCATCGCCAGGCGCCAGAAGCTGCGCAACGCGCTCGAGCGCGCCGATGGGAAGTCCATTCTCGATCCGGGAGATCAGCCCGAAAGGCGACCGTGACGCCACCTCCTTAACGGGCAGCCCCAACACGTCGGCGACATTTCCAAACGCCAGCATTTCACTCTCCATTCCATGTGAGGCAAAATATAGCCTCACATGATGCGCCATGCAAGCCCCGCATCAGCGCGAACCGATCCGCCAACGGTTACCCAGTCATCTTTGCCGTCACACCGTTCGCCTTCAACGCCGCCATCAGCATAGGCCCGACCGAAAACTCCCCTGCCCTCGCCTTTTCGGTTAGAACCCGCAGATAACCGCCGGCCGAGTTGATGTGCTGTGCCCTTTGCAAGATGCAGGCAATCACGATGGCGGCGGTCTCCTGGCCCATCACATGGCAAGCCTCCTCGTATGCCGAGGGCGAAATACCAAGGTAGCCTCGTACCTGGACGGCGGTGATCATCAAATCGCGCCAGTTTCCGATGCCGTGCACGGCATAGTCTGAAATTTCAGGGCAGGCTTTCAGCACAAGTCCTATCGGATAGCTTTTCGGTTTCGCGTCGTCTGCCCGCCTTGGTTCGACCGCCGCCCTGCTTTTCTCCAAAGCCGGTTCAAATACAAAAGTGGAGTCTGTGTTTGAATCAGATTGCTGCCGCTCATTTTGGGACTCATTGGCGCTAGGATTCGTGGAATTCATGAAGTTTTCCAACATCATGTCCACTTCGTCATGAAGTCTCGTCAGCTCGGCAACGATTGCCTCCAATTCGCATAGCCCTGCCCGCCGCGGAATTGCATCTACAATGGCCCTGAACCGTCTCCACATGGCTCCCCAGTCGCCAGGAACGCCCTCCGCGATCGCAGCCTCGACAAGCTTGTGGATGTCGCGACGATGAAGCGTGATCCGCTCCCTCATTAACCGGAGCGCATGGCTGTCGGCGCGCACCTGTTCGGCAGCATGCTGAAACTCAACGGCCCGCGTCAGCAGCGGCGCCAGTGAGAATCCGAACGCCTCCTCAATGGCGCCACCCTTCCCTTTCCGGGCGAACCTTTTGCCGTTTGGACTGTCCCGACGGATGATCAGGCCGCAACTCACCAGCTCAGCCAGATGTCGCCGCAATGTGGAACTGGGCATACCGTGTGTGCGCAGTGACAACTGCGCGTTCGAGGGAAAGACCATCAGGCCGTTTTCCTCGCTGATCTGGTCGTCGGGATAGAACGACAAAAGCCCGCTCAGCACGGCCAGAGCGCGATCTCCCACACCTACGACGGCCCTGCCCTCGCACAACCAACGATAGACCTGCCACTTCTCGACGAGAGCTCCATCAGGAATCTCTCGCGATGCCGCGTTCGCTTGCACCAGCGCAAGCGTCATCGGCCGCCGCCCAAAGGGCGTCGTTCCATACCCACTCTCCATTTCCCTCACCTTTCAATCAGGCAAAAGAAATCCGCTCGCCGAAACGACGCCACGACTCTTGACAGTGATTCGAGGAAGTGCGATTCTCAGCTTGCTACAGACTTGAGAAGGGCTTCCGCGACGGTGACGTTCGGGGGCCTTTTTCTTTTGCGGTCTTAGTCTCCTGTTTTCTTCGCCATTTCCGACTCCCGAAAAGCCTCGAAAAGCTCATCGAGTTTGCCGGCAATGAACGCGCCGAAGGGCGACGCTTCCTTGGACTTCAAGGCAAGCGTAAACACTTTTCCCGTGTCGGTGATCTTGGCGCGAACCGATTTGTCCTGGGGTGCCCAAGCCCGCTCCTGGGGCTTCGATGGCGCCCGCGGGGGCTTCACCGGGGCGCTCACAAAGTCGAACAGACGGGCAAAACGGGCCTCACTACCGGGCTGCGCGAAATCGGCGATTGCCACGCACTCCGCTGCCCTCGCCGCGGCACCAGGATGCTCCATGCGCTTGGCAAGCTGCCACCAGCGGTCGCGGCCAATGCCTTTGGCCGCGCCCACCGCAAAAATGACCTGCTCTGGAATGTTGCTGATCACAGAACGCATCTTCGAGAAGGTCGTGTCGTCGAGCGCAAGAGCTGATTTCACCGTGTCAGGCGAATGGCCTCGCTTGAGAACGCGGTCTGCAAAAAGCGTCCGCTCGATGAAGGACAGATCGACTCTGGCGGCGTTCTCCTGGCCTTGGGCGATGACATGGTCCCTATCGTCCATCTTCTTGACGACAGCGCGTACAGGCCTTTCCAACTGCCGGGCAACCCTGACGCGCCTATGGCCGAAGACCGTTTGAAAGCGTCCCGGAGTCTCAGGGTGAGGTCGGACCAGGATCGGAGAATCCTGTCCTCGTTCACGAATTGCCGTCAGCAACTCCTGAAACGCATCATCGTCATCGTCCATACGGTCCGAGACGAATGACGTGTCGACCAGAGCCGGATCGAGATCGACGACTGAACTCTTCGAGAGCTCCTCGAAGGACTGTATGATCGACCGTGATGCGCCACGAACGGCGTAGCCGGAGACGTCCTGGCCATCGGCAATTGCCGTTGCGGGACCCATGACACTGCCGAAAATGTCCTTGCGTGCCATTCAATCGCTCCGATTCGCGGTTAGTCGACTGATTTCACGATCAAAATTTCCACTTTTTACTGCCGTAAACCGCGCTGTCATGACCGCCCCCAGGCGCGATGGACAAGAGCCGTGATCTCCGCGTTCACTGCGTCCAGCGATTCAAGCGCCCGGTCATAGGTAGAGCGGGTAAAGGACGATCTCTCGACTTCGTAGAGCGTCTGTTTCGTCAGACCCGCATCCGAAATCGCCGTCGACTTGAGCATGGGATTCTCGAGGATCTGGCCGGCAAGCATCGACTGCATGAAGCCGACCATCTGCGCTTGCGGAATGTCTGTCGGTTCGTACCGCGTGATCAGGTAGCGAAACCAATCGAGCTCGATCGCCGCACCGGCGGCTTTGATGGTTTTCAAAATTCCGCCGAGCATCAACAGGAACTGGCTCATCGACATCAGGTCGAGCATTTGAGGATGAACGGTGATGAGAACGGACGTCGCCGCCGACATGGCCGTCAAGGTCAGATAGCCGAGCTGGGGCGGGCAATCGACTACAACGACGTCGTAACGGTCGTCGACCTCGGACAGCGCCTTTGCGATCCTGGTGAAGAACTGACGGCCAGCACTGGACGATTTATCCTGCATGGCGAGCGGCGTGTCGTACTCATACTCTTGCAGCTCGAGATTGGCCGGAATGATATCCAGGCTCGGAAAGTTCGTCGGCACGATCACGTCGGAGATCGGCAGGCGCTTGTCATCGTAACGGATCGCCTCATAGAGCGAGAGGTTCTGATCGAGTTCGGGCTGGAAGCCATGCAGGGCGGAGAGCGAAGCTTGCGGGTCGAGATCGATTGCAAGGACACGGTGGCCGGTCAGAGCCAAGTGCTGGGCGAGGTGGGCGGCAGTCGTTGTCTTGCCGCTACCGCCCTTGAAGTTGACGACAGCAACCACCTGGAGCTTGTCTCCAGGCTTGCGATGCGGAACATACTTCTTGACCTCGGTCCTGCCGTGCTGGTCCAGGAAATGGCGAAGTTCGAGCATCTGTGCGGCCGTGTAGGAGCGTCGGCCGGAAGGGACCTGGTCAGGCAAAGGTCCCTTGCCTTCGAGGTGAAGCCGCTTCAGATTGTTTTGCGATACACCAAGATAGTGGGCGACTTCCGCCATCGAAAATGGACGCAGTGTCTTCGTCGCATTGGGTGGAAATTTCTCCATGCGAAGCTGATTGAGGCGTCGCGATATCTCAGCACCCTGCTCGAGAATCTTGTCGTCGAACTCGAAGCTTGGTAGCCGCATGGCGATATTCATTCTCGTCGAAACCCGAATTGGCGCTTTTTGCGATGAAACTATTCAACAAGCGCCATTAAGCTCCGATTCGGAAAGCCCGGCAAGAAGTTTTAGGTTAACAGAAGGTTAACGGCACCTGCCGGCATTCTTACTGGCGAATACTGATATCGTCCCGATAGCGGCGGCTCGTCCTTCGAAGCAAGAACTCTCCCACCCGGCTGGCTAAATGCATGTTTTCCCTGCCACAAAGACCATTATTTACGGCAGTAAAATCGCGTTCGTCAGCGGGCAAAAAGGTTGCAATTGCGAACGGGCGCAGGGGAGGCGTTCCCGCCGACGGCAGTCAGGCTCCTTTTGAACTGGTCATGGGTGAATTGGGGAGCGAGTTTTAAAGCGATGGCCGACCAGCACGATCGCGACGAGGCGCGAGAACCCTTGACTCCGATCGGCGCAGTTCGGCATGACGCGCGGCCTATGCCGCGGCCGGGGCCACGTGCTGGGGCATCGCCTAGCAATAGACCTCAGCAAGGCCGGGCGATGTGAGTGAAGACACGTTTCAAGGACATGCGCGTTGTAGTCGATCCAAAACTGGTCGGCCACGATGAGTAGTAGCATCTTGGACTCGGGGATCGCCTTATCCTGCACCTGTTCGGCGATTGACCAGCCCGACGAATGCTGCGGCTCTCGTCCAGCCGTTTTATCGACACAAGCAAAGTGCATGGCAGGAAGCGATCGAGATCAGGAGCGATCGAGGTCATGGGACACGACAAGCCTGACGGACTAATGCTCATCGCACTGAGGCGCAGGCCAGGCCGCGACTAACGCTTTAACAAGACCTGGGTCAGCTGCAGAGTGAGTGCCGGATGGGGCGGGTCGTAAGGGGAGGGCCGACGAGCCTATCAGCCAAGTTCGACCAGCATTTTCGCAAGGATATGAAGCGGTACTGCCTCGACGTCGTGTTTCAACGGAAAGCGCTCTGCTCCCGGATAGACAACGAGGCGACGGATTGGATCTACGTCCTCGCACGCCAGATGAAAGCCCTTCTCCACTTTTGGCGTCAGGCTGCGCTTGATTTCGATCGCCCAGGGCTGGCTGCCTTGAGGTGTCATTAGCAGGTCGATTTCGGCGCCGGCGGATGTGCGATAGAAGTTGGCGTCCGTGCCGGATGGGGCGGCCGCAATCAGTGTCTCAATGACAAACCCTTCCCAGCTGGCGCCGGCAACGGGATGAGCGAGAACGTCCTCAAGGGTTGTCAGTCCAAGCAGCGTATGAGCAATGCCGCTGTCGCGCACGTAAACCCGCGGCGACTTGACTAGACGTTTCCCGACATTTGCATGCCACGGCTCAAGCCTGCGCACCAGCAACAGGTCAACCAACAGGTCCAGATAGGAAGCGATAGTCTTGCCGTCGACACCGAGGGCGCGGGCAAATTCGGCCGCGTTGAGGAGCCCTGATTGATGATGTGCCAGCATGGTCCAGAAGCGGCGCAGCGTTTCGGCCGGAATGCGAGGCCCGAGCAGCGGGATATCGCGCTCAAGATAGGTGCGGATAAAGTCCTGCCGCCACCGCTGACTGGCGCGGTCGCTCGTAGCCAGAAAGCTGTCGGGAAAGCCGCCGCGCACCCACAGGGGGTTCAACTGTTCGGCCGGCACCTCCAGTCCGTCAATCGGATGCATTTCAAGATAGGCGATGCGGCCGGCGAGCGTCTCGCCGGTCTGCCTGAGGAGATCGATGGAAGCGGACCCCAGCAGCAGAAAGCGCCCGGTCTTCTTGCCGCTGCGGCGACCGCGGTCGATCAAGCCACGAAGATTCTGGAACAGGTTTGGAAGCCGATGGACCTCATCGAGGATCACCAACTCGCCCTCATGTTCGGCAAGGTAGAGTTCCGGCTCCGCGAGCTTAGCTCTGTCCGCATCGGACTCGAGATCGAGATAGATCGACGGCCGTGTCTCGGCTATTTCGAGCGCGAGCGTAGTCTTGCCGACTTGGCGCGGCCCAATCAGTGCCACCGCAGGGGTAGTGTCTATCAATTCGGCGAGTTGCGTTTCGATCCGGCGCTTTATCATCCTAGCAATTATGGAGTGCAATTCCTGATTTGCAAGGACGGACTGACGAAATTGGTCAGCGTCGACGCCCGCAACGTCCGAATTCGGGAGAGGTATGCCAGATTTCAGGAGAGGTGGGCTTCGTCGCTCTCCAATCCCGACGCCTTGGTGAGGTTGACCCGAAAACGGTGTCTCGGCCCAGGCGTGACCAAGCTGCCTCTGCCTATAGCGTTCAGGAAGCGACGCCTGCGCGCAGCGAATGGCCAGAAAACTCTGGCCGCGCTCGCCCTCGGAAAAATCACCGCGCACGCCGGCCGCCAAGGCTGCGCGTTTGACCAGCCGCGCCACCTCCTGATCGTTGAGCCGCTCGGTGCCCACCGCTTTGCCCTGCCCGGTGGCGCGGCGGAAAAGGGGATCATGCGCGATGCAGCGGGAAAAATTCAATCCAGCCGCGACCGTCTTCGGTTTGATCGCGCCACAGACGGGCGGTTTAGTGCCGGTAGGAAGGTGAGGGCTTCACTGGCCGCCTTGCGCCGGCTGGCGCTCGGTGAGAAGCGCCAGCAAGGCCGGATTGATATAGAGGTTCTCGTGATCGCCGATCCGGCAGTACGGATTGACGAAGATTATCTCGGCAAGCTCTCGGGAGTAGATCTTCGGGAGGTCTCGCCGCAAGCGCTCGGCGGTCTCGTCGAGCAGGTCGCGGATCGCGAGTATACGGGCAGTTGACCAGCCAGCCGTCTCCGTTACCGCGGCGAGCATGTAGAGGATCCAACTTTCCCACGCGCCCTCCGTCGTCACGGCGAGAAGGCGATCGTAGTAGGCTCCTTTGTTTCGGATGATATAGCGGCTTAGATAGAGCACCGGGATGTCCAGGAGGCCCTTGTCAACCAGATAGAGCAGCTTCAGCACGCGGCCGGTTCTGCCAGTGCCGTCGCCAAATGGATGGATGGCCTCGAATTGGTAGTGCATCACGGCGAGGCGGATCAACGGATCGATGTCCTCGGCCTCATGGATGTAGCGCTCCCAGTTCGCCAGCTTGTCGCGCAGGAGGTTCTGTCCCTCGGGCGGGGTGTAGACAACCGCACCCGTCGCCTGGTTGACCAGGGCCCTGCCGGGCGTCGACCGAATGTCGAGTTCGACGCCCTTGATCGTGCGGCACACCGCGACCGCCGTTGACGTCGTCACAGGGCGCTCTTGCAGAGTTCGGAAGCCCTGATTGAGCGCGGTGCGGTAGCGCAGCGCCTCCTTCGTGGCAGCATCAGCGAGATTTCCGGCTTCATTGGCGAAGCGATACAAGCGGTCCGTCGTCGTGACGATGTTCTCTATTTCGGAACTTGCCTGGGCTTCTAGGAGCGGGATAGAGTTGATGAGGACTGCTTGGTTCGGGATAAGCTGACCCTGAGCTCTGCCAAGGCCGCGCGCGCCGCTATGCAGGCCTTGAGCACGGGCTTCGTTTCAACATCCTCCTTTGGGGGCAGGGAAGGTAGGCCATTGTAAGGTCGGTCGGCCTGAAACGTCATGTCGATGGTTCCTTGTTCGATCGACATGTCGGGGTTGATATGTCCTTGGCATCGACATATTGCCAAATCATGTCGATAGAACCGTAATCTATCGACATATTGTAGCAGCAAGGCGATCGCGCAAAACGGAGGTTATTGGCCCTTGGTAGTGCGGGCTCCCTCTATAGGGGCGTTTATAGCCCGCTTGCCTTGGTGAGGTTGATCCGAAACCTGTCGCGCCTCCGCTGATACCTGCGGATCATCTCTGCGCTAGTGTGGCCGAGTTGCTTCTGCACATAGCGCTCGTCGACCTCGGCCGAGGAGGCGAGGCCAGCGCGCAGCGAATGGCCGGAAAACTTTTGACCGCGCTCGCCCTCGGAAAGATCACCACGCACGCCGGCAGCGAGCGTCGCGCGCTTGACCAGCCGCGCCACCTCCTGATCGTTCAATCGCTGGGTTCCGACAGCCTTGCCTTGGCCGGTGACGCGTCGAAATAGCGGTCCGTATCCAATCCCTGCCAATTTCAGCCAGGTCTGCAGGGCGACGACCGGGCAGGTGGCGTCCGAGGAGCCACGACCGATCTCGACCTCGCGCCAGCCGGTCTTGCCGCGCAATGTCACCAAAGCACCTTTGTCGAAAATCTCGGCCCAGCCGCGGCCATCCTCCGTCTGATCCTTGGCAACATCGAGCCCGACGATCTCGGAGCGGCGCAGGCCGCCGGCAAACCCAAGCAAGAGCATGGCGCGATCGCGCAACCCGCGCAAAGTGCCACGGTCAAGCGTCTCCAGCATGGCGATCAGGTCTTCAGGCAGAATGGCTTCTTTCTGAAGGGGAGGGGAGGCGTGGGTGTTGCGGATGCCGGCCAGCACGGTGGCAATGTGGCGGTCTTTCCTGTCGAGCGGCTGGCCACGCTGCGTATAGTTCCAGGTCAGCGAAGAAAGACGGCGCTCGATGGTCGAGACGGAGTTAGGCTTCCTGTCTCCTGTCACCTTGCCGGACGCGCAGGCGGTGATGTAGAGGCCGACGGTCTGTGGATCAGGCGGGAACGCCTGCAGACCTTGTCGGCGTGCCCAAGCGCAAAAATGCTTCCAGTCGGCGGCGTATGCGCGCCGCGTGTTGGCGGAGCTTGCCGCCTCGACATATTTTCGCGCGTGGTCGGCCAGTTTTTCCAGGTGCGCCGGAAGACCAGACGCCGACGATGGGGCAGGGGCCATTTGCGGCTCGTCTGATGCGCCCCTCATCTCCATGACCACATCTATGATATCGGGAAGATCATTCTCTCCAGCTGCAACAGCAGGTGATCGTTGACCGTGCTCAGCCATCCTCATGCAGCCTCCACGTCTGTCTGGGAAAAGTCGTTGCCGAGAACAGCAGCGGTTCGTCTGAACGCCTTGCTAGAGCGTACGATAGACAATCGGCAAAATTCCGGGCCGCGGGACGACGGCCCTTGCCATAGGTAAGCCACGCCTGGGTCGCCAGATCGACCAATTCGGAGTCGACAGGGATGACGTCAGCCTCGATTTTGCGATCGACCTCGGCCAACGCGTGCTCTCCGCGCCTGCTGACCAGGACCATCCGCGCCTCGAGCACGCAGGTTGCCGGGATCAGGCGGACCGGATCGGCGACCAGCGCGCTTTCAAGCCGTGAAGCCTCCGGCTCACTGCGAAGCATGGCCACAAGCGCTGAGGTATCGATCACCATCAGTTCGGAATTCCATGCTCGTCAAAACCGATGATCTCCTCATCGCTGCGACCGTCCAATTCCGGCAACCGGGCCACTCTTTCGCGAATGCCGCGCAATTCTACCCGCATCCGCTCCTGAGCCTTGTCGCCAAAGCCCAGGCGATGAAGACGCTCGCTCAGCGCCTGATGAATGGCCGCGGTCTTGGTGACACCTTGACGGCGCGCGAGCTCGTCGGCGAGGGCAACTGTGGCCGGATTTTTGATACTGAGGGACACGAGAGGCTCCAAACTCTACCTTTTCGCCGGTTTCTACCAAAGACTTGGTCCTATGTCGATTACGAACGATAATGCAGCGTTATCATTCGTATTAACTGGGCGACAGGCGCGGCGGTTTTTGCTCAAAACGATTGCCAAAAGCGCCGCCATGATTCATCGTGCTTGCGATGATTCTGCGTCCCAAACCCTCTCCGCGCCACCACGCCACGCTTGCCAGTGCCCCTTCGACCGCACCGATGGCAACGGTGCCGGCTTGGCTACGCCGGGCCATCCCGGATGCACAAAGCCTTGCGGGAAAAGATGTTGACGTGGCGCTCGTTGCCGGCGCCGCCATCGGCGCGCTCGATGCGGTGGTCCGCCGGCAGGAGCGGTGAGCCGGCGCCTGGCGGCAGCGGCTGGCGCTTGCGGCGGCCGCGGCAACGGCACGCCAGGCGGGGCGCGTCGAGGATGAAGGCGCATTGCGCGACGCCGTGCTGCTCACACGGCCGGGCGATTTTTTGTCCGTCGGTCCCGCCGGTCTTTTGCTGCTTGCCTGGCGCCGGCTGGCGGTTCGGCCCACGGAAGAATTGCTGACGGAGAAGAACCTCGCCGCGGTGTTGGAGGAGTTCGGCTACGCCCCCGACGATGAGGGGCTCGGCGATCTGGCGGACGAACTTCGCCAACTCGGCACCAGCGCCGGGTTGGTCGGAATGCTGACTGGCGCAGTCGCGGCCGCCGAACGACACGGTTTCGGGCGCGTTCTCGGAGCCTGGCTTGCCGATGCCTTGCTCGCGCAGCGGCTAGGCTGGACGCATGCAATCCCTTTGCTGGGCGGGGAGGCGGCCTTGGCCGTGGGTACGGGCCGGCCGCGTCGACCAGTGACTGCTGCTCTGGCTCCGGGTGCCGAAACGGATGCCGATCGGGCCAAAAGCCTGCTGGCCGCGCAGGCGCGCGCCGCGCTGCGCGCGAATGATCTTTCCGCCGAGCTCGGGCGCCGCGCGGAAAAACTGCTCGCTGTCGCGCCAAAGCTGCGTGCGAAAGGGGCAGACACCATCGTCGACAGACTGCTGTCGCAGGACGCCATCATGGCATCCCGCCGTGACAAAAACATCGGCATGAGCGATCGCGGCCTGCGCCGGCTGTTCGACCGGCTGGTCGAGCTCGGCGCCGTGCGCGAATTGTCAGGTCGATCGACCTTCCGCATTTACGGACTCTGAGACCATGGCCCAGGCAGTGCGCAGGCGAGGGGGAAGCCGGTCAGATGATCGTCAATCAGCTGACCAGCTGTTCGACCGGGAGCTGGACCACCTGCCGCCGGAGGCGCGCTGGCGCGAATGGATGCATCGCGTCGAGGCCACAATCTTTGCTGCCAGCGAGCCGGTCGGCCGCGAGACTCTGGCGCGGATCGTCGGCAAAAACTGCAGCATCGACCTTTTGATCGATGACATCCGCGAAGAACTGCGCGGCCGGCCCTACGACCTGGTCCCCGTCGCCGGCGGCTGGAAGCATCTGACGCGGCCGGCCTATGCCGACGCCATCCGTGCCGCGGTCGGCGGCAACGACCGAGCCGTGGATCTGACACAATCTGAAGTGCTGGTGCTGATGTGCGTCGCCTACTTCCAGCCGATCACCCGCGCCGAGCTTTCTTCCTTCTTTGGCAAGGAGATCAGCCGCGATCTCATCGGTCATCTGCGCGGCGCAAAGCTGATCGCGTCCGGTCCGCGCAGCCCGACGCCCGGCGCGCCCTACACCTACGTCACGACCAAAGAATTCCTGCTCGAGTTCGGTCTCGACACGCTGCGCGACCTGCCGGATTTCGAGGCACTCGAGGATGCCGGGCTGTTGAGCAAAGAGAAGCTGTTGGCGGGGGATATCATGCCCGACTTTGCCGGTAGCGCAGAATACGGCGGGGTCGAGGTCGACGAATGACTGCCCGCCGCCCACGCAACAGTCGCTGGCGCTTGCAGATACTCGCGGCTTAAGCTCGACTGCGAAGCACGCCGGCGCCCGCTTCGACAAAGTCCTGGTTTTTCATGAGTGTCCTTGGTCCTACGAAAGAGGACACTCAAGCACGACGGGGTGGCCCTGTAAGGAAGTCAAGGCCATTCTCTCTCCGATAGGCTCGCCTTCAGGTCTGTCTCGATCCAGTTTTAGAAGGCGGAAGGACACGGCTCGCGCCAACGGTTGGGCACCGCGCGCAGATAATAGCCGCACCCCCTCTACCTTTGCCGCGCCTGACCACGGCGCACCCTTATCGCTGGATGGTTTTGTAGATGATGGCGGCGACGGTCCGCCGGTTATGATGCAGGGATCGGGATTGCCAACTGATTGGCGATCGCCGTGTAGATATCAACGTTGGCTCCAGGAGCTCGTACCGAAACCAGGAGAGCGTAGCGCGCAGCGTTGGTGCGTGGATACCTTGTCAAGGGTTCTGGGATAGGCAAACAGGATCGAAATCAGCTTGATCCGTGCCATGCCCTACAAACGCAATTCTGCGTGCCGTCACCGCATCGGGAAGATGAAATTCAGGGTGACGAACTGGCCGGATTAGGAGGCAGGTCTCCGCCTGCGTGGCAGCCTGACATTATGGGTCACGCCGGAAGCCCTGGCCGGGTGGCACGCTCCCCGACGCAAGACCCGGGGAGGCCAAGCCCGGTATTCCGATCTTGCCATCGAGACGGCCCTGATGCTTGGAACTGTTTTTGGAATGCGGCTGCGCCAGACCGAGGGATTGCTACCCTCGCTGCTGGGTCTCATGGGGCTGAATGTGCCTGTTCCCGATCATACGACGCTGAGCCGTCGGGCGCAGAAGTGGGAGCCATCCGCCAGACGAAACCAGCCTCGGCCGGACGGCCCGCTGCACGTGCTGGTCGACAGCACGGGATTGAAAATATACGGCACCGGACAATGGCTGGAGGAGAAACTTGGTGCCAGATCACGCCGTCACTGGCGCAAGCTCCATCTGGCAGTGGATGCCAATAATGGCGAGATCATTGCCCACTGTCCCGCATCAAGTCCGGCAGGTATAACCGGCAACATCAAAGACCGAAATGCGTTCGATTTCATATCCGCGCACCAACGCCGCATCTATATGGCCGAGTTGGCGCGCTGCGGAGTATCGGCGGCGATATCTTTAGCAGCCGTTTACCGGAGCGCGATAGGTCATTGTGTATGCAATACCGTTGGATGACGTAAGGAACCGCCGTGCCGCACAGAGCAGCAGCCCTAGCCGGCCGTTCTAAGCCCCGCCTGCATCGTTTCATGAGCGTGATGCTCGAACTGGCTCCGGGCGTTCTCGTGCCGCGTCAGGAAACAGAGTTGCTCGGACAGAGCGCGCTCGCGATTCTTCGCGATCGCGCGCCCGGCCCGATGGTGATCGACATGTGCTGCGGCTCCGGCAACCTTGCTCTGGCGATCGCGGCGGAAGTTCCGTCGGCCCGCGTCTGGGGGGTGGACGTGACTGACAGCACGGTCGCGCTCGCCCGTAGCAATGCCGAACGCTTGGCCCTTCAGGACCGGGTCACCATCCGGAAAGGGGATCTGTTCGGTGCGCTGGAGGGCGATGGGCTTATCGGCGCGGCGGACATGATTGTCTGCAATCCGCCCTATATCTCGACTGCGCGCCTCGAAGGCGAGAGCGCGCATCTGCTTGAGTGCGAGCCGCGTGAGGCCTTCGACGGGGGGCCTTACGGCATCTCGATCCAACAGCGGCTGATCCGGGACGCAATCGATTTCCTCAAGCCTAGTGGCTGGCTGCTGTTCGAGTTCGGGCAGGGGCAGGACCGCCAGGTGGCTGCCCTGATAGCCAGAGCCAAGGCCTATGAACCCGTGACATTCGCCAAGGATGAGGTCGGAATGCCGCGTGTCGCACTCCTCCGCAAGCTGGAGAACGGTGCGCCCGCGATCTCATCCTCCGCGAGTTTGGCATGAGCCAGATTCGCCCCCTGCAGGCTGCGGATATTCCGGCCGTCGCCGGGCTCTTTCAAAGAACCTTCCGGGACGGTGGAAAGCCGCCGCCTCCGGCGCTCGAGACTTATCTGCGCTGGCACTATCTCGAAGGCCCGGTCCGCGATCCGGAGATCGCGTCTCTCGTCCATATTGCGAGCGAAGGCGACATTTCAGGCTTTGTCGGCGTGAATGTGCTGCCGATGAGGCATGGCCAGCGCAAGCTGCGCGCCGCCATCTGTGGTTCGCTCATGGTCGAACCGCGGGCGAACGACCCGATGGCCGGCGCAAGGCTGCTCAGGACATTCCTGGCCGGGCCGCAGGACATCTCCTTCAGCGAAACCGCAAATGCCCTCTCGACGCAGATGTGGACGAAACTGCGCGGGGTCGCCCTGCCGCAATACAGCCTGGACTGGATCCGGGTCATCCGGCCTTCGGCCTTCCTGCTCGATCTAGCCTCGCGGCGAGCCGGCGCCGTGCGCTTGCTTGACCCGCTCGCGCGCGGACTCGATCGCTATCTTCGCGGACGGATGCAGGAGAACGAGATGCGCTGGTCCGGGGTCCCGGAACTCTGGAATGGCAAGGGCGGCCTCAAGGTTGCCGAAATCGATCATGCCGGTTTTGCGGCACTTTTGGACCCGTTGACGCGGCAGTTCCCGCTCCGCCCCGACTGGAGCGCGGAGCAGCTTGCGCATATCCTCGCGGAGGCTTCCCAGAAGCCGGACTATGGCGAGGCCGTGTTCGCGTCCGTCTCCTCCCCCAGCGGGGCGCTGGTCGGCGCCTTCCTCTATCACACCCGCCCGGGCAGGATGGCGCGCGTGCTGCAGGTTCTGGCCCTGCCGGGGCAAGCTGGTTCCGTCGTCGACTGCTTGATTGGCGATGCAGCGCGGCGCGGCGCCGCCGGCCTGCGCGGCCGGACGCAACCCGCCCTGTTGGCAGCGATGCTGGGTCGGCGGGTCGCCTTCACTCAACCGGCCTCGACCGTGGTGCATTCGCGCGACGAGGAGCTGGTGAACGCGTTCCTGAGCTCGCAAGGTTTCTTCAACGGGCTGGCCGGCGAGCACTGGAATCGCCTGGCCGGGGAGCGGTTCGAATAGGCCGTCATTGCGCGCGCGACGACATAATCCCGATGGTCGCGCCGATCTCAGCAGGCGATTTCCTCGACGGGGCGGACGAGCTGCGGGCCAAGGTGCAGATAGCGCGTCGCCCGGCGCTTGGCGGCGATATCGGCCCAGACGCGTTCGACCTCGACCGTAGTCAGCTTCGCGGCGGCGCCGACCTCCACGGCTGAAAGGCCATTATTCAGGCCGAAGAGGCAAATATCCATGCGGTCATAGGGCAGGGAGAAGTAGAACTCTTCCTGCGTCTGCTCGAGGGAATAGGTGTCGGTCGTCGGCGCCCTGCGGCAGATTTCCTCGGGAATGCCGAGATGGGCGGCAAGCGCATAGACCTGGCTCTTGTAGAGATGGGCGATCGGTTTGACGTCAGCCGCGCCGTCGCCATTCTTCACGAAGAAGCCTTGGTCGTATTCGAGCCGGTTCGGCGTGCCGAGCACGGCGAAATTCAGCCGGTCGGCGTGATAGTACTCGATCTGTTTGCGCGTGCGCTGCTTCATGTTGGTGGCGGCGACGATGCCGAGATAGACCGCCGGCGACATGCGCAGCTTCGTCTGCCGGCCTTCGGGGTCCTGCACCACCAGCGAGGAGATGTTGTAGCCCTCGCCGGCGAGCGAATTGGCGATGACGATCTTTGAGGCCCAGCCCGGCCCGTATTCCGGCACCAGCTTGCGGATGAAGGCATCCCGCCGCTCATAACAACCCATCGCGTGCAGCGTCGGGCCGATATCCTCCACGATCGCTTCGACGCCGAAGGTTTCGGCGCCCAGCCGGCCGAGGCGGAGGCTGTCGGGATCGGAGTCGCTTTCCGGCATGAACAGGCAGAAGACGTTCTTCGCGCCGACGGCGCGGGCGGCGAGCGCGACCGAGACGCTGGAATCGATGCCGCCAGAGAGGCCGAGCACGAGCCCGCGCTTGCGCATGCCGCGTAGCTGCTCGCGCAACCCGGCGACGATGCGGTCGGTTTCCGCAGCGTTGTCGAGCGTCAGCGCGTCGGTCGAGAAGGCGGGACGGCTCGGGGCGAGGGAGAGGTTCATTCTGCAGTCCCCAACGTTTCGGCCGCCAGCCTTCGGCTGACCTTTCCGGTATCGGTCTTCGGCAACTCGTGGCGGAACTCGATGAGCTTCGGCACCATGAAATCCTCGAGATGAACGGCGCAGTAGCGAATGATGTCCCGTTCGCTCAGGGTCTCGTCCGAGAGAACGACGAGGGCGGCAATGGCGTGGCCGAGCACCGGATCCGGCACGCCGGTCACCACGGCTTCCACGATGCCGGGATGGGCGTGCAGCACAGTTTCGACTTCCTTCGGGGCGACCTTTTCGCCGCGCGTCTTGATGATGTCGTCCTTGCGGCCAACGAAATAGAGGAAGCCGTCCTCGTCCGTCCGGAACAGGTCGCCGGTGTGGAGCCGCTTTTCCCAGGGATGCGGCCCGGGACGCAGCATCTGCTCCGTGGCCACGTCGTTGCGCCAATAGCCCTGCATGACATGCGGGCCGCGGATGACCAACTCGCCCGCCACGCCCGGTGGCACGCGGTTGCCCTCATCGTCGACGACGATCGCTTCCGTGTTGGGAATAGCGATGCCGACGGAACCCGGCCGGCGGTCCAGTTCCTCCGGGGGCATGTAGGTGCAGCGCTTGCACTCCGTCAGACCGTACATGGAATAGAGCCGCACGCCGGGGAACAGCTCGCGCAGCCGGGCGATATGCACCGGCGGCAGGGCGGCGGCGGTGTTCGAGATATAGCGCAGGCTCGGCAGGAAACCCGGCGCCAAATCGCGCATCTGCAGGATCAGCGCCGCCATCGTAGGCACCAGCGGGAAACCGGTGACCTTCTCGGCGCGGATGCGCTCGAAAATGGCCTGCGGAAAGGCAAAGGATTTTTCGAGGACGAGGGTCGCGCCGAGCTTCATCGCCATCAGCAGCTGATAGAGGCCGTAGTCGAAAGCCAGGGGCAGGACATTGAGGATGATGTCGTCAGGGGTGTTGCGCAGATAGGTCGTGATGGATTCGGCCGCGGCATCGATATTGCGATGCGTCATCATCACGCCCTTGGGGCGGCCGGTGGAGCCCGAGGTGTAGATCAGCATGGCGAGGTCGATGTCGATCCCGCCATGGCGAACGGGCACGGGCGCGACCTTGAGACAATCCTCGAAGGAGGCAGCGCCATCCGGCGCATGGCTGGATGGCGCTTGCGTCGACGCGACGAAGAGCGGCCGGTCCGACAGCGCACGCGCCTGGATCACGACAGGCATCAGCTTGGCCTGGGTCAGGATCGCCGCAGCCTCGCAATCGTCGATGACATAAGCGAGCTTGTCGGCCTTGGTGGAGGCGTTGATCGGGCTGAAGGTCGCGCCCGCCTTGAGAACCGCGAAGATCGAGACGGCGGCTTCCCAGCAATTGTCCATGAAGACGAGAACGCGGTCGCTGCGCTGCACGCCATTCGCGACGAGAGCGGTCGCGAGCCGGTTCGACAGATCGTCGAGCTCGTCATAGCGCAACCGCTTCCGGTCGGTGACAAGCGCCGTCTTCGCGCCATGCGCGGCCGCGTTCGTGATGAGGAATTGCTCGACCCGCATGAGCTCGGGCCTTCCGCTGCCAGCCGTCACGCCGCGACGAGCGATGCGGTCTTCGCTGAGATGAAGGCCGTGATGCGCGCCAGTGAATCGAGGTTGGCCGGCACGATATCGGCATCCGCAACTGTGATTCCGCAATGGTCCTCGATAAAGGCCACCAGTTCCAGAACGCCGGTCGAATCGATGATGCCGTTCTCGATCAGCGAGTCCGTATCGGCGAGGGCGTGGGTGGTGTCGCCGAACAGGAAGTTCTCGATGACAAAGGCCTTCACTGCGTCTCGGATCGTATCGGTCATGTCGTTCGCTTTCCTTGGTGGTGTCAGGCGGCCTTTGCGTTGCAAATGCCTGTGCCGGTGAAAGTCGTCAGCCACAGCTGCGTCGACAGGATGCCGACAAAGGCCGCGTTGTCGCGAAAGCCGGAGGCCGGCTGGCGGCTGCATTTCTCATGTAGTTTTGCCACTGCCTTCGGATTGAAGAGCCCGCCGGCGCTGACTGCGGCGTCGCCCAGGGCCGACTGGACATAGTCCCTCGTGCCCGGCCCAACGAAGGACTGGCTGTCCGGTGCGCGATAGGGCTGCTTGGTCCGCCGGCCGATGGCGGCCGGCAGCAGGTCTTTGGTCGCCTCCCGGAGAATATGCTTCTCCACGAGCCCCTTCAGCTTCATCTCGGGAGGAAGGCCGGCGGCAAACTCGACCAGATGATGGTCGAGGAAGGGAAAGCGGCCCTCGATTCCGTGGGCCATCGCCATGCGGTCGCCCTGGCTGGACAGGATATAGCCGGGGAGAAGGAAGCGGGCTTCCAGATATTGCGCCTGATGCAAGGGATGCCAGCGGGCGAACGCCTCGGGCAGCCGCGCGGCGAGCTCCTCGGCGGCGTCATATCCGGACAATGTGGCACGCAGATCGCCCGAGTAGAACAGCTTCGTCGCCGCCGTGCCGTCGAACCTCGGCCGATGGGAGAACAGCGGATCGTCGAGCGCCGCGCCGCTAGCCCCGAAGAAGGAGAAAAGGTACTCGGCCGATTGCTGCCTCAGGCCCGGAAGATAGGGGTAGAGCTTGCGGAACAGATGCGGCCGGATGCGGGAGCCGGGCTGTCTGCTGCAAAAGCGCCGAACCCTGGCCTCCTTGAAAATATCGTAGCCGGCAAAGACTTCGTCGGCGCCTTCGCCCGTCAGCACCACTTTCAAGCCGGCCTCGCGCACGAGGCTCGAGAGCTTGTAGAGCGGGGCAGGGGCAGTGCGCAGGATCGGCCGCTCCGTGAAGCGGATAACGTCAGGGAAGACGGCGGCGATATCGCCTTCCCCGCAGGCGACGGCGCTGTGATGCGTGCCGAGCGCACGGGCCATCTCGAGCTGGAAGGGGCTCTCGTCATGTTCGGCGCTATCGAAGGTGACCGAGAAGGTCCTGAGGCCACCCGGCGCCATGCCCGCCGCCAGCGCCGATGTGATGGAGGAATCGAGGCCGCCAGAGAGATAGGCGCCGACTGGCACATCGGCGCGCATGCGGATGCGGGTCGCCTCCGTCAGGAGGGCGCGCAGTTCCTCGGCCGCGGCACGCTCGTCCCGGTGCCGGGGCGGCGCTTCCCGGTCGGGATACTCCAGACTCCAGTAGGGCCGCGTCGAGACGCTGCCCTCTTGCACGATCATCAGGCTTGCGGGTTCGAGCTCGTAGATATTGCGGAAGGCCGTGCGCGGCGCGATCGGGGCCCAGAGCGTGAAGATCTGGTCGAGTGCGACCGAATCAATCTCGGCCGCGACGCCCGGGGCCTGGAGGAGCGCCTTGACCTCCGAGGCGAAGTAAAGCCGTTCGCCCTGCCTTGTATAGAAGAGCGGCCGGACCCCCATGCGGTCGCGCGCCAGAACCATGCGGCGGCGGCGGCCGTCCCAGAGCGCAAAGGCGAAATCGCCATTGAGCGCGGAGACGCAATCCTCCCCCATCTCGTCATAGAGATGCAGGATCACTTCGGTGTCGCTGGCTGTCCGGAAATGGCGGCCTTTCGCGCGAAGCTGCTCGCGCAGTTCCACATAGTTGAAGATCTCGCCGTTGAAGGCGATCGTCAGATCGCCCGTCGCATCGGACATGGGCTGCTGGCCGTCCCCCAGGTCGATGATGGACAGCCGCGCATGGCCGAGGCCGGCCGCCTTTGTGGTGAAGAACCCCTGCTCATCGGGGCCGCGATGCGCAATGGCAGCCGTCATCCTTTCAAGGAGCGCCCTCCCATCCCGGACAGTGCCGAAATAACCGCTAAAACCGCACATGCCGAGATATTTCCGAGTCCACCAGCGCGGCTCGGACTATAGCCGCCAAGATACCGGTAAGTGTTAAACATTTGGGACTATTCATGAGAATGGTAAATTTTGAGCGGCCGCCGACGGCTGATTCCTTGCGTGAGCATTGGATCTGCCGCGAGATGAAGGCAATGACGCGGCGTTGGTGCGCGGATATGAAATCGAACGCATTTCGGTCTTTGATGTTGCCGGTTATACCTGCCTGACTTGATGCCGGACAGACTCCGGGCGTGCACACGCCAGCATGCGGTTGAGCACGCTGCAACCGACGGCAACCTCGGTCTGCTGAGCGGCGAACGAACGAGCCCGCAAGCGTCGTCCGATCAGTGCCTTGTACCTTCCGATGGCGGTCTCGATCAGAGCCCGCTTACCATAGCCGGTAGCAGCCTGCCATCTCAGCCGACCGTCGCTTGCGATCGCGATGATGTGCTTGTCCCGTTGACCAGGCGGTCCGGTATCACCGCTTTCCACTGCCGTCGACCGAGGTGGAATGACGACGTTCGCGGTGCTGCTATGCTGCAGGATCATCTGATAGGTTGGCTTGCCATCATAGGCCCCGTCGGCTGTGAACGGGTCAATCTCACGTGCAGCGGGCCGTCCGGCAGAGGCTGGTTTCGTCTGGCTGGATGGCTCCCACTTCTGCGCCCGACGGCTCAGCGTCGTATGATCGGGAACAGGCACATTCAGCCCCATGAGACCCAGCAGCGAGGGTAGCAATCCCTCGGTCTGGCGCAGCCGCATTCCAAAAACAGTTCCAAGCGCCGCGACGGCCTGGTTGGAGTCGCTGGCGCGCGGTCAGCCGGCTCTTCGGTGACATCGCACTCGTCCTCACCAGAAGATCAGCGAACAGACGACCCCAAGACTCTCGTCACGGTCCTTCTCGATTGCCATCGCGAAGCGAAGGCTGCATGCGCAGCGCGCTGATTGATATCGGCATATTTGGCGCGTGCCAGCCCATCCCACAAAGCCCCTGAAAACCTTCGGAGAATGGTGCGCCGCAGTGGCGCTGCTGCCCTGACTTCTGCTAAGTCTCGTCCGTGGATGACATGTATATTCCAAGAAAACTTCTGGTCGAGGACCGAGCCTATAGTGAAGATCAGCTTCTTCACGTGGCACGGTTTTCATCGTTCTCGCCGAACCCGGTGGCGGAAAGACTGAGTTGCTCGGGAAGCTTGGTTCTTTGCTCGGCAGCCCGCCTGTGCGCGCCAGCGTGTTCCGCAGCCGCCAGGTTGCTGCATCCAAGGCGCCCCTCGTTATCGACGCGATGGATGAGGTTGCCCGCATCGACCGTCTGGCGCTCGACGAAATTGTCGTCAAGGCGAGCGACATGCAGTGTGATACCGTGGTGTTTGCCGGTCGCTCGAGTGAGTGGGACCCCTCCGTCACCGAGCATGTGAGGGATTGTTTCGGCATCAAACCTGTGGTTGTCCGGCTCGAGCCTTTCACGACGGACGAGCAGCGCCAACTTTGCGTCCTGCCATATCGGCAGGGTTCGCAAGGCTACACCGGTCGATCGACAGGCAGCCGCAACCGATGCACTCGGTAAGCCCCGACCTCAGGCGCTGCAACTCGGCGATGCGCTGGTCGATGTGCTTGGTCCACTGGCCCGATAAGCGCGACCAATCCCGACGCGACGGCACGCGATCGGCTGGCAGGCCAGCTCGGCGCCGATCTCTTGAAGCGTCAGCCCAATTGGCTGCGCGAAGACGATGGTGACGGCCCCCTCGGGCGCACCCGCCTGCCGAACCAGATCCTCAAACAGCGCCGCACATTGGGGGACGATACTGGCATGCTTGTAAACGACAGGATTGCCGACAGAGATCGCCGGGGCAACCACCCGGATAGCGGACGCAGTCGCGAAGCATACGGCTGAATGACCAATGGCCAGCATCGTTCACCAGAATGATGCTGAAGGCCGTCCTGTGTTGCCTCTTTGCTGGCTGGTTAGGCCCCGGTCAGGCCACCCTGATCGAGGTGGAAGGCGAAGAAGGCCTCCAGCTCATCTGGTCCCGCCCCAACTGACTGACCGCCAACAGCGAGGCCCCGCCAGAACGGCGGGCCTCGCGCTATCGGTTCCGCACGAGGTCTCCTCGCATCAGCCGCCCGGTCGCTTTCGCTCACTCAAAGGAAATCGCGCCGGATCGTCGTTCCATGGATCGAACACCGTCGCGCCGGAACCCTTGGTGTCCTTCACGTTGCGTGTCACCAGGTAAAGGTGGTGCTCGACTGCGGTCGCGACCAGGAGTGTATCGATTACCTGTGGCGCATGGCCCGTTTCCCGCTTGACCGTTCCCGATATTCGGCCCCACCGGCGAATTATTTCATCGCTGACGGAGAGGGTGCGCTCGCCGAAGCGGGCTGCCAAAGCATCGCGGGAGGCGATGTAGCGTGGGCGATCGGGGTGATCGTCGGCAAGGGTTTTAGATGCCCTTGTCGTACTCGCCTAGTGTCAGGACGCTCAGGAAGAAGGTCTCCTCCAGTTGACCCTCGGCCCCACTGATCGCGCTCCGTTGGGATTAATCAATGCGGCGACGAGGTTCGTGTCGAGGAGCCAACCATTCACAGATCGACATCCCGGCCGTGATCCTCTTCACGTGCAAGGTCGAGATCGCCGAGATGGAGGCTCTCCATAAACTCCAGGAAGGGCTGTTTCGGCCGGGACGGCGCGAGCCGATCGAATTCCTCCACGCTGACGACGACGACCGCGTCGTGACCGCGCACGCTCACGCGCTGCGGTCCGTCGCTGCGCGCGTGTCGCACCACCTCGCTGAAGCGCGCCTTGGCATCCTCCAGCTTCCACCGGCCGACACGAGCGTCACTCGCTCGCTCCTTCCGTTGTCCAGAGTCTCGCTTGATTCCCTTGCTCATAATCCCGCACCTAGTCAGATCAGACATAGTGCATTCGCTCGCGATCCGCCAGTGCGGCCTGCCAACATTCGCCGGCATGTGATGGCGGTTTCCGGCCCGGCAGCCCAGTCAGACAACACGTGCGCCTGCCGTCGCCTCTATCGGCGCAGAATTCTCGGGTTGGAGTTGTGTGCGTCAAGTTCTGCAAAATGGCGTGGCATCGCGGTGACGTCGGCGTGTCCGCCGCTCAGCTCCCGTGTTAGCGGAGCGGCGGACACACAGCGATGCCCAGGCGGCTATGACCCTTCTCACCCTCCAGGGCATCGCAAGAGTTTTGGCGCTGTCGATGTGCTGCACGGCGTCGACCTCTCGGTCGAGCGGGCGAGGTGGTCGGCGTTGTGGCGACAATGGGGCCGGCAAATCGACGCTGATGAAGACCATCACAGGCATCTACCGCGCCGATACCGGATCGATCGAACTCGACGGCAAGGACATCCTACCACTCGATCCCGGCCAGCGGCGCGAACTCGGCATCGAGATGATCTATCAGGATCTGTCGCTGGCCAAGCAGCAGGACGTGGCGGCCAACATCTTTCTGGGCCGCGAGCCGACCAGAAAACTGTTCGGGCTGTTTCCTGGCTTCGTCGACAAGGCCGAGATGGAGATGATTGAGCGGTTAGGGGCGCATTTGCCGTCGATCAACCGCTCGGTCGGCTCGTTCTCGGGCGGCCAGCAGCAGACGGTGGCGATCGCCCGGGCGCTGACCTCAATCCGAAGCTGGTGATGGACGAGCCGACTGCGGCGCTCGCCGTGCGCGAGGTGCAGAGCGTGCTCGATCTCATCCGTCGGCTAAAGTCCGAAGGCATCGCCGTCATCATGATCTCGCACCGGCTGAACGACGTGCTTTCGGTCACCGACCGCATCGTGGTGCTGCCACGGGCGGGCCGATGCCGATCTCGTCACAGCCAGGACCAATATGAACGAAGTCGTCAGCCGCATCGTCGGCGGCGGCGATACCAGTACCGCCGCGGCGCACGAACAATGAGGCTGACCGATGAATGTTTTTGGATTGCACACTTTCGCCATTGCTCCGGTCTGGGACCTTGACCTGATCGAGCCGCAGATGGAGCGGTTGAAGGAACTCGGCATCGGCCTGCTCGAGATCACGCTGCTGCGACCCGAGGAGATTGACACCAAGCCGACACGCGCCTTCGCCGAACGCCAGGGTATCGAGCTCATCCCATCGCTCGGCCTGCCGCGCGCGCTCGACGCCGGATGAGGCGCTAGCTTTCCTCGAGCCGGCCTTCGGGGTTTGCGAAGCGGTCGGCAGCGCGGCGCTCGGCGGCGTCAGCTATGGCACGATCGGCAAGACCTCGGGCCGTACGCCGACCACGGCAGAAGTCGACGGCATGTGCCCGGCGGACTGGCGGTGTGGCGTCCGGTGGCGGAAGATCCGCGCGATGTCATCGAAGTCGGGCTGCCGTTCCTGCGCGATGTGGCGCCAGGTCGGACTGACGTTGCATGCCTGCGTCGAGCGCCCTTCGGTGGGCAAAAGCACAATGCACGGATGAACCAGTCGCGCTGTTCGCTCGTCAGTGCTCGATGCCGGAGCAAGGATCCTCCGACCTCAGCTGGACGAAGCGCATCTGGCGTACAATTCCAAAAAGTACGTGACTGAGCCCAGGCGCCTTCGTGAAGCTGATGACTCAAAGTCCAAGAGTCCTCTACGCGGAACGCATGCGGGAATCGACGCGCCACAGCCAAGCGGCAGAGCATTCGAAAGGCTGCGCTCGATCTCGAGGTGACGCCGGTGCCATCAGCTAAACGCTTCAAAAGCTTGAGCGTCGTCTGGGAGTTCCGCTTTTTCACCGCACGACACGGCGCATACCTTGACCGAGGCAGGAGAGACCCTGCTTGCCAACAGCTCACATCCCTTGAGGTAGATTAGCAAATTTCCATATGCGGCCTTGATCTCTGCTATTGATGATAATGCAGATTTGCATTATCTAATCACATGAATGAATTGGAGCTGCCAAAATGACGACGCTAACTGTTACCGCACGCGGACAGGTGACGTTTCGCAAGGACGTTATGCAGCATCTCGGCATCCGGCCGGGCGAGAAGATCGAAGTTGATCTGCTTCCAGGCGGTCGGGCGGAATTGAAGGCGGCGAGGCCAAAGGGATCATTCCGGGAGCTTCACGGTTTTCTCAAGGGCAAGACGAACGGCCGGGTGTTGAGCATTGAGGAGATTGATGAGGCAATTGCGGAAGCGGGTGCTGCAGCTGGATCGAGTAAGGAATGAAAGTCACGGCCGACACGAACGTTCTGCTGCGTGCCTATGTCGCCGACGACGAACAACAGGCGGAAGCGGCCATCGACCTCCTGGCGCAGGCAGACATCGTGGCCGTTAGTCTCCAAGCCTTGTGCGAGTTCGCATGGGTTTTGGGCCGACAGTATCAAACCGCACGCGAAGATATCGTGGCGGCAATCCGAGCCCTGGCCAACACTGCAAACGTCGTCGTCAACCGGCCAGCTGTCGATGCAGGGCTTGCAGTGCTTGAGGCCGGCGGTGATTTCGCGGACGGCGTGATTGCCTTCGACGGCGACTGGCTGGGAGGGGAGACATTCGTCTCTTTCGACCGCAAGGCAGTTAAACTGCTGTCGGCGCAAGGACATCCTGTTCAGCTTCTTTCGTAGCTCGCTTTCGGCGCGCGGCATCTACACCAATCTGATCCGGCATTGCGGAAGGCCGCATCGCGTTTCGTGTTGGACGGTCTGCCTGCACAACACCCGCCTCGGCATGCTGCATCCGCAGGCTGTCACCCGCAATGCCTTCGGCGATGCCAATTACTACAATCTCTGCCCGTCGCATCCCGATGCGCGCGCCTATGTCCGTGCACTGGTCGCCGACATCTCGCACAGCTACCGGCCAGACAGGATCGAACTCGAAAGCCCATCCTTCATGGGTTTTGCCCATGAATACCATC
>NZ_JAMYLL010000058.1:0-28797 GCF_040318045.1 Mesorhizobium sp. M1338 | reverse complement strand
TGACGTGATCGCCCTTCTTGACCGAGGTGACGCCCTTGCCGACATCGACGACGATGCCGGCACCCTCATGGCCGAGGATCGCCGGAAACAGGCCTTCGGGATCGGCGCCAGACAGCGTGAATTCGTCGGTATGGCAGATGCCGGTCGCCTTGATCTCGACCAGCACCTCGCCCTCGCGCGGACCGTCGAGGTCGACCTCCATGATCTCCAACGGCTTTCCGGCGGCGACTGCGACTGCGGCACGCGTTTTCATCAGGCATTCCTCCCAAGGCAGTCGAAGAATTTCATGTTCCGGCGGGTTTGCGGCCTGCCTCGCAATACAAAATGTCCGTTTCCAGGTTGCCGTGAGATCGTAATAATCCAACGATCCACCTCATAAGTCTATTCTACCAAGGTCCTCCACCTCACCCGCCTCAAGGCAGCCGCGTTATGGACACGATGCTGATCAGTTCGGAACTTTCCGACAGTTCCGGGGAAGCCCTGACGGCTACCTCATTGCCGCGGGAGTAGGACTAAAGCAGAGCCAGAACGCCTGCTCAAAAGGTTGATAAATCCCGCAGGTTCACTAAGCTCACCTGGGGCACCTTGGCTTCGCTCGGCAACGATCGAGTAAGCGCAAGAAGTGGTAATTTGTCGATGACAAGTGCGGTGCCGGGCACCTTGGCGGCCCTTTTGTGCTTTCTGTCCCTAACCGCTGGTGCGTTGGGCCAGCAAGTGACTTTGCAGCGGGCGGGCGCGATCAAGCCGGACGCAAAGATAACCGAAATCAAGATAGGCTATTTGCGGGCCTACGCGCCGCGACTGATGCTTTCGCTGCTCGACGTGCCGCCGCGTGACGAAGGTCTCGCCGGTGCCAATGTCGCTATCGGCGACAACAATACGACCGGGAAGTTCGTCAATCAGAAATTCAGCCTCGACGTTACCGAGATAAGCCCGGAATCGGACGCGGTTCAGGCATTCGACGACCTGGTCGCCAAGGGCGACCGCTACGTGGTTGCGGACGTCTCGGCCAAACAATTACTGTCGATCGCCGACATCGCCCGCGACAAGGGCGTGCTGATCTTCAACGTCGGCGCCCCCGACGATAGCCTGCGCGAAGAGGACTGCCGCGTAAATGTCTTCCACATCGCGCCGACGCGAAGCATGCTCGCCGACGCGCTGGCGCAGTATCTCATGGTGAAGAAATGGCCGAACTGGGTGCTGCTTTACGGTTCGCATGAGCAGGACCACCTCTATGCGGACGCGTTGCGCCGCGCGGCAGCCCGCTTCGGTGGCCAGATCGTCGCGGAGAAGGAATTCAAGGACACCGGCACGGCGCGCCGCACCGATACCGGAGCCACGCAGATACAGCAGCAGATCTCGGTATTCACGCAAGACCTCCCGGAGCATGACGTGCTGCTTGTGGCCGATGAAAGCGAGGTGTTCGGGACCTACGTACCGTACCGCACCTGGACGTCGAGGCTGGTCGCGGGCACGGCCGGTATCGTGGCATCATCATGGCATCCCGCGAGTGAGCAGTGGGGCGGCATCCAGATGCAAAGTCGCTTCCTGAGGACGACAGGTCGGCGAATGCTGTCCAAGGACATGTCGGCCTGGACGGCCGTGCGTGCCATCGGCGAAGCCACCACGCGCACCAATGGCGACGATCCGAAAAAGATCAGCGATTATATCCGCTCGGACGATTTCTCGGTCGCCGCCTTCAAGGGACAGAAGCTGACCTTCCGCAAATGGAACCTCCAGCTTCGCCAGCCGATCCTGCTTGGCGATGCCAAATCGGTCGTTTCGACATCTCCCCAGGAGGGCTATCTCCATCAGGTCTCCGAGCTCGACACCCTCGGCATCGATCAACCGGAAACGAAATGCGTTCTCAAGTAGCGCCAATCGGGAGGAATTCGTGCAGAGCCGAGCTTGCGTATTCGCCATTGTCGCATTCGGCCTCATGGCCGGCTCGGCATCGGCCTACACGGCCTATGTCTCCAATGAGAAGGACAATACGATGACTGTCGTCGATACGGCAACCATGCAGGTTGTCAAGACGGTCGACGTCGGCCAGAGACCGCGCGGCGTCACCATCTCGCACGACGGCAAGTTCATCTACTTGTGCGCCAGCGACGACAACGCAATCCAAATCATCGACACCGCGACGCTGCAGGTCGTCGGCACGCTGCCCTCCGGCGACGATCCCGAATTGTTCGTGCTTTCGCCCGACGGCAAGACGCTCTACGTCGCCAACGAAAACGACAATCTGGTCACCGCGATCGACGTCGACAGCAAGGAAATAAAGACCGAGATTCCGGTTGGTGTGGAGCCGGAGGGCATGGCCGTCAGCCCCGACGGCAAGACCATGGTCAACACCTCAGAGACCACCAGCATGGCGCATTTCATCGACACCGAGAGCCATGACGTGACCGACAACGTGCTGGTTGACACGCGCCCGCGCTTCGCTGCGTTCACGCCCGACGGATCGCAGATCTGGGTCAGTGCCGAGGTCGGCGGCACCGTCAGCGTCATCGATAACGCCAGGCGCGAGGTCGTGAAAAAGATCAAGTTCGCGATTCCGGGGTTACGGGCCGAAACTATTCAGCCGGTAGGCATCGCCATCAGCGCCGACGGCAAGAAGGCCTATGTCGCGCTCGGCCCGGCGAACCATGTCGCGGTGATCAACACCGAAAGCTACGGCGTGGAAAAGTACATCCTCGTCGGCCAGCGCGTCTGGCATCTGGACTTCACCCCCGATCAGAAAACACTGATCACCACAAACGGCAATTCCAACGACATCACTTTCATCGACACAGCGACCGACGAACCGGTTCAGTCGGTCACCGTCGGCCAGCAGCCCTGGGGCGTGGTCATATCGCCCCAATGAAAGCAGCCGGAAGACTGACGCCGGCGACGTCGAGCGCGCTATGCAAACATCCTGAAGGAGCCATCCATGCAGCATGTCAGGGCGGGGCAAGACGGAGATGAGGTAGCGGCGCTCGACGTCGCCGGCGTCTGCCATTCCTATGGTCCGAAGCGGGCGCTCAACGACGTCTCGTTTTCGATCGCGCCGGCGACTTTCACCGCCCTGCTTGGTCTCAATGGTGCCGGCAAGACAACTCTGTTCTCGTTGATCAGCCACCTTTACGACACGCGCCGGGGATCGATCCGCATCTTCGGCCATGACGTCAGCCGTGCTTCCGGCGAGGCGCTCAGACGTGTCGGTATCGTGTTCCAGGCACGCACGCTCGACCTCGATCTGAGCGTATACCAGAACCTTTCCTATCACGCCTCGCTGCACGGCATCGGACGGCATGAAGCCCGGCAGCGCATTGCAGCGCTGATCGAGACAGTCGACATGCGGGGCCGCCAGCACGACAAGGCTCGCAGCCTTTCCGGCGGCCAAATGCGGCGCATCGAGATCGCCAGGGCGCTGCTCCACCGTCCCCCCCTGCTGCTGCTCGACGAGGCGACGGTTGGTCTCGACATCCAGTCGCGCGCGGGCATTCTTGCCACCATCCGGAACTTGGTCGAAAGCGAGGGCATCGGCGTGCTTTGGGCCACCCATCTGATCGACGAGGTTGATGACGGCGACCATGTCATCGTGCTGCGGCAGGGTGACCTGGTCGCCAAGGGCAAGGTGGCCGACGTCGTCAAAGCAAGCGGTGCTGGTTCGATCCGCGACGCCTTTTCGAGGCTCAGCCGCAGCGAAGCAGCCGGCGTTGCGGAGATCTCGCCATGAGCGCTTCCGCAATGCCGGAAAAGGTCGCCGCCGTCACGCCGGCGACATCCGGCGCATTCGGCCTTCGTCACTATCTCATCTGTCTCAAAGGTGTCGTCGTACGGGAATGCCTGCGCTTCCTGCACCAGCGCGAACGTTTCATCTCATCGCTGGTTCGCCCGCTCGTCTGGCTGTTCATTTTTGCCGCCGGATTCCGGCAGGTGCTCGGCGTCTCGATCATCCCGCCCTACAAGACTTATGTGCTCTATGAGGTCTACATCACGCCAGGCTTGTGCGGCATGATCCTGCTGTTCTCAGGCATGCAGTCTTCGCTGTCGATGGTCTACGACCGAGAGATGGGCAATATGCGCATCCTGCTGGTCAGTCCATTCCCCCGGTGGTACCTGCTGTTATCGAAGATGCTCGCCGGTGTTTCCGTGTCGATCGCGCAGGTCTACGCGTTCCTGATCATTGCCTGGTTCTGGGGCGTCAAGGCGCCGCCGCTCGGCTATTTGTTCGTGCTGCCGGCCCTGTTCCTGTCAGGCATGATGCTTTGTGCGCTCGGCATGCTTTTGTCCTCGATGATCAAGCAGCTCGAAAACTTCGCCGGCATCATGAACTTCGTCATCTTTCCCGGCTATTTCGCTTCTCCGGCGCTTTATCCCTTGTGGCGCATCCAGGAAGCGAGCCCGCTTCTTTGCAAATGCTGCCTTGCCAACCCTTTCACCTACGCCGTCGAACTTATCCGCTTCGCCTTCTACGGGCAGGTCGACTGGGTGTCGCTGGGCGTCGTCGCCGGCTGCACGCTGCTGTTCCTGGGAGGCGCCATCATCGCTTATGACCCTTCGCGCGGCCTGATGATCCGCAAACAAGGCACGGGAGGAAACGGTTGATGGAACGGATGAGCCTCGCTCGCAGCCTGGTTGCGGCTACCATGCTCGTACCGCACGCCAGCGCTATAGCCGCGAATGCCGATCCGGACTGGCCCTGCGTGCAGCGCAAGGTGCCGCAACTCTCGCTCGGCCAGGTTTGGAACGGACCGGACTTTCCACCAGCGGCGAAGGACTGGTCGGAGGACCGGCTGGTCTCAGCCCTTGTCGAGGAGGTGGCAGCTCGCAGGCTGCCGATTGCAGACGCACAGAAGAAGATCAGGGATTTTGCGTCCTCCCTGCCGGCCGGGCAGCTTGCGGCGAAAATGGCGATGCTCGAGCAGGGCATGTTCGACCACATGGACGCCGAGCGTTCGCACGTGATTTCCGGCATTTCCCGTTACGCCCACAGACAGCTCGAAATGGCCGCCGAATTGCGCAAGGAAGCGTCCGAAGTCGACGTGTTGCGTGCAAAACCCAACACGGATCAGGACGAGGTCGAGCGGCGGACAGACCAGCTGAATTTCGCGACGCGAATCTTCAATGAGCGTGCGCAATCGCTGACTTATGTCTGCGATGTGCCCACGATAATCGAGCAGCGGCTCTATCAGCTGTCCAAGACTGTCTCGGAAACGCTCGCCCCCAAGAAATAGCACTTGCTTCGAAGACGCGCCCCGTCAGGTTCCCCGGCCGGGCAGCACACGCCAACGCTGCACGAAATAGCCAGGATGTGTCTCCAGCCAATGGGCGACCAGCGGCTGCGCCTGCATGAAGGCCACTCCGGGATTCATGGCCAGGCCGTCCGCCATTTCCTCGCGTTGCTCGCAGATCTGCGGCACCGCCGTCATGCAGACCATCATCACGATTGTATAAAGCATTGCCCCTTCCCTTCGAACTCCCGAACCCATGCCCGGGACGCATAGCGATTTGCCTGCAGGGTTGGTTGCCCATCCGTCTAGCTGCGTTTGTGAAGCGCCTGCCCCTGCCCTTCCACGCAGCAACATAACATGCGAGCCGGCCGACCACCATCGGCGGCCACCGTTGTTCACGCCCTTCTCGGGGCCTTTTCGCACGATCACGACGGCCGATATTGGGATTCACCCCGGTCGTTTTCCGGGCGCCATCGTTTGTTGCCTCGGTACTGCTTCATTCGCTTCGGGGTATGGATACAATTTGCCGAACAGGGGCAGGTACGTTGCGCCCTTGCGCATCAGAAAATCGTTGAAGGTCGCCAGGGCCGGCGAGATCACGTGATCGGCGCGCATCACCGAAAACCATTGCCGGCGGATCGGCATGCCGATCACGTCGAGAATAACGAGCCGGCCGGCTTCCGTTTCCGCGGCAATTGTGTGGGCGGAGATGAAAGCGATGCCGAGACCTGCCATCACCGCTTGCTTGATAGTCTCGTTCGACCCCATCTCGATGCCGAGATCGTCGATCCGGCCGGGCACGTCACCCAGGAATATCTCCAGCGAGATGCGCGTGCCCGAGCCCGGCTCGCGAATAAGGAAATGCTCCTCGGCGATCCTTTCCTTGGAAATGTCGCGTGCCGACGCCAGCGGGTGTTCGGGCGGTGCGATGATAACCAGCGGATGATCGCCGAAGACCGAAGCGCGCACCAAAACTTCCTTGGGCGGACGGCCCATCAGTGCGATGTCGATGTCGTGATTCTTCAGGCTATCGATCGTTCCGGCGCGATTGCCGATGGCAAGCCGCATGTCGATGTCGGGATGCTCCTTCATGAAGCCGGCCATGAGCCGCGGCGCGAAATATTTGGCGGTGGAAACGACGCCGAGGCTCAGCCTGCCGGTGCGCACGCCCTTGATGGCGTCCACCTCGTCGTCGAGCAGGCGGAGCCGGTCCTCGATAGCCTGCGCCGCCTCGACAAAAGCCAGTCCCGCGGCGGTGGGACGCATGCCGTCCGATGTCCGGTCGAACAAGGCCAGCTGGAACTCCTCCTCCACTTGTCGCAACTGGATCGTCAGCGCTGGAGGAGAAAGGCCTAACACCTTGGCCGCGCTGACGATTTTCCCCAGGCTGACGATTGCCTGCACGGTCTTGAATTGCTTAAGCGTCAGGTTTCTCATGAGGCATACTAAATTATTTTTATTGGTCAAGTAAAGTTATTGAATTTTACTTATCACGGATCGTTTGGTTTCATCTCTCGCAGCCGGCCCTGAGCAGACAAGGGCCGGACCGGAGGTTGCGATGCCAGCGGCAACGCTCGACGCTTTTCTCAACTCCTATCTCGGCGACCCGCCGGACGAACGCCGCTCCGCGGTCGTGGCCACCGTCCGTCAGCTTACCCAGGCTGCCACCAGGGTCCGCAATGCCATCAACCAAGGGGTGCTCGGCGCCGCTTTTGCCGGGACCCGCGGCGCCAATGCCAACGGCGATGTCCAGACGGATCTCGACGTCTTCACCGACGACATCTTCCTCGACGCCATGCATCACGCTCCGGTCGCGCTCTATGCCTCCGAGGAGCTGGAGCAGCCAGTCCTGCTCGACAGCCAAGCCCCCCTCGCCATCGCCATCGACCCGCTCGATGGCTCTTCCAATATCGACACCAACGTGTCGGTCGGGACGATTTTTTCCCTCCTCCCTGCAACTGGCGCGCCGGACGCCTCTCCGGCCGCCTCCTTTTTGCAGGCAGGCGTGAGCATGCTGGGCGCCGGGTTCTTTATTTACGGCCCGCAGCTGGCGCTCGTTCTGTCGCTCGGCAGCGGCACGCATGTCTTCGTGCATTCGACCAGGTTGGGCACCTTCGTCCAAGCTTACGAGAGCCGGATCATCCCCGAGCGGACCCAGGAGTTCGCCATCAACGCCGCCAACTACCGCCATTGGGACGAGGCCGTGCGCCTCTATGTCGACGACTGCCTGGAAGGCATCGAAGGCCCACGGGAGAAGGACTTCAACATGCGCTGGATCGCCTCGCTTGTCGCCGACTGCTATCGCATATTGATGCGTGGCGGCGTGTTTCTGTATCCCGGCGACCAGCGCAAGGGTTACCGACAGGGACGGCTGCGCCTCGTCTATGAAGCCAACCCGATCGCCTATCTGATCGAACAGGCAGCCGGCGCTGCCACCGACACGATCACCCGCATCCTCGAAATCGAACCCGAGAGCCTGCACCAGCGCGTACCCGTGGTCTTTGGATCGGCGCGCGAAGTCGCGCGCATCACCCGCTACCACACCGAACCCAGCGCTATCGGCGAGCGTGCGCCGCTGTTCAGCCGCCGCGGCCTGTTCAGAGCCTGAGCGACACCATGTCAGCCAAGCATCCCATCATCACCATCACCGGGTCGTCGGGCGCCGGCACAACCTCGGTCAAGCGCATCTTCGAGCTGATCTTCCGGCGCGAGAACATCGAGGCAGCCTTCATCGAAGGCGACGCCTTTCATCGTTATGACCGCGCGGCGATGAAGGTCGAGGTCGCCGAGAAGGAAAAGGCGGGCAACCCGAACTTCACCCACTTCCATGCCGAGGCCAACGAGTTGGAGATTCTCGAGGAGATTTTCGAGGAATATGGCCGCCGGGGAACCGGAAGGAGCCGCACCTACGTCCATGACGAGGACGAGGAGAAGCTATACGGCACACCGCCGGGGACTTTCACCGAATGGCGCGAATTCGCTCCGAGTGACCTGCTCTTCTACGAAGGCCTGCATGGCTGCGTCGTCACCGACAAGATCAACCTGGCCAGGCATGCGGACCTCAAGATTGGCGTGGTGCCGGTCATAAATCTCGAATGGATCCAGAAGATCCATCGCGACCGCGCTACGCGCGGCTATTCCACCGAGACGGTAATGGACGTGATCCTGCGCCGCATGCCGGACTATGTCCGCTACATCGTCCCGCAATTCTCGCAGACCGCGATCAACTTCCAGCGCGTGCCGATCGTCGACACCTCCAACCCGTTCATAGCGCGCTGGATTCCGACCCCCGACGAATCGATGCTTGTCATCCGCTTCGCCAATCCTCGCGGCATCGATTTCCCTTACCTGCTGTCGATGATCCACGACAGCTTCATGTCGCGGCCGAATTCCATCGTGGTGCCAGGCAACAAGCTCGACCTTGCCATGCAGCTGATCCTGACTCCGCTCATCCTGCAATTGATGGAACGCAAGAACCGTATGTCGTGAGGAGGACGCCATGAACAGCCAAGCAGCATTGAAATCTGTCGCCGCCGCCATCTCGGAGCGCGACATGGCAAACGCCATTCGCGCGCTAGCGATGGACAGCGTCCAGAAAGCGAATTCCGGACATCCAGGCATGCCGATGGGCATGGCCGACGTCGCGACCGTGCTGTTCAGCCGCTTCGTCAACATCGATCCGTCCAAGCCCGATTGGCCCGACCGCGACCGCTTCGTGCTTTCGGCCGGGCATGGCTCGATGCTGCAATATGCGCTGCACCATCTGCTCGGCTACGAAGACATGCCAATCGAGGAATTGCAGCGATTCCGTCAGCTGGGCAGCCGTACCGCCGGACATCCGGAGCATGGTCACGCACTTGGCATCGAGACGACGACCGGTCCGCTCGGGCAAGGCATTTCGACCGCCGTCGGTATGGCGCTGGCCGAGCGCATGCTTGCCGCCCGCCATGGCGCCGACCTCGTCGACCATTTTACCTACGTGATCGCTGGCGACGGCTGCCTGCAGGAAGGCATCAGTCACGAGGCGATCGACCTTGCCGGTCACCTGAAGCTCTCCCGCCTCGTCGTGTTCTGGGATGACAATGCGATCTCGATCGATGGTCCGACATCGTTGTCCACTTCGATGGATCAGCCGGCCCGTTTCAGGGCCGCCGGATGGCTTGTCGAATCGGTGGACGGCCACGACTTGGAGGCCGTCGCCGCGGCAATCGAGACCGCGCGGCACTCGGATCGGCCGTCTCTGATCGCCTGCCGCACGGTCATCGGCAAGGGTGCGCCCAACCTGGGCGGTTCGGAAAAGACGCATGGTGCGCCGCTAGGCGATGCGGAGATTGCCGCGACGCGCCAAAACATCGGCTGGGCCTACGCACCGTTCGCGGTGCCGGACGATATCCTTTCCGCATGGCGCGAGATTGCCGAGCGCGGGCAAGCAGCGCGGTGCGCCTGGGAGCGGCGGCTTGCCGCCTCGCCCAAGCGGAAGGCCTTCGAGCGCGCGATCGGCGGCAAATTGCCCGACGCGGTATTCGAGGCCCTTGGCGCCTTCCGCAGCGAGCACGTCCAGAAGGCAACAAAAGTTGCAACGCGGAAGGCCTCCGAAATGGCGCTTACCGCGATCAACGGCGCAACCGAGCTTACGGTCGGCGGCTCCGCCGATCTCACGCATTCGAATCTGACGATCACCAAAGGCATGGATCGGATAGTGCCAGGTGGTTATGCGGGCCGCTACATTCACTACGGCATCCGCGAGCACGGCATGGCCGCGGCCATGAACGGCATCGCGCTGCACGGAGGGTTCGTACCCTACGGCGGCACCTTTTTGTGCTTCGCCGACTATGCTCGCGGCGCGATGCGGCTTTCGGCGCTCATGAGCCAGCGTGTCGTCTATGTGATGACGCATGATTCCATCGGCCTTGGCGAGGACGGCCCGACCCATCAGCCGATCGAGCACCTGGCGATGTTGCGGGCGACACCGAACCTCAACGTCTTCCGTCCGGCCGACATCATCGAGACGGCGGAATGCTGGGAACTGGCGCTGAAGAGCGGGAAGCGGCCGAGCGTGCTTGTGCTCTCGCGCCAGAACCTGCCGATGCTGCGCCAGGCACACCGCCACGAGAACCTGTCCAGGCGGGGCGCTTACATCTTGCGCGAACCATCCACGCACCGCGCGGTGACACTGATCGCGACCGGCTCGGAGATCGAGATCGCCGTTGCCGCCGCCGAAAGGTTGCAGAGCGAACGCGGCATAGCCGCCGCGGTCGTCTCTATGCCTTGCTGGGAACTGTTCGAGGAACAAGATCCCGACTACCGGAAGTCGGTCCTCGGCTCTGCGCCGCGCGTCGCCGTTGAGGCGGCCGCCCGTCTCGGTTGGGACCGCTGGATCGGCGATATCGGCATCTTTGTCGGCATGACCGGCTTTGGCGCCAGTGCTCCCGCCTCGGACCTTTACCGGCATTTCGACATCACACCCGAAGCCGTCGCTGCGGCGGCGCTGAAGCTCATCATCTAAGAGGACCGACAATGGCCCGCATCACCCTTCGCCAGCTTCTCGACCATGCCGCCGAGCACGGTTACGGCGTGCCTGCATTCAACATCAACAACATGGAACAGGGCCTCGCCGTCATGGAAGCGGCCAGGGCCTGCGACGCGCCGGTAATTCTCCAGGCCTCGCGCGGCGCCCGCTCCTATGCCAACGACATCATGCTGGCCAAAATGATGGAGGCGTTGACAGAACTCCATCCGGCCATTCCGCTGTGTATCCATCAGGATCACGGCAACAGCGAAGCCACGTGCCTTTCGGCGATCCGCCACGGCTTCACCTCGGTGATGATGGACGGGTCGTTGATGGCGGACGCCAAGACCCCGGCAAGCTATGACTACAACGTCGCCATCACCGAACGCGTCGCGCGCCTGGCGCATTGGGTCGGCGCTTCCGTCGAAGGCGAGCTTGGCGTCCTCGGCTCGTTGGAAACCGGCCAGGGCGAGGCCGAGGATGGTCACGGCGCAGAGGGCACGCTATCGCACGACCAACTCCTGACGGACCCCGACCAGGCGGTCGACTTCGTGATCGCCACCCACGTCGATGCGCTGGCGATTGCCTGCGGCACCTCCCACGGTGCCTACAAGTTCACGCGCAAGCCGGATGGCGACATTCTGGCCATGCAGGTGATCGAGGCGATCCATGAGAAGCTGCCGAACACGCATCTGGTCATGCACGGTTCGTCCTCCGTGCCGCAGGAACTGCAGGACATCATCAACACCTACGGCGGCGAGATGCCCCAGACCTTCGGCGTTCCGGTCGAGGAGATCGAGCGCGGCATCCGCCACGGGGTGCGCAAGGTCAACATCGACACCGATTGCCGCATGGCCATGGCCGGGCAATTCCGTCGCGTCGCGACGCAGCATCCGGGCGAATTCGATCCGCGCAAATTCCTCAAACCCGCAATGGACGCCTTGAGCGACCTTTGCGGCGATCGTTTCGAACGCTTCGGCAGCGCGGGCAACGCCTCCAAGATCAAGGTCATCGCCATGGACGAGATGGCGAAACGCTACGCCGCGGGAAAACTCGACCCGCAAATCGCAACCGCGAAAGCCGCCTGAGCGGCGGTCCGCCAAAAAAGGAAAGGACCAGCGTCATGCCCAACAGATCAGAAACCGTGACCGGCAAGGAGCGCTACAGATCCGGTGTCATGGCATACAAGAAGATGGGCTATTGGGAGCCCGATTATGAGCCGAAGGATACCGACATAATCTCGGTGTTCAGGATCACGCCGCAGGATGGCGTCGACCCCATTGAGGCCGCGGCAGCCGTCGCCGGCGAATCCTCGACCGCGACCTGGACGGTGGTCTGGACAGACCGGTTGACGGCGACAGAAAAATACCGCGCCAAGGCCTATCGGGTCGACCCGGTACCGAACGCGCCCGGACAATATTTTGCCTACATCGCCTATGACCTCGACCTGTTCGAGCCAGGTTCGATCGCCAATCTTTCGGCGTCGATCATCGGCAACGTCTTCGGTTTCAAGCCGTTGAAGGCATTGCGGCTGGAAGACATACGTTTTCCTGTCGCATACGTAAAGACCTTCCAGGGTCCGGCGACCGGCATCGTCGTCGAGCGCGAGCGCCTCGACAAGTTCGGCCGCCCGCTGCTCGGCGCCACCGTCAAGCCGAAGCTCGGCCTTTCGGGCCGCAATTACGGCCGTGTCGTCTACGAGGCGCTGAAAGGCGGGCTCGATTTCACCAAGGACGACGAGAACATCAACTCGCAGCCCTTCATGCATTGGCGCGAGCGCTTTCTCTACTGCATGGAGGCGGTCAACAAGGCACAGGCAGAGACGGGCGAGATCAAGGGGACCTATCTCAACGTGACCGCGGCTACCATGGAGGACATGTACGAACGGGCCGACTTCGCCAAGGAACTCGGCTCCAACATCGTCATGATCGACCTCGTGATCGGCTACACGGCAATCCAGTCAATGGCGAGATGGGCGCGCAGGCACGATATGATCCTGCACCTGCATCGCGCCGGCCATTCGACCTACACACGGCAGAAGTCGCATGGCGTCTCCTTCCGCGTCATTGCCAAATGGATGCGGCTTGCCGGCGTCGACCACATCCATGCCGGCACCGTCGTCGGCAAGCTCGAAGGCGATCCCGCGACGACAAGGGGCTACTACGACGTCTGCCGCGGGAACTATAACCCGATGAAGCTGGAGAACGGCATCTTCTTCGACCAGCACTGGGCATCGCTCAACAAGCTGATGCCAGTGGCATCGGGCGGCATCCATGCCGGCCAGATGCATCAGCTCATCGATCTGCTCGGCGAAGACGTCGTGCTCCAGTTCGGCGGCGGCACTATCGGCCATCCGATGGGGATCGCGGCCGGCGCTACCGCAAACAGGGTGGCTCTCGAAGCGATGATCTTCGCCCGCAACGAGGGCCGCGACTACCTGCGGGAAGGGCCCGACATCCTCGAGCACGCCGCCCGGTCATGCCTGCCGCTGCGACAGGCGCTCGATGTCTGGAAGGACGTGACATTCAACTACGCCTCGACCGACACGCCGGACTTTGTCCCTGTGGCAACGGCGGCCGAATAAGGAGAACAGTCATGCGTATCACCCAAGGGGCCTTTTCTTTCCTGCCCGACCTGACGGACGGCCAGATCCGCGCGCAGGTGCAGTATTGCATCGACAACAGGTGGGCTGTCAGCCTCGAGTTCACCGACGATCCGCACCCGCGCAACACCTATTGGGACATGTGGGATCATCCGATGTTCGACAATCCCGACGCGGCGGGGCTGATGCTGGAGCTGAACGCATGCCGCAAGCTCTATGGCGACCGCTATATCCGGGTCGTCGCCTTCGATTCCTCGCATGGCTGGGAATCGGTCAAGCTCTCCTTCATCGTCAACCGCCCGGTAGAGGAACCCGGCTATCGGCTCGAGCGGCAGGAGAGCGCAGGCCGCATGATCCGGTACACCACCAAGCCCTATGCCGCCGACAAGCCAGCTGGAACGAGGTACGGCTGATCATCGGGACAAGAGGAGAATGCCATGTCGGCGCCAGCCTTTGCCGAAACGGAAGTGACCCAAAACGCCGTCCCTGCGGCGATCGACCTGCATGAGGAATTCGAAACTTCCGGCGTCAAGGACATCCTGACCGAGCTCGACCGTGAGCTGATCGGGCTTGCCCCGGTCAAAAGACGAATCCGCGAGACGGCGGCGCTCCTGCTGGTTGAGCGGGCGCGCCGCCGCATGGGCCTCGCCCACGAAACGCCGACACTGCATATGAGCTTCACCGGCAATCCCGGCACCGGCAAGACGACCGTCGCGCTGCGAATGGCCGACCTGCTGCATCGGCTGGGCTATATCCGCAAGGGCCATCTGGTTTCGGTTACCCGGGACGACATGGTCGGCCAGTATATCGGCCACACCGCCCCGAAGACCAAGGAGATCCTGAAGAAGGCGATGGGCGGCGTGCTGTTCATCGACGAGGCCTACTACCTCTATCGCCCCGAGAACGAACGCGATTACGGCCAGGAGGCGATCGAGATCCTGCTGCAGGTGATGGAGAACCAGCGCGACGACCTGGTGGTGATCCTCGCCGGCTACGTGCAGCGGATGGAGCGCTTCTTCGAAAGCAATCCGGGATTCCGCTCGCGCATTGCCCACCACATCGACTTTCCCGACTATTCCGACGACGAGCTTCTCAGGATCGCGGAACAAATGCTCGACCAGCAAAATTATCTGTTTGATACGAAGGCAACCGCCGCAATGGCCGACTACGTTGCACGCCGCCGCGCGCAGCCGCATTTCGCCAATGCTCGTTCGATCCGCAACGCGCTCGACCGGGCACGGCTGAGGCAGGCCAGCCGCCTGTTCGAGAGCGCCAAGGGACCTCTCGACGCAAAGACGCTGTCGACGATCTCCGCCGAGGACATTACCGCCAGCCGGGTGTTCGCGGTTGATCCAGCGGAAAGAGAAAGCAAATGACCGCAAAGACCATCATCGCCGCTTCCGTTCTGTCGTCAGATTTCTCGCGGCTTGGCGACGAGGTCGAAGCGGTCGCGCGGGCAGGCGCTGATTGGATTCATCTCGACGTGATGGATGGGCATTTCGTTCCCAACATCACCTTCGGCCCGCCGGTGATCAAGACAATCCGCGATCGAACGGATAAGGTATTCGACTGTCATCTGATGATCGCGCCGGCCGATTCCTATCTCGCTGCTTTCGCCGCTGCCGGTTGCGATATCATCACGGTGCATGCCGAGGCCGGGCCGCATCTCGACCGTTCGCTGCAGGCGATCAGGAGTCTCGGCAAGAAGGCCGGCGTGTCGCTGAATCCGTCGACGCCGGAAAGCGTCATAGAATATGTTCTCGACCGGCTCGATCTTGTGCTTTTGATGACGGTCAATCCGGGTTTCGGCGGCCAGGCCTTCATTTCAGCGGTCATCGACAAGGTCAGGCGTGTCAAAGCGCTCGTCGGCCAACGTCCCATCGACATCCAGATCGACGGTGGGGTCACGCCTGAGACAGCTCCCCTGGTCACCGCAGCCGGCGCCAATGTACTGGTCGCCGGGTCTGCCGTCTTCAAGGGCGGCACCGAGGTTGCCTATCGCGCCAATATCGGCGCGATCAGACAGGCCGCCGACGGGGCGATCCGGCGAGCCGCGTGAACCGCTTGGTTCGGAGGATGATATGGCGGCAATCCCACCTGTGTGCGATTTCGGCTGGCAAGCCGTCGATGCCGTTTTGCCCGGCACCGACGGCAAATCGCATTCGATCTTCGGCCAAGCCGGCCCCAACGGGCTGGTCGTCGCCTTCATCTGCAATCACTGCCCCTATGTGAAGGCGGTGATCTCACGCATCGTGCGCGACGCCGACGACCTCAAGGCCGAAGGGGTGGGCTTTGTCGCGCTCAACCCCAACGATGCGGACGCCTATCCGGACGATTCCTTCGACAACATGAAGCTCTTCGCCAGGGCGAACGCTTTCGCCTTCCCCTATCTCCACGACGAGTCGCAAGCGGTGGCGCACGCCTATGGAGCCGTGTGCACCCCGGATTTCTTCGGCTTCAACAGCGAGTTGACTCTGCAATATCGTGGCCGGCTGGACGCATCGCGACGGGATGCCGGCCCACCCGGCCTGAGGCGCGATCTATTCGAAGCGATGAAGCAGGTCGCTCGAACTTGTGACGGACCGCTAGACCAGATCGCTTCGATCGGCTGCTCGATCAAATGGAAGGAGGCCGCATGAACGTCGGCGCGAGCAGGCCGTTTGGGTCGAAGAGCGCGATCCTGTTCGATCTTGACGGCACGCTGATCGATTCGGCGCCCGACATAGCGGCGGCCGTCAACGAACTGTTGGCCGGCCACGACCTGCCGCCGCTGCACGTGGATCGGGTCAAGGCAATGATCGGTGGCGGCGTCAGGAAGTTGGTAGAGCAGGCTTTCGCGGCTTCCGGAGCCCCGCTTCTCGCCAGCGCGCTCGAAGAGGCCAACCGCGCCATGGCGCCGATCTACCGCAGACATCTGACCGGGCTGACGAGGCTGATGCCCGGCGTCAGGGAGATTCTCACCCGGTTCCACCTGAACGGAATAGCCATTGGCGTTGTTACCAACAAGCCGCAATTGGCCACCCGCGAAATCCTGCTGCATTTCCACTTGACTGAATATCTCGGCGCGATCGTCGGCGGAGACGCGGTGATATACCTGAAACCGGCACCCGACTCTCTGCTGATGGCGCTCGACCAGCTTGGGGTCGAACCCACCGACGCGCTGATGGTGGGAGACAGCAGCAGCGACGTTGGCGCCGCGCGCGCCGCCGGCATGCCCGTCGTTTTGCTGCGCGGCGGCTACACCCAGGTCCCCGTTGAGGAGCTTGGCGCAGATATTGTCTGCGACAGCCTGCTCGATCTGCCCGCCGCGATGCAGAGACTGCGTGCCGCCGCTTAAAGCCGCGTCGCGTCGAAACAGATTGAGGCGACGCGCTTCAAGTTTTTTGTTTTGATGCATGTGGTTCTCCCAAAACTGCTACGCACTTTTGGGGGACATGCATTGACCCGCAGCATCGACCAGGAAGATATTCGCCGACCGTTCGCAAAACGACTGGCGGCGAAGCCGTTACTTCGAGAATTGCTTGAGATAGGCGATGACATTGGCCACGTCCTTGTCGTCCTTGAGGCCGGCAAACGCCATCTTAGTGCCTTTCACCATGGCCTTTGGATCATGGAGATAGGTCGTCAGCGTTGGCTCGTCCCATTTCACACCAGATTTTCCGGCCGCAACCATAGCTTGGGAATAGCTGAATCCCGGATGCGTGCCGGCCGTACGGCCGACGACGCCGTTCAACGACGGACCGACTTTGTTCTGGTCCTTGTCCGCGACGTGACAGACCTTGCATTTCATGAAGACCTTCTCACCCGCCGCGGCATCCTGCGCTTGGGATTGGTTCGTGATGAAAGTCGCCAAGGATACGACGGCGAAAAATGCGATAGCGCGCATGGCAGTTCCTCATCGATCGACAAAGCCCCGGATGATTTGCATGCCATTGCTTTGACGAAGTCAACCGTACGAAGGTCCAGAGCAACTGTCCTTTCGGCTTTGTTGACGGCCTTTTGGCGAACGCGTAGCTTCAGGTCATTCTGGAATCCCATGGGCACCTCGGGAACCCGGTCGGGCTGAGTTTGTCCGGCTGATATTTTCCCAGGCAATGGGGCGGGCAGGATTTCGCCAGAACAGGCGTCTATGCGCGCAAGAGGTGCTGGATGAATATGGTCGACCTCATACTGACGGTTTGCCTGAGTGCCAATCCTGGCAACTGCCGAGACGAGCCTCTCTCTATTTCGGGAGCCGCGGCTCCCTGATCCAATGCATGGTCCTGCCACCCAGCCAAATCGCGAAATGGTCGCAGGCACACCCGACCTTCAAGCTCAGGCGCTGCAAATGCGCTTTCCCGACGAAAGACCGGGCGATCTGATCGGACCCCCCTGGTTTGTTGCAGTCGCGGGAGGAAACACGATGATTTCGCGGCGCGGAACGCTCCGATTGGCGGCTTTTGCAACGGCCGCGATGCTTGGCTCGCACCCCATTGCCGCATCTGCCGCGTCCAAGGTTCGCATCGGCGTGCTGAAGTTCGGTACGGTAAGCTGGGAGCTTGAAACGCTGAAAGACCACAAGTTCGACGCGACCAACGGGATCGATCTGGACGTTATCTATTTCGCCGGCGAGGATGCGACCAATGTCGCGATACTGGCCGGTGCGATCGACATGATCGTGACCGATTGGCTGTGGGTCTCGCGCCAGCGCTCGGACGGCGGCGATGTCACATTGGCCCCCTATTCGACGGCCGTCGGGGCGATCATGGTAAAGGACGCATCGCCGATGCGCACGCTCACCGATCTCAAGGGAAAGAAGATCGGCGTCGCCGGCGGGGCCCTCGATAAGAGCTGGCTGCTGATACAGGCGCTGGCCAGACGCGATCACGGCCTCGACCTGCCGGCGATCAGCGACGTCGTCTTCGGCGCGCCGCCGCTGATTTCGGAAAAGGCGATTCAGGGTGAACTCGATGCGGTGCTCAATTTCTGGCATTTTTGCGCCCGCCTCGAGGCGAACGGCTTTCGCCGGCTGATCGGCGCCGAAGATGCCGAGAAGGCGCTCGGAGCGTCGGGCCCGGTGTCCGCGCTTGGCTATGTATTCCACGAAAAATGGGCTGACGAAAATCCGCAAGCCGTCCGCGGCTTCCTCAAGGCTTCCGCGCGGGCCAAGGATCTGCTGGCTAGGTCCGACGAAGAATGGCAGCGGCTTGCGCCCGTTGTCCGCGGGGAAGGCAAGGAACTGGCAAAGCTGCGCGACCGCTATCGCGAGGGCATCCCCAGGCGGCCGGTCGCCAAGGAAGCGGCCGATGCCGGCAGGCTCTATCATGTGCTGGCCGGGATCGGTGGCGAAAAGCTGGTCGGCAGCGCGCCGGAGATGGCGCCGGGCACGTTCTGGCAGGAGCCGGCGAAATGACCGCGACAGAGCCCGGCGATCGCACGCCTGGCGACTTGGCCGACATTTCCAGCCGTGCCGGCCCTCGAGCGATGCTGATACCTGCGTTGACGGTGACGGCCTCCCTGCTCGGGCTTTGCCTGCTGTGGGGCCTGGCGGCGAATGGCTGGCCGAACCGTGCCTTTCCGGGTCCGGGACAGGTCTGGCAGGTATTGCTGAGAGAGGCGGCGACCGGCGACCTTTTCTATCATCTCGGCGCAACCCTCGGCCGGGTTGCCGCGGCATACGTCGTCGCGATGATTTTCGGATCTGTCATCGGCGTTCTCCTCGGCAGCTACCGTGGCGCGGACCGGTTCTTCAGTCCCTGGATAATCCTGTTCCTCAACATCCCCGCGCTGGTAGTCATTGTGCTGGCCTACATCTGGTTCGGCCTCAACGAGGTGGCGGCAATAGGCGCGGTTGCCGTGAACAAGATCCCGAATGTCGTCGTGACCATTCGCGAGGGCGCCAGGGCGCTTGACCCCAGTTACGCCGAAATGGCGGCTGTCTACCGATTCGGTCCCCTCGATCGCGTTCGCCATATCCTGCTGCCGCAGTTGCAGCCCTATCTAGCTGCGGCCTCGCGTTCGGGAATCGCCCTCATCTGGAAGATCGTTCTGGTGGTCGAACTGCTCGGTCGCTCCAATGGTGTCGGCTTCCAGATCTATCTTTATTTCCAGCTTTTCGAAGTCGCTGCCATTCTCGCCTACACGCTGGCGTTCGTGGCGGTGATGCTTGTCATCGAACTTCTTCTGGTGCAGCCCGTTGAACGACATGCAACCCGTTGGCGCCGTCGCCCCGCTTAGGGTCGACATTACCGAAAAGACCTTCAGATCCGCGCAAGGCGTCTCGGTCACGGCGCTCAAAGACCTTTCCTTCGAAGTCCGGCAAGGCGAATTCGCTTGTTTGCTCGGACCATCGGGATGCGGCAAGACCACGGCGCTGCGTATCCTGCTTGGGCTCGACAGGCAGTTTTCCGGCTCTTTTCAGCTGCCTGAAGGCGGCTCGAACCGCATAGCCGCCGTGTTCCAGGAACCCACCCTGCTGCCCTGGCGGACGGTTGAGCAGAATGTCAGGCTGGCGTTGCCGAAAGAACTGCGAACGAAAAATCTCGACGGGCTGTTTGACACCCTCGGTCTCGCCGGCATGCGCTCGCTCTATCCGGCGGAGCTTTCACTTGGCCTTGCGCGAAGGGCAGCACTTGCGAGGGCCTTCGCGACCGAACCGGCGGTGCTTTTCCTGGACGAGCCCTTCGTCTCGCTCGATGGGCGGACCGCCGAGCAGCTGCGGCACCTGCTTCTTGCGGTATGGTCGGCCAGGCCTACTACCGCCCTGATGGTGACGCACAACCTGATCGAGGCCCTGGCGCTGTCGGATCGCATCATCGTGCTCGCGCCACGGCCCGCGCATGTGCTCGGCATTTTTGACGTAAGGCCGCCCTGGCAATGCCGCAGCCCAGAGGCGATAAGCGACCTTTTGCGGTCGTTCCATCGGAAATTTCCAGGCGTGATCTGATCGCCCAGCATCGGGCGGGAATGCCCTTGAAGGGGCCCTCGAACAGCCGATGCATATCAAAAGCAACGCACGTCGGCTTCCGCCTGGGCCCGCTTCAACTCCGTTCGCGCGGCTTTTGCCGGTGCGCTTTCACGAAACAGGCCGGCATTCTCGCCTGTCGTCAGAGACATGCTCTTGAAGGTCTCGGCCCTTTCATAATGCTCGTAAGGGAGGATCGAGGCGATGACATCGATCGAGCAGGAACAACTCTCCAAGGCCTGACGTGTCTGTCCGTTTGTCCGCATGCAGCCGAGCACATAATCGACAATCGTCACCGTCGGGTAGTCTCCCGCAGCACCGGCTGGGTTCGCAAAGACCATAGTTGACGAAAAAAGCAGCGGCAGGATCGAAAATCCACCATATCTGACCATGAGAAATCTTCTCCTGTTGCCTGGCGCGAGGAAGCGAGGCAGCGAGGCAGCGCCATCGCGGCCAGTTGGCGACATGCCGCAAGGCCCGTCAACCTCCAACCGCCTCCATATAGGACCAAAGGAGGAATGCCCTGCCCATCGACAACAGCGCTTCGGGGCGACCCCATGACCCACCCCGCACCTGTCTTCTTGCGGTATGCTGACACCTCGCTTACTACTGGTGGACAAAGCCGGCTTCGCCGAGAAGTTTGGTGAAAATATGCCTAAATAAGAGGCAATCTCAGCATACCGTCAATACGTACAGATAAGAGTTTTATACGTATCGGGGCCGCCTTTAAGCCATTTTGGCCGCTAATCATCGGGCAGCGATTCTAGCTACATCTTTATATTGCATCGCAACATAATGATGCCGCACACGCAAGATTCCGACGGGTTTTTCCTTGCCTGCCATTTTGTAATGACATAGCCTTACCTCATTTCCGGCTTCAAGGACGTCGCCATAATTAGGGAATGGCGGCAGTCTTTCGTAGACCAACTGGGCGGGTAAGGGCTAGACTGTTTGGTTAGAGGTTAAAAACACCTCTGCTGGTTGAGTCTAGGTCGTGACACGCTGCCGGAAATACTTCCCAAACTGAATCGCTTGTTGAGGCCTTTGCGGGCTTAACAATCGATTTCCCGTTGTGAACCTGGGAGGATTGTGATGCGCGCACTTATACAAGCTACCTACATCGTAACGGCCTCTGCGCTGCTGCCGTTCGGTGCGCTCTATACGGCGTCAGCCAACGAAGAGCTCGCGAAAATGGCCAAAAACCCGAAAGACTGGGTGATGCAGACGGGTGATTACGCCAATACCCGTTATTCCCCGCTCAAGCAGATCACCAAGGAGAACGTGAAGAACCTGCAGGTCAAGTGGACATTCTCGACCGGCGTGCTGCGCGGCCATGAGGGCGGACCGCTGATTGTCGGCGATGTGATGTATGTGCACACGCCGTTCCCGAACACGATCTACGCTCTCGATCTCAGCAAGGACGGAAAGATCCTCTGGAAGTACGAGCCCAAGCAGGACACGAACGTTATTGCGATCATGTGCTGCGACACCGTCAATCGCGGCGTTGCCTACGCACCTGCCGATGGCGACCGCCCGGCGATGATCGTTCTCAATCAGGCTGACACCAACGTTGTTGCGCTCGATGCCAAGACCGGAAAGCTTATCTGGTCAGCCAAGAACGGCGACGAGATCAATGGTGGAAAGGGCGAATCCGGCACGTCAGCGCCCGTCGTCATCAAGGACAAGGTTCTCGTCGGTGTCTCCGGCGCCGAATACGGCGTCCGCGGCTGGATAACCGCATACAATCTCAAGGACGGCAAGCTCGCTTGGAAGGCTTATTCGGAAGGTCCGGATGCAGACACGTTGATCGATCCCGACAAGACCACCCAGCTCGGCAAGCCGGTAGGAAAGGACTCCGGCACCAATACCTGGGAAGGCGAACAGTGGAAGACGGGCGGCGGCACGACATGGGGCTGGTATTCCTATGATCCCAAGCTGAACCTCGTCTACTACGGCACTGGCAATCCCTCGACGTGGAATCCGGTCCAGCGCCCCGGAGACAATCGCTGGTCGATGACCATCTTCGCCCGCGATGCCGACACCGGCATGGCCAAATGGGTCTACCAGATGACCCCGCACGATGAATGGGACTATGACGGCGTCAACGAGATGATCCTCGTCGACGACATGGAGATCAAAGGCAAAAAGCATGATGTGCTGGTGCATTTCGACCGCAACGGTTTCGCCTACACCATGGATCGCGCCAACGGCGAGCTTCTCGTCGCCAACAAGTATGATCCGGCGGTGAACTGGGCCACCAAGATCAACATGGACCCCAAGAGCGACAAGTACGGTCGTCCAGAGGTCGTTGCGAAATACTCTCCCCAGGCGAACGGTGAAGATACGAACACCACCGGTATCTGCCCCGCGGCGCTGGGAACGAAGGACCAGCAGCCGGCGACCTACTCGCCGAAGACGGGCCTGTTCTACGTGCCGACCAACCATGTCTGCATGGACTACGAGCCTTACAAGGTCAGCTACACGGCCGGCCAGGCTTATGTGGGCTCTACTGTGTCGATGTATCCCGCACCGGGCGGCGAGAGCATGGGCAACCTGATCGCCTGGGACGCCGCGAAGGGCGAGATCGTCTGGTCGAAGCCCGAGCAGTTCTCGGTGTGGTCCGGGGCACTCGCGACGGCCGGCGACGTGGTCTTCTACGGCACGCTCGAAGGCTACCTCAAGGCGGTCGATAAGAACGGCAAGGAACTCTATAAGTTCAAGACCCCATCCGGCATCATCGGCAACGTCACGCCCTTCGAGCACGACGGCAAGCAGTACATCGCCGTTCTGTCGGGCGTCGGCGGCTGGGCCGGCATCGGTCTGGCAGGCGGATTGCTTTCGCCCGACCAAGCCGCAGCCTGGCACGGCGCCATCGATCAGGGCCGGGCGCAAGGCGACCAGAACACAGTTGTAGGCACGGCCGGTCTGGGCGCTGTCGGCGGCTATGCTGCACTTGCAGACTACACCACGCTGGGTGGCCAGCTGACCGTCTTCGGTCTTCCCGATTGACATCCGGGAGGGCTCGGAGAGCGACGGCCTGAAATATGAGAGCCCGGATCACCTGGAGGGACTTCCGGGCTCTCGATTTGCCGCTCACCCGAAACATCCATCAGTGTCCTCGCGACGGCACAACCTTTGTCCTTGGCAAAATAAGGAAGCGTCTGAATGTCTTCTCGCATTGCAATTTCCATTCTCGCCGTCGCTCTTCTCACTCTCGCCAGCTCAACTCTGGTGCGGGCCGAAGACAGTGCCGAAAAGGCCAAGGCGGTGAAGAACGACGGCGGCAAGTATTTGGACGCGGATGGAAACCCAACCTACAAGATAGAAAACGGAACGGTGGACTGGTACACGTTCAGTGGTTACCGCCGCTATCACTCGGACTGCCATGTCTGCCACGGACAAGACGGCACCGGCTCGAGCTATGCGCCGGCCCTGGCCAACAGCCTGAAAAACATCGACTACCCCACCTTCCTCTCGATCGTGGCCCAGGGCCGCAAGAATACCGGCAACGGCAAGGAAAACGTCATGCCTGCCTTCGGCGACAACAAGAACGTCTATTGCTACCTGGACGATCTTTACGTCTATCTGCGCGCACGCGCCGACGGCGCGGCGCCGCGCGGCAGGCCACCCAAGCACGAAGACAAGCCCAAGGCGGCGAAGGATGCCGAAGCATCCTGCATGGGGGGATGACATGACCGGCGGCGTTGCATCGAAGCTGCGCGTAATCCTGCCGATCCTCGGAGCGCTTGCCATGTTGCCGTCGAGCGCCGGGGCGCAGGGCGCCGGTCTCGGCGCTGCCGGAGAGCTGGTCGATCCCGACATCCTGCGCGTCTGCGCCGATCCTTCGAACATGCCATTCACCGACCAGAGCGGCCAGGGCTTCGAAAACAAGCTGGCTGAGCTCGTTGCAAGGAAGACAGGGCGGAAGACGGTCGCCTACACATGGTTTCCGACCGTCATCGGCTTCGTGCGCAACACGCTTGCTGCCAACCGATGCGATGTCATCATGGGCTATGCCCAAGGTGATGAGCTGGTGCAGAACACCAATGCCTACTATCGCTCCTCCTACGTGCTCGTGCATCCGAAGGACGACGACCTCGAGAGCGTCGAGACGATCGAGGATCCGAAACTCGCCGGCAAGAGGATAGGTGTCGTCGAACGCACGCCGCCAACTGCCAACATGGCCGCCAACAAACTCTTGCGAACGGCAAAAATCTACCCGCTGGCGGTCGACACGCGCGTCACCCCGTCGATGGGAGAGGTTGTGCTCAAGGACATGCTCGCCGGCAAGATCGATGCCGCGATCCTGTGGGGACCAATGGCAGGCTACTACGCCAAGCAACTCAACGCGAACGTTACGATCGTCCCCCTGGTCAAGGAAAAGACCGGTTCGCGCATGTCCTACCGCATTACCATGGGAGTACGTCCATCCGACCAGGAATGGAAGCGTACGCTCAACAAGGTGATCCGAGAAAACCAGGCAGAGATCAACAAGCTGCTGCTAGACTACAACGTCCCGCTGATCGACGAACATGACAACCCTATCACGGCGACGCCGGGGTGAGCTTGATCGGCATCAGCGGGAGAGAGGAGGGAAGGAACTGACCTTTGAGGTTGCTTTATTGCTTTGTTTTTTGGCTGTTTGAGTACCCAATCTTTCATTTGTCCATTTGTGAGGTAATGGACGAGCCATTGCATCGCCCGCAATGGCGCCAACGATATGACCGGCCCCTTCGGGCTGGCAGAAGAGGAGAATGCAATGAAGAAGAAGAACTGGAAGAAACCCACCATGTGCCAGGTGGCTGCGGGCTTCGAAATTTCGCGGTATCTGCCTGCTGAAATTCCTCCCAGGAAGTAGGCCGCAAAGGTGCGTGTCCTTGGCAACAGGGGCATGCACCTCCTTGCCGCGTGAGATCTTCGCGACGGCTTTGCGCGGAAAACGCGGGCGCGAAACCTTTTGCAGCGAGGATTTCCTGCCGCTCGGATGGGCTGCGGAGCGGGCATCATCATGCACGTGAAGATCATCGGATCGGCGGCGGGGGGCGGCTTTCCGCAATGGAACTGCAACTATCGCCTGAGCCGCGCAGCTCGCGCCGGGATGTCCGGCGTGCATTCACGAACCCAATCATGCATTGCCGCGTCGGCGGACGGGACAGGCTGGGTTCTCTTCAACGCTTCGCCCGACATTCGCCAGCAGATTGCGCAGACGCCTGACCTGCAGCCCGCAGCCGAGGCGCCGCTGCGCTCGACGCCTATCCGCGCGGTGGTGCTGACCAACGCCGATATAGACCATATCGCCGGCCTGCTCAGCCTGCGTGAACGACAGCCCTTCGCCGTCTATGCGACCGCACAGGTGCTGGCGACGCTGGAGGCGAATTCGATTTTCAGCGTTCTCGATCCGGCGATCGTGCCGCGACGCCTCCTGGCGCCAATGGGAGAACTGGCGATCTGCGATGCGGGCGGCCGTGAGACCGGTGTGGTCGTTGACGTCTTCCCCGTGCCCGGGAAGATCGCGCTCTATCTCGAGCAAAGTGGCGATCCCAGCGCCGATTTCAGCTCCGAAACGGGCGACACGATTGGAGTGCGCATCACCGGGGCCGGCAGTCGTGACGCGGCCTTCTACATCCCGGGCTGCGCGCGCATCGATGCCGCCCTGCGCACGCGTCTGGCCGATGCCGCCTGCCTTCTGTTCGACGGCACCCTCTACACAGACGACGAGATGATCGCTGCCCAGGTCGGCCAGAAAACCGGCGCGCGCATGGGGCACATCGCAATGTCTGGAGAAGCAGGTTCGATTGCCGGTCTGGCCGATGTGAAGATCGGCCGCCGAATCTTCGTCCATATCAACAACACCAATCCTGTTCTCGACGAGAATTCCGCCGAACACGCGGCGGTCAAAGCGGCTGGCTGGGAAGTCGCCAGCGATGGAATGGAGCTGGAATTTTGAGCGATTTCCAACACGCGGCCAGAGATGGCCTGTCCAAGAGCGAGCTCGAGGCCTTGCTGCGGCAGATCGGTGCAGAGCGCTATCACAACCACCATCCTTTCCACCACAGAATGACCAGTGGCGCCCTGTCGAAGGCCGAGATGCAGGCCTGGGCGTTGAACCGGTATTGCTATCAGGCCGTCATTCCGCGCAAGGACGCCATGATCCTGGCACATGCCGTGGATCCGGCGTTTCGCGCCGCCTGGCGCAAACGCATCGAGGACCATGACGGCGAGGACGGCTGGAGCGGCGGCATAGCGCGCTGGTTGCATCTGGCCATCTCGCTCGGGCTCGATGCCGAAGCCGTCAAGAGCGAACGGCTGGCGCTGCCGGCGACCCGTTTCGCCGTCGGCGCCTACCTTTCCTTCTGCACGAACCGGACGCTGCTGGAGGCGGTCGCATCGTCGCTGACCGAAATGTTCTCGCCGCTCATCATCGGCGAGCGTGTGCCGGCAATGCTGGCCAAATATGATTACGTCACCGAGGATACGCTCGCCTATTTCAGCCGGCGGCCCGAACAGGCAGCGCGTGATGCCGACTTCGCCCTCGCCTACGTGCTCGGCCATGCCGATACGGCCGAACGCCAGCAACAGGCGATCGATGCACTGGTGTTCAAATGCGATATACTGTGGGCCATGCTCGACGCGCTTCAGCATGCCTATGGCGGGTCGGGAAATATACCGCCCGGCGCCTTCCGCCCGAAGGCAACCTGATGAGGGCGCTGCGCGAAAAAGCCATCGCGTCGTTGCGATCGGTGCCATCCCTGCCGAAGCACGTGCGCATACAGTACGACCCCGTGCGACAGGCCTTCGCCGTGCTTTCGCCGGAGAAGGTATTCTGGCCCAACGAAATCAGTCTCGACATATTGCGCCGATGCGACGGGCGATCCACGGTCGGCCACATCATCGCCGATCTTGCCGCCGATTATGACGCAGAACAGGAAGTCGTGGCGGCGGACGTCATCGCCTTCCTGCAGGAATGGTCGGACAAGCTGCTGGTGAAGCTATGAGTGAGCCCATTCTCCCTCCGATTGGCATGCTGGCGGAACTGACGCATCGCTGCCCGCTGCAGTGCCCTTATTGTTCCAATCCGCTCGAATTGCTGAAGGCCAATCGCGAGCTCGACACGCAGACCTGGCTCGATCTCTTCTCGCAGGCCGCCGATCTCGGCGTTCTGCAGGTGCATCTATCCGGCGGCGAGCCGACGCTGCGCCGCGACCTCGAACAATTGATCGCCGGTCTTTCGGCGCGCGGTGTGTATACCAACCTCATCACCGCCGGCATCAACATTGCCGAAGGCCGCCTCGAGGCCTTTGCCGAAGCCGGTCTCGACCATCTGCAGCTAAGTTTTCAGGGTGCCCGTTCGGCGACCACCGACCGTATCGGCAACCACCGGGGCAGCCATGAAAAGAAGCTGGAGACGGCACGCCAGGCCCGCGCGGCCGGGCTGCCACTCACCATTAATGCGCCGATCCATCGTCACAACATCGAGCAAGTACCGGAGTTCATCGATCTTGCCCTCTCGCTGGGCGCGGAGCGGCTCGAGATCGCCAACGTACAGTATGCCGGCTGGGCGCTGGCCAATCGTGATTGGCTGATGCCCGAACGTGCCGCGGTCGACCGGCAGGCGGAGATCGTCGCGGCGGCGCAGCAACGGCATGCCAGCATCATCAACATCGACTTTGTCCCGCCGGACTATTTTGCCATCTATCCAAAGCCGTGCATGGGCGGCTGGGCGCGAGACGCCTTCATGGTGACGCCCGACGGCACCGTGCTGCCGTGCCACGCCGCGCAGACGGTTCCTTCGCTCCGCTTCGAACGCTTCGGAACGCGCTCGCTCGCCGAGATCTGGACCGATTCGCCGGCGTTCAATGCCTTCCGCGGGACCGAATGGATGCAAGAGCCATGCCGAAGCTGCGAGCGGCGCGAGATCGATTGGGGCGGCTGCAGATGTCAGGCAATGGCGATTGCCGGCGATGCCGCCGCAACGGATCCGGTCTGCATCAAGTCTCCGATCCACGCTCGCATGGCCATGCTCATCGAAGAAACGCAACACACCGTGGCAAATACTGCGTCGGACGAAGCTTTCATCTATCGTCGGATAGGAGTTGGCTCGGAACAAGAGCAGTGCAAGAGTGTTCGCTAGCCTTGTTTCCGTCCATGACGCTTCTTTTTGCGAACATTTGCAACCACCCCTAGCAATCCAATATCGAGGCCTTCACGGCTTGGATGAGATCGATGACGAAATGTGGCCACCACCATGCCATCGCGGAGGTTGCAATTCGAGAAGAGCGCGGGCCCACCAGCGATGAGTTTGAGGCGTCCGCCTGGACGCCGAGATCCTTTTGCGGTCAGTTCGGGTTGCGCAAAATTCGTGCGGATTTGGCATAGAGCAAAGAGGCGCGACCTCATTGCGGCTAGTACCTGTGCACAGAGGATTCGACGGGTTGGATAGGTTGTAGCCGGGGCAGGCTATCGGGTTTGACGAGCAGTTCGATGCTGCGCGCGAGGCCGGGTTGCCTGCGGATCAACCCGCCGC
>NZ_JAMYLL010000057.1:0-28842 GCF_040318045.1 Mesorhizobium sp. M1338 | reverse complement strand
GTTTTGCCCCAGGTTCGGGGTGTTCGTACTATCCCATATCGGGGGGGCGCTTTTTTGGGTCGACTCCCCGCGCTGGTGGTGGGGGGGGTTTTTGTATTTGGGGGCCGCCGCCCTCGGGCGCGGCCCGAATTCTCTCGGTCAGGGGAGGTAAACCTAATTCATCGGACCTTTTTCTCCGGGCTTGCCAGGCAGCTCCTCGGGGAACAACTCGTATTTCGCCTGCTTGTCGGCCGCGACAAAGACCCGTTCGCGGATGATCGAATCCTCGGCCCAGTTGAACATGAAGATCGGCGTACCCTGCGGTATGTTCGAGAAACGCTTGTTGACGATCAGCGCGCCGGGATATTCCGTCAGACCGACATTGTAGACGTGTTCTGTCGAGATCTTCTGAAACTGTTTCATCAGGCTGGCGCGTTGGTCATTGTCCTGCGTAGAGATGAACTTGTTGACGATGTCGACGAGGTCCTTTTCGAAGGGCATCAGATCGACCTCGCCGTTCTCCGGCGCGCGATGGTCCCAGCTGGTGCGTGGACCAATCGGGACAAGCTGCACGGTGTTCTGCACCACCGACGTCAGTTCCTGTTCGTTGCGTCGGACCAGCCAGTCGAAGCGGCCGGAATATTGGGAAGCGTCGCGCTGGGTGCCGTTGAGGCCGTTGAGCACGATCCGCAGCCCAAGCTTTTCCATTTGGGCGACGACGCCTTCGGCAAGGCTCTTGTCTGTCGTGTAGTCGTTGTTGACCAGCATCACGATCTCGACATTCTTGCCGCCGGCGGTGCCGGAAGGGAAGTTCACGAAACCGTCGCCATCCGTATCCTTGAGGCCGGCCTTGGCGAATTCGGCCTTGGCGCCCTCGAGGTCGAAGGGGTAGTAGACGGTCGAATCGCGGTCATAGAAGCTGGTGCCCGACGACAGGCCGCCCGGATAGATGGCGGTGAACGGCCCCTTGACCAGCGAGTCGCCGAGCGCCTTGCGGTCGAGCGCCATGGTGACGGCCTTACGGAAATCATCGTTGCGATTCAGCTCGCGGATCGCCTGGCCGCGCTCGTCCGGGTTGCCCCAGCCATTGGCGGAAAAATTCATGCGTAGATTGTAGCCGATGAGCCGGGGGCCGAAAGCGAGACGGGCCGGCGCGTTCGCCTCCGCCGCACGCTTCAGCGACGCGACGAAGTTTTCCGGCTGCTCCAGATTGGAGAAGTCGGCCGAGCCGGCGACCGCCTGGACGTCGCGATCGGCCCAGGTCGACAGCTTGTACTGCAGCTCGTTGAGGTAAGGCAGCTGGTTGCCCTTCTCGTCAACCTTCCAATAGTAGGGGTTGCGGCGCATGACGATGATGTCGTCAGGCCGGTATTCGACCGGCACCCAGGCGCCCATCACCGGCAGGTTCATATATTCCGGCGGGAAAGCGTTCTTGAACTGGTCGTAGGTGTTCTTCGAATATTTCGGATGCCGCGGCTTCAGGATATGCGCGGGCCCGGGACAGAAGGTGCCATAGGCCATCGCATAGAGATATTGTTTCGGGAACGCATCCTTGAAGGTCCACTCGACGGTATAGTCGTCGATCTTCTTCAGCGTCGTGCCGACGCCGAAGGTTTCCGGCGTCGCACCGTTCAGCGGCGAGACGTTCGGGTCAACGACCTCGTCGTCCCAGTAAAACATGACATCGTCGGCGTTGAAGGCAACGCCATCAGACCATTTTGCACCCTCGACCAGGTGCATCGTCAGCTTGTGGCCGTCCTTCGACCAGTCCCAGCTCCTGGCCAGGTTCGGCAGCGGCTCGGTGTCCTTCGCCTCGACCTGGAACAGGGGCGCGGTGCGCGTCAGGCATTCGGAAAGGCCGATATCGATGCCGCCCCACCCTTGCGTCTGGCCCGCACCGTAGTTCCAGCCTTCCGGCCGTCCGCCGATGACATGGCGCATCGTATCGCCATAGACGCCGATGCCATCCTGCATGTTGCCCGTCTTGAAGACCAGCGGCTCTTTCGGAAGCCTGTCTTTCACCGGCGGCAGCTTGCCGGCCTTGACGTATTTCTCGGTGACCCAATCGGGCTCGTGATATTCGGGGAGTGCCTTGAACTCCAGAATGGAGTCACGCGCCACATAGTTGATCTTGCCCTCGGCGGGGAACGGTGTCGGCGCCGGCGGAACCGTCGGTTCGCTAGCGTATGCGTTGAGTGCCGAGACCGAGACGCTCAGCGCCAGTCCGGCAGCAAGGCCGATATTGCGTAAATTCCTCACTGTCTCTCTCCCTCTTGTTTATTCGGAGCAGTTTTACCTGCTCCGCTTCTCCTCGAACTCAAACGGCTTCATGGCAGTGGATCCGCCTCCCTTGGATCCACCATCACCGCATGTGGTTTCAGCCGGCTTGCGCCAGCGCGGCTTTTTCGGCGCGCAATTCCTCGATCGAGCGAACGCTGCGCCGTGCGGCGCCCGCCCACTCGCGGGTCTTCACCGCCGAAGTCGACAGCCGCTCCCTGGCGGCCGGGACCGCATGGGCGTATTGCGGCAGCCAGGCCGCCTGGGCGACGACCATTTCGTCGACCATTTGCCAGACCTCCTCCGGCGTCGAAACCGCGCCGACCAGCGGGTCGTGCAGCACGGCGAGCTTCAACAGATCGATGTCGCCTGCTATCGCCGCATGCACCGACATGCGCTGGACATTGATCGAGGCGATACAGGTGGCGGCGCAGGCTTCCGGCAACGTGATGCCAGCGGCCATGTTGATGCCGAAACGGTCGACGAAACCGGGCGACTCGACGATGGCATCCTGCGGCAGGTTGGTGATCACGCCATTATTTTTGACGTTGAAGTGGCCGCGATAGACGCGGTTGGTCTCCAGCGCCTCCAGTATGTGGCTGGCATGCTCGTTAGAGCGCTTCTCCTGGTCGATCGGCTTCGACGCCGCTTCGAGGAACCGCGGATATTCCGTTTCGAACCAGTTGCGGGTTTCCGTCGAATAGCGGAGATAACCGCCTGTCTCGCCGTGGATCCAGTCGGACATGTCAATCCAGCGCGTGATCTCGTCGGGACGTTTGCGGTACCAGGGCAGATATTCGGAAAGATGGCCGTTGCTTTCGGTCGAATAGACGCCGAAGCGCTTCAGGACGTCGATGCGCAGCTTCTCCTGCCGCGAATAGACCGGATGCGCCTCGAAGGCGGCCACCAGTTCGTGCTTGCCGATGGGACGGCCGTTCAGGCGCAGGTCGATGAACCAGGTCTGGTGGTTGATGCCGGAACAGACATAGTCGAGCTCCTGCGTGGACTTCGCGCCCAGGACCTCGGCGATCTGCTCGGCGCCGTGCTGAACGCCGTGGCAGAGCCCGACGGTGTCGACCTTGCCGTATTCGATCGCCGCCCAGGTGTTCATCGCCATCGGGTTGGCGTAGTTCAGGAATTTGACGTTCGTCTCGGCGACCTCGCGGATGTCCTTGCAGAAATCCAGGATCACCGGGATGTTGCGCTGGCCATAGAGAATGCCGCCGGCGCAGATCGTGTCGCCGACGCACTGGTCGATGCCGTATTTCAGGGGAATGCGGATATCGTCGGCGTAGGCTTCGAGGCCTCCGACCCGCACGCAGTTGATGACGTAGCGTGCGCCATCGAGCGCCTCGCGGCGGTCGGTGGTCGCCGTCACCTTGGTCGGCAATTTGTTTGCCTCGACGATCCTGTCCAGGATCGCCTTGATCATCTGAAGATTGTGCTCGCTGACGTCGGTCAGCGCGAATTCGATGTCCTTGAATTCGGGCACGCACAGGATGTCTGTGAACAATTTCTTGGTGAAGCCGACGCTGCCCGCACCGATGATAGCGATTTTGAAACTCATCAGCCGCACCTCATTCCATTCGAATTGCAGGCAAGGAATGACAATGGGAAGTTGTAGCCACATGCCGTGACATGTATGCGCGACAAGCCGGAATCCGGCTCACCAACCTCCCTGTCCGCTCCTCGACCGCGGATCTCTCTCGCTTTTCGACGGGGATTATGCGCTTATTCGCGAGCGCGACCAGAGAAGGATTATGCTTTCGAGGGTAATTTTGTGCTGCACGATTTGATAGCCAACGGACAATCCATGCGCACGATCTCGCTGCCGCGCGGTCGCCAGCGCCTGCATGCCATGCCGACGAGCACGGGCTATGAGGTGCGCGAGGACGAGATCTACGATTGGGACGGCCGCAAGCGCGGCCAGACACCGTTCACCGTGCTCCAGCACACGATCAGCGGAGCTGGCCGGCTGCGCTATGAGAACCGCAACTACCGGCTGCAGAAGAACGACACATTGCTGGTGCTGGTGCCGCACAACCACCGCTACTGGCTGGCTGAGGACGAGCGCTGGGAGTATTTCTGGATTTCGATGAACGGCGAGGAAGCGCTGCGCATCCACAAGTCGATCCTTAGCGTCTCTGGTCCTGTATTTCGGCTGCAGCCGGCGACGATCGATCATCTTGCCGATTGCAGCCTGCGCCTGATCAAAGGGGCTGCTTCGCCGGGTGCTGCTTCGGCGATAGCCTACGAGGCTGCGATGGCACTCTATGACGATGTCTTCGGCTCCCACGCCTTTGCCGAAAAACAGAGCGTCATGCAGCCCGTCATCGATCACATCAATGCCAATCTCGACAGGCCGCTGCCGGTGGCGGATCTGGTCCAGATCAGCGGCCTCAGCCGGGCCCATTTCTCACGCTGTTTCGCCGAGAGCGAAGGCCTGCCGCCCGCCGAGTTCGTGCTGCAGCAGCGCCTGCAACGGGCGGCGAAGCTGCTGACAAAGGCGGACTTCCTGCCGGTGAAGGAAGTCGCCATCCTGTGCGGCTTCGAGGACGCGAACTATTTTTCGAAGGTTTTCCGTCGCTGCTACGGCATTACGCCAAGCCAATTCCGCACCACCGGCATGTACGCGAGCATGAGAACCCCGGCCAGGCGCGGCGTCAGGGCCTCCGATGACGGGACCTGACACCGCCGCCGTTAGACAGGCAGCAAACTAGGCAGCGCGCAGACCGCCGCCATCCAGCCACTCGAGATCGGCCCGCGAAAGCGTGATGTCGAGGGCGCGCAGGCTGTCGTCCAACTCGTCCAGCGTGCGCGGCCCGATCAGCGGAATGGATGGGAAAGGCTGAGCGAGCACATAGGCGAGCGCAACATGGATCGGGCTCTTGCCAAGTCTCTCGGCGAGTTCGATCGCGCGGTCGCGGCGGCCGAAATTCCGCTCCGAGTACCACACCCGCACCAGTTCCTCGTTGTCTTGCTTGTCGCGCCCGGCGCGATCGGTGAAGAAGCCGCGCCCTTGGCTCGACCAGGCGAAATTCGGCATCTGCCTAGATGTCAGCCAGGCCTTCCACGCATCCGTGGAGGACGTGACGCAGCCAGCCCAGATCGGCTCCAACATTTCGGCCAGCGAGAAATTGTTGGACAGCGCGCCCGGCTTCTGCTTGCCGGTGTGCTCGGCATAGGCAATGGCCTCATCCATGCGTTCCATCGTCCAGTTCGAGCCGCCGAACGGGCCGCGGATGCGACCTGCCTTCACCTCGCGATCCATCGCATCGACGAATTCGCCGACCGGCACATCCGGATTGTCGCGGTGCATGAAGTAGACATCGACATGATCGGTCTGCAGCCGGTCGAGCGACTGGTCGAGCTGCTTGCCGATCACATCGGGATAGCAGAGCGGTGAATGCGCGCCCTTTGCGATGACCACCGATTGCGCGCGCACGCCGCGGTTTTTCAACCACTCGCCAAGCAGCTTCTCCGTATAGCCGGCGCCGTAGACATAGCCCGTATCGAATAGATTGCCGCCAGCCTCGAAAAACGCGTCGAGCAGGATCGAGCCCGAGGAAAACGTGCGGAAATCCTCGAAGCCGAGCGCCACCACCGATGCCGGCTTCGACAGGCCGGGGATCGTGCGCTTGGCGATCGCCGTTCCGCCGGACCGCAAAGGCCGGCCGGAGATGGTGTTGATACGTTGTTGGGCCTTCTCGATCCCGTATTCGAGGCCGGCCGCCGCCCGCCATCTGTCCAGCACACGCAACGTGCCGAGGCTTTCCGCCCATGCCATGCCCGGCCAGGCGAATTCCTGCCGTCCGGCGCGGATGGCCTCACCGGCTGCGTCGACCTCGAAGGAATAGACATGGCGCTTCTCGTTGACGCTGATGGTCTCGCGCGTGCCATCGGATGCAATGACGTCGATCTGGCCAAGGCCGACGTCGCGGTTGCCGCCGGCGAACCAGAAGTCCGGCACTTCGATGCGGCCTTTGGTGCCGAGGATGCGCAGAACATTGTCCTGGTTGAGCGAGATGCTGCAGGAGACTTCGGCGACAATGCCACCCGAGAAATGCAGCAGCGCCGAGGCCCATTCGTCGACGCCGGACTGGCCAAGATGGGCGGTGCCGACCACTTTATCCGGCTCGGCGAAGGGCTTTCCGGCTGCGGCGCCGGCAATCAGCCGCACCATCGAGACGGGATAGCCGCCGACGTCAAGAATGCCGCCGCCGGCGAGATCGTTGGCATAGAGCCGGTGCTCCGGCATGAAGCGCGGCATGGCGAAACCGAAGCTCGACTTGATCATCCTGACGTCGCCGATGACGCCCGATCTGATCAGTTCCACCAGCTTCAGCGTCTGCGGATGCAGCCGGTACATGAAGGCCTCGCCGAGAAACGTGCCGGCCTTGCGCGCGGCATGCATCATGGCGTCGGCCTCGAAGGCGGTCAGCGCCAGCGGCTTTTCGCACAGCACATGCTTTCCGGCCTCGGCCGCCTTGATCGCCCATTGCGCATGGCCGGGATGCGGGATGGAAATGTAGACCGCGTCGACGTCGGGATCGGCGAGCAGTGCGTCGTAGCCGTCGAGGATGCGGGCGCCGGGGAAACTCTCGGCAAGGCCAGGCTTGGCGGGATTGCGGGCACCGATGGCGACCAGCTTTCCGGTGCGCGAATCGGCCACGCCACCGGCAAAGGACTGGGCGATGCTGCCCGGCCCGAGGATGCCCCAGCGAATGGGCGTGGTTGCGGTCATTGTCATTCTCCTTGAAGGCTGGAAAGGGCGGCCGGTCAGCGCAGCCGCAGTCCTTTTTCATCGAACAGGTAGGATTTGCGGATGGAAACGGTGATCTCGGGCGTATCGGGGACCTTTGCCGCGTCGCGCTGGATCACCACGTCTTCACCATTGGCCGTTCTGGTGTAGAGAAAGCTCGTGCCGCCGAGATGCTCAATCACGTCGATGCCGACGACGAGGTCGGCGCCACCTTCTCCCGCACTGCCGAAATGTTCGGGCCGCACGCCGACGATGACCTTGCTCCCCACTTCGGGCGTAGCGCCTGTCAGCGGCTGGATGAAACGGGTCTTCTCCTGACCCGCCAGTTCGACGATCACGCCACGCGCATCGTGCCCGACAATATGGGCCTTGATGAAGTTCATCTTCGGCGAGCCGACAAAGCCCGCCACGAACTGGTTGTCGGGATTGTCGTAGAGATCGAGCGGCCGGCCGATCTGCTCGATATGGCCGGCGCGCATCACGACGATCCTGTCGGCGAGCGTCATCGCCTCGGTCTGGTCGTGCGTGACATAGATCATGGTGGCGCCGAGTTCCTTGTGCAGCCGAGAGATCTCGACCCGCATCTGGACGCGCAGTTCGGCGTCGAGATTGGAGAGCGGCTCATCGAACAGGAAGACCTGCGGCTCGCGCACGATGGCGCGACCTATGGCGACGCGCTGGCGCTGGCCGCCGGAAAGTTTCTTCGGCCGCCTGTCCATCAATTCGCTGATGCGCAGGATCTCGGCCGCCCGCTTCACCCGCCGGTCGGTGTCGGCCTTCGGGTTGCCGGTCATGCGCAGCCCGAAAGAGAGGTTCTGTTCGACGCTCATATGCGGATAGAGCGCATAGGACTGGAACACCATGGCGATGCCGCGGTCGGCCGGCTCGACATCGTTCACCACCTTGCCGCCGATGGCGATCTCGCCGCCGCTGATGTCCTCGAGCCCGGCGATCATCCTGAGCAGCGTGGACTTGCCGCAGCCGGAGGGGCCGACGAAGACGACGAATTCGCCGTCCTTGATGTCGATGCTGGCGCCATGGACGACCTCGAAGACGCCGAAGCGCTTGACGACATTGTTGAGCGTGACCGTTGCCATTCTGCCCCTTATTTGACCGCGCCGGCGGCGATGCCGGCGATGAAATGGCGCTGCAGCAGCACGAAGACGACGAGCATCGGCACCGTCAGCATGACCGCGCCCGCCATGATGCCGCCCCACGACACCTTGGTGAGGCCGATCAGCGTGCCGAGCGCCACCGGCGCCGTCATCGAACCGGGCTGGCTGTTGATCAAAAGCGGCCACAGATAATTGTTCCAGGAGGCGAGGAACAAGATGATGGCGAGCGCCGCCAGCATCGGCCGTGCCAGGGGCAGCGCGACGAAAAGGAAGATGCGCCATTCCTTCACGCCTTCGACGCGCGCCGCGTCGAAGAGGTCGTCCGGCATCATCGAAAAACTCTGCCGCATGAACAGCACGCCGAGCGAATTGAACAGCGGCGGCACGATCAGCGCCACCCAGGTGTTGGCAAGCTTGAAGTCGCGCGCCACCATGATGAATTGCGGGATCAGCACCACCGCATAGGGAAGCGTGATGGTGCCGAGGATGATGGCGACGACCGCGCCCTTGCCGAAGAACTGGTAGCGGGCCAGCGCCCAGCCGGCCATCGACGTCAGCAGCACCGACAGGGATGTGTAGGTCACCGCCACCGACACCGAAATGCCGATGGCGCCGACGAAGTTGGTGTCGCGCTGCAGATTGTTGAAATTGTCGATGAAATTGCCGTGCGGCAAAAGCTCGATGCCGGGGCTGAAGATGCCGTTGTCCGGCATGGTCGAGAAGACAACCATCATCCACAGCGGAAACAGCCAGATCAGTGCCAGCGGCGTCAGGAACAGATGCAGCGCGATGCTGCGTCCCAGCCTGGCGGAGGAACGCGAACTCATTTCGGTTCCCTCGTCAGCCACAGCTGCGCCAGCGTGATGGCGATCGCCAGGCCGGCCATGGTGTAGGCAACGGCCGATGCGTAGCCGAAATTGAGCGACCGGAAACCCTGGCGATAGAGCAGCAGGCCAAGCGTCTCCGTGCCGCCGCCCGGTCCGCCGCGCTCGGTGATCAGGAACGGCTCAGTGAACAGCTGCATGGTGCCGATGATCGACAGCACGAGGCAGAACACGATGACCGGCTTGAGTAGCGGCAGAGTGATGTAGAAGAACTGCTTGAGCTTGCTGACGCGGTCGAGCGTCGCCGCCTCGTAAACATCTTCGGGAATGGACTGCATGCCGGCGAGCAGGATGATGGCGTTGTAACCGGCCCAGCGCCAGGTCACCGCGATCATGATCAGCGCCATCGCCGGGGTGACGTTGGAAAACCAGTCGATCTTGGGCAAGCCGACGCTGTTCAGGAGCTTGTTGATGATGCCGAAATCGAGGTTGAACATCAGCCGGAACACCGCCGAATAGGCGACCTCGCCGACCACCACCGGGGCGAAGAAGGCAAAGCGGTAAAGGCCGCGCGCCTTCAGGAGCGGCGAGTTCAACAGCACCGCCATGACGAGCGCCAGCGAAATCATCACCGGCACCTGGATGACCAGGATGAGCAGCGTGTTCTTCAGCGCGTTGAAGAACGCCGGATCGCCGATCAATCGCCCCCAGTTGAAGCCTGGCGCGAACCGCCACGGCACGGTGCGCGTCGCCTGGAAGGAGATCATGAAGGAGCTGATGATCGGCCACACCCAGAAGACCGCAAAGATCAGCAGATAGGGCGCGAGGAAGCGATACGCCGTTGCATTCTGGTAGCGCATTTGTTGCCTCCTTTCCGCGTTCAAGGGTGGCGCGCCCTGCTGAAGCGCGGGGCGCGTTCGGCAATGGTCGCGGGCAGCGTCATGCCGCCCCGCGACCATCACGTCCAGATCAAGATTTGACGGGCAATCCGGTCGCCGCGGCGATCTGGCTTGCGGCGTCGTCGAGCGCTGCCTTGGCGTCGGGGTAGCCTCCGGCCAGATATTTGGTCTGCACGGCACGGACGATGATTTCGGCGTCGCTCTGGAACGGGGTGCCGCGGCTCGGAACGACCTTGGGCAAGGTGCCGAGAATGTCCTTCCACACGGCCTGGCCACCCCAGTAGGGCAGGCCTTCCGAGACATAGGGGTCGTTGAGCGCCGACACCAGCGAAGGCACCAGGCCAAACTCCTTGAGCATGGTGATTTGGCCTTCGTTCGTCTCCAGCGTGTATTTCAGATAGGCGTAGGCGGCTTCCTTGTTTTTCGACGCCGAAGTGATGGCCAACGACGACCCGCCGAGATTGGCGGCGCGCGGCCCGTCGGCGGTGAGGCTCGGCATCAGATAGACGCCCCATTTGCCGTTTTCACCGGCCGATTCGGTGCGAATGGTGCCCTCGTACCAGCCGCCATAAATCTGGGTGGCGACGGTGCCGGCCGTGTTGTTGGTGATCTTGGTGCCCCAGTCGGCCGACGAGATGATGCCGGCGTCCTTCATCTCCTTGATCTTGGTCATGGCATCGACGCATTTGGGCTGGTTGACCGTGATCGACTGCCCGTCGGCGGAGAAATAGGCGCAGCCCTGTTCGTTGGAGATCATGCGGAAGAATTCGCTATCGCCGTTGAAATCGGCGTTGGTCATGGTGACGCCCGGATTGGCGGCCTGGATCTTCTTGCCGGCGGCGATGAAATCATCCCAGGTCTTGATCGACGCCGGATCGACCCCGGCCTTTTCGTAGAAGTCGCGGCGATAGAAGGCGGCGACCGGGCCTGAATCCCACGGCATCGCATAGGCCTTCTCGCCGACTTCGAGTTCGGTGCGCTTGAAGTCGGGGAATTTCGCCTGATCCTCGGCTGTGTAGCCCAGCGTATGCAGGTCGACGAAGCAGTCGGGGAACTGGCTCCAGTAATTTTCGGCCTCGCCATTCTCGATCGAGACGATGTCGGGCAAGCCTACGCCTCCGGCGGCACAGCCGGCGATCGACTTGTCGTAGGTCGGCTGGTTGCCGAGATCCTGGACCGTGACCTTGACGTCGGGAAATTGCTTGTTGAAGCCGGCAATCGTCGCCTTCAGCGATGAAGCCGCGACATTCCAGCTCCAGATGGTGATTTCGCCGGACTGCGCATAGGCCGGGGCAGAGCCCAGGGCAAGCACGAGCGCGGCGCAGGTCATTGTGATGCGCATAGAAATCCTCCCATTCCATTTGCTCTCTCACTGTGAGCACGGCTAGACTATGCACTGGGCAGGGCCTGTCGCCGTCAAAGGGAATATGAAATTGGCGGAAAGTAAGATGCCGGAACGGCCGTTTTATCAGCCTGGCGCCAGCAGCGTGGAAGGCCTGCCGCTGGCCTTGCAGATGTTTCACAACCATCCGCTGGTGATGCTCAAGCCGCATTGGCACGCCCAGGTCGAGGTCAATTTCATCGTGCGCGGCAGCGTGCATTACCGCATGAACGAACATGAGATCGCACTGTCGGCGGGCGACATGTGCCTGTTCTGGGGCGGCCTGCCGCACCAGATGGACGATCTCTCGGACGACGCTATCTATGCCGGCGCGCATCTGCCGCTGGTGCATTTCTTTCGCTTGCATTTGCCGACGGATGTCCGCCATCGGCTGATGACGGGCGCCACGCTGGTGACGGGCGCGACCGATCCGGCGGACCACCACAATTTCGAGCGCTGGAACCGCTACTTCCGCTCGGGCGATCCGGCCATGATCGAGCATGCCGTGAACGAGTTGCTGCTGCGGCTGGAGCGGGTGCGGTTCGAGCCTTATCGGCTGGTGCCCGGAACCGCGCCCGGGCAGGAAACGGGCAGCCCCTTCGACCAGCAATCGTCGCGCAATGTCGGGCGCATGTGCGATTTCATCGCCGAGAACTTCCTCTACGAGATCGATTGCGTGAATATCGCCGCCGCCGCCGACATCCATCCCAAATACGCCATGAACCTGTTCAAGAAGTCGACCGGCATGACGCTCAATGAATATGTCAACCTTTTGCGGCTGAGCTATGCGCAAGCGCTTTTGATGCATCAGGACGCCAATGTGCTGCGCGTCGCCATGGACTCTGGCTTCGGCTCGCTCAGCGCCTTCAACAAGTCGTTTCGCAAGCTGGCCGGCATGTCGCCGTCGGATTTTCGCAGAGGCGTGACGGGCGCCAGATAGGCAACGACGACCTGTGGCGCACCTGGTGCCGCGAAAGCATTGGCGCCACGATCGCCGGCTAAAAGACGTGTCATGGCATTTCAGCCCGCAATAGCGACGCGGACAAGGGTGACGAAGGCCGGATCGTGCGATGCTGTGCGCCATTCCGGCCATGGAAGCGGCACGGAAACCGGGGCCCTGCATGGCATCGCTTTTCCTGTCTGAAATCGCCATCTAGGCGCTGGACAGGCCGAATTCCCGTGCTATAACCCACGCGCTTTCAAGGGGCGCTCCTGGCGCCTTGATGAGATCCGGTCAACGAGTTGTCGTTCGCCGGAACAGGCCCAGATAGCTCAGTTGGTAGAGCAGCGGACTGAAAATCCGCGTGTCGGTGGTTCGAATCCGCCTCTGGGCACCATCCCCTCTTCTCCCGACACTCCGTTTAGCCGAACCGTCTACGCTGCAGCTTCTGCAAGCGACTGGAATTATTGATCTTTTGCTGTCGCATTGCGCAATTAGGCGTGACAGAGAGCGCTTCGGGCGCATTTGATCCAACGAGGCGGGGGGATGGTATTTCCGTTGGTATTCGACATCCTGATGGTATCGAAACAGCCAAGGGAGACCTGACGAATGGCCCTATCCGACGTGAAATGTCGAAACGCCCGCCCTGCTTCCAAACTCGCGAAATTGTCTGACGGGGGCGGGCTGCAGCTATGGGTACAGCCCACGGGCTCTCGCCTCTGGCGGCTCGCCTACCGCTTTGACGGCAAGCAGAAACTGCTCGCGCTGGGCAGCTATCCCCTTATCTCTCTCGCCGAGGCACGGGAGGCGCGCGATGATGCTAAAAGGCTCCTGCTAGCTGGCGTCGACCCTGGAAAGGAACGCAGCTTGCGGAAGGCCGATTCGGCAAAGGACTCCTTTCGCTCAATCGCGGACGAATATGTTGACAAGCTGAAGAAGGAGGGACGTGCCGACCGGACGATCAGCAAGGTCAAATGGCTGCTCGACTTTGCCTATCCGATAATCGGCGACAAGTGCATTCGGGAGATCGAGCCGGCCAGCATCCTTACCGCCCTCCGTCGCGTGGAGGTTCGCGGTCGATATGAGTCGGCCAGGCGACTGCGCTCCACCATCGGCAGCGTGTTTCGATACGCGATCGCGACCGCACGCGCCGAGACAGATCCGACCTTCGCCCTCAGAGGCGCACTCATCAGTCCGAAGGTAACGTCTCGCGCCGCGATTACCGATCCGAAGGCCTTGGGCGGTTTGCTGAGGGCGATCCATGCATTTGACGGACAGCCTACAACGCGAGCCGGTCTGAAGCTGATAGCGCTGCTGTTTCCCCGCCCAGGCGAGCTTCGCGCCGCTGAATGGGAAGAGTTCGATTTTGAAAGCTCGGTGTGGACGATCCCTGAAGCACGCATGAAAATGCGACGGCCGCACCGCATACCCCTATCAAAGCAAGCGATCAGCGTCCTGACTTCACTGAGAGAAATCTCTGGTGATGGATCGCTGCTGTTTCCTAGTGTTCGATCGGCTTCGCGTCCGATTTCCGACAATACCCTTAACGCCGCACTGCGTCGTATGGGTTACAGCAAGGAAGAAGCTACCGCGCATGGTTTTCGAGCAACGGCATCAACTCTGCTGAACGAATGCGGCAAGTGGCATCCGGACGCGATAGAGCGGCAGCTGGCCCACATTGAGAACAACGACGTTCGGCGCGCCTACGCCCGGGCAGAGCACTGGGACGAGCGCGTCGAGATGATGCAGTGGTGGGCCGATTATCTGGATGAACTCAAGAGCAAAAACCTGCGGGTGATCTCAATCGAGGGACGCCGCAAGCCTGCTGTCCACACACCAACGCGACCATCCACTTTGAAACCAACAGAGGCCGTTCATCAAACGCCGATACAAATCTCCAACCGCCGGAAATCATACTGACCGTCGAAAAACGCCACAACTCGACGCCAAATCGTAGGCCCGCATTGTCAGATTTTCCGGAGAGAAAGTTGACCGCGTTCGGCAGGAAGCTGCCGTTCTGCAGCCGACCCCATTTCCGTCATTCAAGCTGCCGATGGCCGGTTCCGAAACCGGCCATCTACCCGGCCCGGGGCCGCGCGCTATTAGAGCGAGAATCCCGTGGGCAGTGTGCGGTCCGTCCGTTTCGCCGGCATTAGTCCGTGGATCTGCTATCCCCGCCCGACTTTAACCTCCACAACCTTCCTCTCCATAGATCCGGGACAAGCCCTTGATGCGCGTCGCGATCGCGTCGACGAGGCGACCAACGATCTCATGGATGATCCCCTCCTGGCGAAGCTCTTGGGCGCACTCCGATGCCATATCGGGCATCACCGCGAGCTGATGGCGGATCGTCCGCACCGTGTACTCGCCGCCAACCTTTGCTGAGGACGCACAGCGCCCCCAGTGGCGCGGCATGATCTCCTCGATGGGATAGACTCTGTCGATCTTCATCGCCAGTTTAAGGTCGCGCATCTCAGATTGGATCTCTCCCCCGAGGTGCGGCAGAATGGAGGAGATGTCGTAGAGCGGAGCTAGGCGGGCCTCGCCCTGGGCTCCGAGCAGCATCGAGTAGTTCTTTGCATGCGCGTCCGTGCCGGCGATGATCCAGTTGAAGACGTTCGCGGCCATGAAGATCTGACGGTCTTGGACGGGGTCGAGGGAGGCCGACAGCACCTTTCTGGAGATCGTCGTGATACCTGGCCCACCCTGGTTCTCGTACTTGAGCGTCGGCATCACCGACAGGGCCTGGCACATGTCCTCCTGATGGATGCGGATGGTCTTGCCCTCGTTGTTGCGGCGGTCGTAGCGCTCGATAACGATTGCCTTTTCGCCTGCGAAGTCGAGAACCTGGCTATGTGCAGCGTCCATGCCGAGCTTGGATGCAAGCTGCAGGCAGAAATGCTCGTTCTCGGTATGCCCGTGCAAGTGCGGCAAAGGCGGCTTGAAGATGTGTGTCGTGGGCGTGTCGCCTAGAGGGATCCCCCAGCGATTGCTGCCCTTATCGAAATGGAACGCCGTCTTTGCCTGCGCACCAGCGAGACTGAACTGACCAGGATCGCCGATTCGCCGGGTCGCTGCACCATCTTTGCGCAGATCGCGCAGGCGGTCGCCGATCTGCGCCTCGGTGAGCAACTCCACGTTCTCGCCGCGGGAAATCTGGTCGCCACGCGAAAGGAACTGGACGGCGCCGGCGCAGTCGCGGCCGACATTCTTGAGCAGGGCAAACGGGTTTCGGGCGGAGACCTGGAACCTCTGCGCCCATCTGGCGAGGGTCTGCTCATTATCCGGCAGTAGGCCCCAGAGGAATGCCTCGACGACCTTGCCCTCGTAGGTCCTGGTGATCGTCGGCATGGACAGGGAGAGCGGGATCGCCACCGGGCCTTCCATCCATGCCTCGTGATAGGAGAACGAAAGCTTGCCGCCCTGCAGGTGGTGGAGCCCCCCAACCGGTCTGCCAGCGATATAGACGTCGAGGGTGTCGATCGGGTTCATCATGATCATCGTCATCTAGAGCTTGTAGGGAATCTCGTCGTCGTCATCGTCGACATGCCGTTCATCGGCATTATGATGATGATCAGCCGACGTCGGCGCCGGCGGGATCTGAAAGTCCATCTCCACACCAAGCGTGGTCAGCGCCAGCAGCACGTTGCCGATCTCGGCGCTGGGCTTGCCGTTCTCGATCCACGACACCCACGTCTGCGTCGTGGTGATCATTTTGGCCAAGGCAGCCTGTGACAGGCCGCGCCGGGTGCGGGCCTCCTTGATCAGGATTCCAATGTCGCGAGCTGTTCTGATCTTCATGGCGTATACGATTTCTGTATGGGCTAGCCTGATATAGGCTCGTATATGACGGGTGTCAATATACGTCACTATATCAATTTAAGGCTATATAGGTTCACATATCGACAACCTTCATATACTAACGTATATAAATCATTGCGCCACGCAACAATGTGCGATCGACCTTTCGCCACGGTACCATCGAGAATGACCGCTGGTCGAGAACTCAACAACTTGTCGGGGCCGGGAGCGGTCCGGTCCGCTATTCAATTACTGTTGGCGAGAAGTTGTCATTCAGCATCCGGTCTGGCGGCATCGTGACAAGATCGATTTTTTGTCCGAAGAGAACGAGGCCGGCCGCAAGAAAAAGCCACGGCTTTTATGCACTTATTGTCTAGCAGGCTTAGTTGTTCCCCTGAAACTTGAATCTCCCTCAGACTCAGTGTCTTCTCAGGGTAACCGCTGGGAATTAGACATGCCTTCAGGCTCGTTTCAACACCGCGTGTGGCAACGGATTGTCGCGTGCTTTCCGACGCCGGCGCACCTCGATGTACAGGAGCGCAATCATCGCTTCCTTGAAGAGGCGCTCGAACTCGCTCAGGCGAATTCCTGCACAAAGGAGGAGGCACTCGAACTGGTGGAGTACGGACCGGCGGCAACGCGGTCAGCATCAAGAACCTAGCGTGCTCCAAAATGACACCAAGCGCTAACCGTTGTCCAGTGTGGAAGATGATTGCCTTCGTGGTTTCTCCGACGCGCCGGCGCCCGGCAGACCTTCCTTTCTGGCCTTGGCAAACGCCCGGTCGCCTTCCAGGAACCCGACCAGCATAAAGGGGATCAGTTCCGCCACCGTTTCGGACTCGCCATAGGTCTCACGGTAAAGTGCGGCATAGTCGTTGAGTGCTTGGCTCAAGTCGGCGCCAACGGTGATGGTGATCTTCGAAGGTGTCCGGTCCGGAAGTTTTCCGAGTTTCAGGTTAGCCATGAAGTCCTCCTGTTCACCCCGTGTATGGCCGCAACACGAGGTCCTTGTGCACGATGACGCGCAACGGCCAACCAGGGCGCACGGTGATCGTGGGTTGGACGTTCAGGTTCTTTTCAGTGATCCGTTGGCCCGCTTGACTGACGTTCTGCTGGGTGGATTCACGAATTGCCTTGACCAAGTCGCTTTCATTTTCCCCAAAGCTCAACTCGGTACCAACCCCCAGCAATGTGGCCACCGCGACGCCCTTGATCAACTGCCAAGTATGGAAATCCACCTTGTCCTCAAGCCCGGCATAGCCGGCCGCGTCGGTCACGGGCAGATTGTCGATTTCGGTAGAGGAGCCGTTCGGCATAACGATGCGTTGCCACACCAACAGAGCGCGCCTTTGCCCAAAGGCTACAACGCTGTCGTAGGTGCCGATCAGCCGTGAGCCCTGCGGGATGAGCAGGATGCTGCCGGTGACGCTGTCGTGCACATTCTCGGTGATCTGGGCGACGACAAGGCCGGGCAGATCGGAATTGATGCCGGTGATCAGGCTTGCAGCGATCACGCTACCGGCCATGATCTGATAGGGCGAAGCCGGCGTCTGCAGTGCATGCGGGTTGTAGATCCCGCCGGTGTTCCGTTGATCGATGAAATCGAGCTTGCGCTGTTGATTGTTCTGGTCGCCCTCGGCCGGCGCGACGGAAGCTCGCTGGCCTTCGGCATCTGGCTGCGGAGACGCCGTCTCGAAAGGGGAACGTCCGCCCTGCCCATTGCCAAAAGCTTCCGCCTGCTGGGGCCGGTTTTCGATGCGGAAGAGGACTTGCGACTCGCGCGCCTCAATCGCTTGTTGTGCAAGCCGCTGCGCCTCGGCGGAAACGTCTTGCCCAGGTGCGATGCCAAGCTGGCGCTGGTGCTCGAGAATAGGACGGCCGAGATCCCCGGGCAGCGGCGGTCCAAGCACCGGAGCCTTCGGCTTGCTCCCGGAATAGTCCTTGGGCAGCGATTCAAGTCCCTCGGCGGTCGGCTTGCGGTCCGTGCTGTAGAGCTCTTCGGCCTGCTGTTTCAGGCGCAATGCGGGTCCCCGCAGCGCCATCATCGTGACGCCAAAAACAGCGCCGGAACCAACAGCAGCGATCGCGACGATTATGCCGCGCCTGAACCGCACCGCTCGGCGGGGCGAGGCTCGCAGCTGCAGCTGTTCGGGATTGAGCTTCGGCGGAGCATTCGGATGGGAAGTATCGGTCATGAGCCTCCCCTCACCTGCCAAAACGCGAAAACAGCGAAACCCGCCGCGGCGGTTTCCGACCGTCGGTTCTCGTAATGCGCACCACCTGCTGCTGTTTGGTGCCCAGCCTTAGCTCGGCCGCAGCAAAGAGGCGATCGACGATGTAGTAGTTGCCGCGCATGCGATAGTTGACGAGCTGGTTGTCCCCGTCGGCTCCGACGATGAAGAGCGGCGGCGCCTCACCTTGGTCTATACGGCGCGGGAATTCGATATAGACCCTGCTGCCATCATCAAAGGCGCGCGTCGGTCTCCATGGTGGCGTGTCGCCGGCGATCGAATAGCGGAAGCGGATGTTTTCGAGTGCTACGTTCGAGGCCGCGGGCATTTCAGCCTCGGCCTGAGCGTTGCGCCGCCGAAGCGCCACGAGTTGGTCTTCGCTGTAAATCCAGGAGAGCGCCGCCATGGCAGTTTTCTCAGTGCTTTGAAGCTGCAGGTGATAGGATCGCCTGTCCGTCGTGATGACCAGATTGGTGGCAAGCCCCGGCGCGAATGGCTTCACCAGCACATGAGTGCGCTGGTCATCGCCTGAGCCACTAACGGTGTCACCGATCACCCAACGGACCGTATCGCCGGCTGAGACCGAGGTCAGCTTCTCGCCCCGCTGCAATGAGATATCGGTGACGCGCTCCGGCGCGGCGTAGAGCTGGTAGAGCGCGCCGTCGGCAAAGGGGTAAACCTGCACCGCATTGACATAGCCAAACTTGGTGGGTTGTTGCGTCGCCGCCTTGTTGGCATCGGCGACCTGTTCTTCCGGCGAGCGCTTATCTGGGGCGGGCTTGCCGGGTGCGGGCATCAACTGACCAGGCAACGGTAACGGTTTCGGCACTTCCACGACCTTGACCGGCTTCTCCGGCGCCTTCTCGATCGCGGCTGGTTTGAAGTCCTCGTGGTCATAGGAAATCTGAGGCGGCGGCACTGGCTTCGAGGCACAGGCCGAAAGAACCGCAGCAGACGCCGACAGGATCAAGGCAGCACGAAGCAATGGGGCTCTATTTGTCATTGGCGGGCTCCTTAGGGGAAACGGGGTTGGCGCGGCGCTGTCGAGCTCGCGCGACCAGTCGATCGCGTTGATGAAGACGCCGAGCGGGTTCTTGCGCAGCTGCTCGGTTGTCCTAGGCGGGCGGATGAGGATGGTGAGGATCCCGATCCAGCGCGTCGTGCTGGCGAGGCTGCCGCGCTCGAACACCTGCTCGGTCCATTTGACCTGGAACGAGCTGTCGGAAGCCCTGACCACGCTGGTCACCTGCACTGACACGCTGCGCGTGCCGATTTGGCCGAAAGGGTCGTTCGCCTTGGCATATTCGTTGAGGAAGAGCGCCGCTCGGTCGGTGGCAAAGTCGTAGGCCGACAGCCAATTCTGCCGCACCAGAACCGCATCGGTGGAAACCGAACGGACATTCTGGATGAAGCGGCTGAGATGCCAGGCGATCTGGGCATCGTCGGGCTGGTAGTTTTGGACTGCCGGCGCGACCGCGTGCGCCTCGCCAAAGCGGTTGACCTCGACGACATAAGGCACGACGCGGCCCTGCATCGACTGCCACAGAAGCCCACCGGAAAGCCCCGTCGTCAGAGCCAGGCAGCCAAAGGCCATGAAGCGCCAGTTCTTGGCCTGGACGCGCGCCGTGCCGATGCGCTCATCCCAGAGTTGGCTGGCCTTCTGGTAGGGTGTTACGGGTTCGGGCGTCTTTCCATAACGCTGAACGGGTCGCTTGAAGAGCATCTAGTCTTCCTTGTCATTGAGGGAGGGATTGGCGCCGCTTCCGCCCCGATCTCCATCGCGCACCGCCTGCGTGGCAGCATTGCGATGGGCGCGTGCGGTCTGTTCGGAACGCAGACGCCTTGCCCAGACCGGCGCGGGGTCAGAGGCTGCAGCGGGCGAGGTTCCTGTCTTTGACGCGGTCGGCATGCCGCCGGTCGCGGTCCAGCCGGCATCGCGACCGGCGTCGGCACTACGGCGGAATGGTTCTGCTGCGGATCGCATTCCCCGCATCGCGGCGCCGCTAGCGGCACTCGCAACCCCATGCAGCCCAGCAGCTACCCCGGACAGCCCGGACTCGGGCGATGTCGCGCGCCCCGTTTGCCAAGCGACGGTGGCAGCGGACCCCATGGCGGCGCCGGCACGGACTGCGGCGAGGCCGCCGCCTGTTGCCATGCGCGCGCCGGCAAACGCAGCGCCTCCGGCAACGAGCGTTGATCCAGCTGCGGCCGCCGTTGTTCCAAGTGCCGCGCCAGCGCCAAGCTGCGGCGCGCCGGAAACAAGACCCGAGGCAATCCCGGGGCCGAAAATGCCGAGCCCAAGCAGCGCCAGCGCACCCAGCACCTGAGACATGGCCGCCGCCAGGTCCGGCTCCTGGCCCTGCAGGGCGGAAGCGAACTCGCCAAAGAGCGTGGAGCCGATGCCGACGATGACGGCAAGCACCATCACCTTGATGCCCGACGAAATCACATTGCCGAGCACGCGCTCGGCCAGAAACGCCGAGCGGTTCCAGAGCGCGAAGGGCACCAGGACGAAGCCGGCCAGCGTGGTGAGCTTGAACTCGAGGATGGTGATGAAGAGCTGGATGGAAAGAATGAAGAAGGCGATGAGGACCAGGAACCAGGCCAGAAGCAGCACGAAGATGGTGAGCGCGTTACCGAAGATCTCGGGGAAGCCTACTAGCTGGCTCGCTTGATTGAGGAGCGGCCAGGCGCCCTCGAAGCCGGCCGCGGCAATGCGGCCTGGCCGCAGGAGACTGTCGGCGGACAGGTTGCCGGCCGATGCGTTGATGCCGAGACCGGCAAAGGAGCGGTAAATTATGTCGGCGAGGTTCTTGAAATTGTTCAGGACGAAGGCGAAGGCGCCGACATAGAGCACTTTGCGAACAAGCCGGCCGAGAATGTTGGGCTCGCCGCCGAACGCCCAGACCAAGCCCGCGAGCGTGATGTCAATGCCGATCAGAATGGTGGTGAGAAAGGCGACGTCGCCCGAAAGCAGACCGAACCCACTGTCAATGTAGCGGGTAAAGGTCTCCATGAAGCGATCGATGACTCCGAGGTCGTTCATGTCGCCGCCTTCCTCGTTGTCTTGAAGAACTGCCGCTCAGTTGCCGGGATAAGCCGTGCCGGTGCCCAGGAAACGCTTCGTCTTCTCGCGAGCGGCTTCCTCAGACTGCGCCTTGCGCGCCGCATCCTCGGCTTCGGCCCGGAACTGGGTCGCAAGCAGCGTCTGGATCTGCATCTGCTGCTTGGTCGAAAGCGCGATCAGCTGATTGGTAGCCTGGCTTGCCTCGAGGGCACCTGCCGCGCCCTGACTGCGATTGACGAGATCGGTAAGCAGGTCGCCATCGGCCTGCACGTTCTCGACGATCTGCGACTGCGCGCTCATGGTCTGGCGGAACGCCTGCATGGCGCTCTGCCAGCGCTCGCGCGCGGCGCTCGCCACATCGCTGACCTTGATGGTGGCGTCGTAGCTTTCCGGATATTGCTGGCGCCACTGGTCCTGCAGCTTGTCGAGATCGAAGCTCAGGCCGCTCGCCTGGGTCATCAGACCGTCAATCCGTTGGAGCGAGCCGGTAAGCTGGCCCACGGAAGAGAAATCCAGGCGCTGAAGGTTGCGCGCCATGTTCTGCAGCATGGTCGCCTGGTTCTGAAGCGACTGGATTTGGTTGTTGATCTGCTCCAATGCGCGTGCTGCCGACAGCACATTCTGCGTATAGTTGGACGGGTCAAACACGATGAGCGCATAGGCCGGCTGGACGTAGTCAGCCATCGGTTTGGCAATCAGGGAAACGGTGACCAGGCTAGTAAAAAGGCGGCGTCCGATCATGACGATTGCTCCTTGTTAGGTTGAGGAAATTGCTGGAGAAGCTCGGCAGCCCAATCCAGGCCGCGCGCACTGAAGAAACGGGCGGCAAAGCTGCCCTGCCCCTCTTCGGAAAGAATATTGTCGATCAGGGTCTGCGCGGCCGGGTCGGAGGCGCCGCAAAGCGCAAGAGCGATCGGGCCTAGCCCGAGCTCGAAGAGGCGATTGCCGCGGCGCGACTGCAGATAGTAGTGGCGCTTCGGCGTGGCGCGGGCGACCAATTCGATCTGTCGCTCATTAAGACCGAAGCGCTCATAGGCTGCCCGTGCCTGCGGCTCCACCGCACGATCATTGGGGAGAAAAATGCGCTGCGGGCAGCTCTCGATGATTGCGGGTGCGATAGAAGAGCCGGCGATGTCGGCAAGCGACTGCGTCGCGAAGATGACGGAGACGTTTTTCTTACGCAGCACCTTAAGCCATTCGCGGATGCGGGCGGCAAAGAGCGGGTTGTCGAGATAGACCCAGGCCTCGTCGAGCATGAGCAGCGTCGGCCGCCCGTCAAACCGGTCCTCAAGACGATGGAACAGATAGGTGAGCACAGGCAGCACAGCGCCTTGGCTGTGCATCAGCTCCTGGGTCTCGAAACACTGCACATCCGAGATGGCCAGCCGGTCGTCATCGGCATCGAGCAGGCGGCCGAATGGTCCGTCGAGCGTGTAGGGCATCAATGCCGATTTGAGCGCATTGGACTGAAGCAGGACCGACAGGCCAGTCAGCGTGCGTTCCTGCGCCGGCGCGGTGGCGAGGCTGGTGAGCGCCGACCAGATTGCCTCCTTCACCTCCGGGGTGACTGTGACATTCTCGTGGGCAATGAGGCCGGCGATCCATTCGGCAGCCCAGCTCTGTGTGGCCGGGTCGTCGATGTGGCGCAGCGGCTGGAAACCAAGCGCACCATTCGCACCCAACGCATGGTGGTCGCCGCCCATGGCAAGCGCGGCGGCGCGGGCCGAATTGCCTTTGTCGAAGACATAGATTTGCGCGCCAGCGTAGCGCCGGAACTGCAAAGCGATCAGGGCAAGCAGAACCGACTTGCCGGCACCGGTCGGCCCGACAACCAGCATGTGGCCGACATCGCCGATATGGGTCGAAAGCCGAAACGGCGTCGAGCCGCTGGTTTCGGCGAAAAGAAGCGGCGGAGCGTAATCGCCGGTGACCTCGGCAAGGTGCTCGTTCTCCGCTGGACCTGCCCACACGGACGACAGCGGCACGAGATGGGCAAGGTTAAGCGTGTGAACGAGCGGCTGGCGAACGTTGGCGTAGACATGACCCGGCAATGAACCAAGCCACGCTTCGACGGCATTGATGCTTTCGCGAATGGTGGTGAAGCCGAGCCCGTTGACGATCCGCTCGACGGCGCGAAGCTTTTCCGCGGCGGCTTTACGGTTCTGATCCCACACCGTCACCGTTGTGGTGAGATAGCCGAAGCCGACATGATCGCCGCCCAATGCCTGCAGTGCTGCATCGGCATCGAGCGCCTTGTTGTCGGCGTCACTGTCGACGAGAGGCACCGGTTCGTTGGTCACCACCTCGCGCAGAATAGCCGCGATCGATTTGCGCTTGGCAAACCACTGCCGGCGGAGCCGAGTCAGCGTCTTCGTGGCTTCCGCCTTGTCGAGTGGAATGAAGCGCGTCACCCAGCGATAGGCGAAATCCTGGTTATTGAGCGCATCAAGGATTCCTGGCCGGGTGACGTTCGGAAAGCCGAGAACTGTGAGCGTGCGCAGATGCTGCTCGCCCAGCATCGGCTCTAGGCCGCCGGTCAGCGGCGCGTCAACCAGGACGCCGTCGAGATACATTGGCGTTTCCGGCACGGCAACCGGATGACGGCGTGTCGAGATCGTGCCGTGCAGGTACGTCAGGCTCTCGGCATCGTCGAGCGCGCGCACCTCGGGCACGAAGCCCGAAAGAAGATCGAGAACGCGGTCAGTCTCGTCTCGGAACCGGGCAAGCTCCTGGCGCCAGTCTCTTTCCCCTCCCAAGTCATGCGAGTCGACGAGAGCACTTTCCGCGCGCGCTTGGCCATCGGGCCCAGGCATGAAGACCAAGGTCAGATGATAGATGCTCTCGAAATGCGCGACCTTGCCCTCGAAGGCCGCGCGCCGTTCCTCATCGATCAGCCATGAGGCAGCATCGGGAAGGGCCGAGCTCGCATAGCCCAGCGCTTCGATGCGCTCGGCCTCGAAGAATAATGCCCAGCCAGAGCCGAGCCTTCTCAGCGCATTGTTTGCCCGCGCGCATATGCCGATGAGTTCGGCCTCCGTCGCGCTTTCAAGGTCGGGGCCACGAAACCGCAATGTCCGTTGGAAGCTGCCATCCTTGTTGAGCACGATGCCGGGCGCGACGAGTGCTGCCCAGGGCAGATGGTCGGCAAGCCGGTCGGCTTTGCCGCGGTATTCGGAAAGCTTCAGCATGCAAGCCAGCCCTTTTGACGAAGATGACGGACAAGCACGCTGGCAAAATCCGGATCACGCCGTGCGGCAAAGACCGCGAGCGTGTGGCCGGCGATCCAGAGGATCACACCCGCAATCCACTGCTGCAGGCCTAGGCCGATGGCCGCGGCCACCGTGCCATTGAGGATCGCCACCGCCCGCGGCGCGCCGCCGAGCAGGATCGGCTCGGTGAGCGCCCGATGGACCAGAACCTCGAAGCCTTCGATATGCTGCTCTCCGGTGCTCATCAGACGACTGCCCCGCCGCCAAAGGAGAAGAAGGAAAGAAAGAAGCTCGAGGCCGCGAAGGCGATCGACAGGCCGAAGACGATCTGGATCAGCCGGCGGAAACCGCCCGCCGTGTCGCCGAAGGCAAGGGTCAGACCGGTGGTGATGATGATGATCACCGCGAGGATCTTGGCGACCGGCCCCTGCACCGATTCCAGAATCTGCTGCAGCGGCTGTTCCCACGGCATGCCGGAGCCGGCAGCGTGGGCCTGGGCCGTGAGAAGAAGCGCGACGGCGGCGAACGAAAGAAAGCGAAGCTTCTTGCGCATGAGGTGACCTTTCAGAGCTGCTGGAGTTGCGGAAGTGTGAGCGGGGTGACGGCGTAATCGCCGCTGCCGTCGAGACCCGTGACCTCGGCGATCGCGTCAACGCGGCGCGCGGGTCCTCTTCCGGCAATAAAGATGACCAAGTCGACGGCATCGGCGATCAGCCGGCGGGGAACGGTGACAACGGCTTCCTGGGCGAGCTGCTCAATACGATAGAGTGCGGAGCGTGCCGAATTGGCGTGAACCGTGGCAATGCCGCCGGGATGTCCGGTGTTCCATGCCTTCAGCATATCGAGCGCTTCCGCGCCTCTGACTTCGCCGACGATGATGCGGTCGGGCCTCAGCCGTAAGGTCGAGCGTACGAGATCGGCGAGTGTGATGGAGCCCCGCCTCGTCCTCATGGCAACGCAGTCCTTGGCCGCGCATTGCAGCTCGCGGGTGTCCTCAATCAGGATCACCCGCTCATCGCATTCGGCGACTTCTGCCAGTAGAGCATTGGTAAGTGTCGTTTTGCCCGACGATGTGCCGCCGGCGACCAGGATGTTGCGCCGCTCGCGCACTGCCTTCCTCAGGGCATCAGCCTGCAGCGGGAGCATGACGCGATCGGCGACGTAGTTGGCCAGCGTGTAGAGTTTTGCCGCCGGTTTGCGGATGGCGAAGCATGGCGCCAGCACGACCGGCGGTAGCAGACCCTCGAAGCGCTCGCCTGATGGCAATTCGGCACTGACAATCGGACTATCTGCATGCGCCTCGGCGCGTACATGGGAGGCGACGAGCCGGATGATGCGTTCCGCCTCGGCAGGATGCATATGCACGCCTGTATCGACCCGGCCTTCTCCCAACTGGTCGAGCCTCAGCGCGCCGTCGGGGTTGACCATCACCTCGATGACGGTCGGATCGGCAAGGGCCTCGGTGATCGCGGCGCCCATGGCTGTGCGCAGCATGGCTCGGCGGCGGTGGTCCGCTGCGGGATGAGAGTTCATCCTTCGCCTCCGTTGCCATTGCCGTAACCAAGCGAGCGCTTCCCGGAGGCTATCTGGCGACCGACCTGCTCGACGAATTTGTCAAAGCGCTCTTGGGCGATCGCCTGTGTCGCCCGATCCGGAATTGGCGTGTGCGCATGAAGCGTGATTGAAAAGCGGATTAAGAGCGCCAGGCTCTCCAGAGTTATTTCGGCGTCGCGCCTGACATGGTCGAGATCGCGGGAAAGACGGTCCAGCCGCTTGCCGTAGCGCTGGTCGAGCTCGTTTTCACCACGCCGTTCGATGAAGGCCTCGACCGCTTTCGCGACGATTGCCGATTTCGTGGTCGACGGGTTGCGGCTGAGGGTTTCCAGCTTCTCGCTCAATTCGGGTTCGAGCAGAAACTGGTGGCGAATGCGATGGGGCTTCATACATCTCGTTCCGACTGGCCGGCGCTGATGCGCCGGCGGTGCGAACGAACATCGCCGATATCCGCAAAATCGCTTATGGGCGTTATCTACGCCGAGATACGCCTCAGTTGCGGAAAGCGTTCAGAAGCCGGGGATGATGTCCTTGTCGTCGCCCCTTCCCTCGTTGAGGCCGTAGGCGCTCGCCGCGGTAGAAACCCGGTCCATGACGCGCTTGTCTGCGAGTGCCTCGGCGTCATCGTCCGACAGATTGAAGAGGTCATCCTGATCAGGCTCCCGAGAGACGACGACGTGGTCTTCAGGCAGGCCGGGATGACGCTGCTGTTGCACGCCGCTCCCTTCTTCGATTGCCGCGCCGGCGTGTTCGTCATCGGCAGCGAGACGGCGGTCAACACTGCGGACTTGTCCGCTCCAATCGTCGGGGCGCGACGCAGGACAGTCCGCGTACAGACCGTCGCGCAACACCGGCGCCGGCAGCACCCGTTCGGTGAAATTCGGATCCTGGTAATAGCGCAACTTCTGGGCGCGGATCGGCGGCAACCCGGAAACAAGGATTAATTCGTCAGCTTGCGGCAACTGCATCACTTCGCCAGGCGTCAGCAGCGGGCGAGCGGTCTCCTGGCGACTGACCATGACGTGCGAAAGCCAGGGCGCCAGCCGGTGGCCGGCGTAGTTGCGCATGGACCTGAGTTCCGTCGCCGTACCGAGCGCATCCGATATGCGTTTGGCCGTGCGCTCGTCGTTGGAGGAAAAGGCAATGCGCACATGGCAATTGTCGAGAATGGCGTTGTTCTCGCCATAGGCTTTGGAGATCTGGTTCAAGGATTGCGCGATCAGATAGGCGCGGATGCCGTAACCCGCCATGAAGGCGAGCGCGGTCTCGAAGAAGTCGAGGCGACCAAGAGCCGGAAATTCGTCCAGCATCATGAGCAGTTGGTACTTGCGGCTTTTCTTCGGGTCACCTTCCAGCCGCTCCGTCAGTCGCCTGCCGATCTGATTGAGCACCAGTCGCACCAGTGGCTTGGTGCGCGAAATATCCGATGGCGGCACCACTAGATAGAGCGACATCGGTCGTTCCGCATCCATGAGGTCGGCAATGCGCCAGTCGCAGGCCGATGTTGCCGAGGCAACCGTCGGATCACGATAGAGCCCGAGAAACGACATTGCGGTCGAGAGAACGCCAGAACGCTCGTTCTCTGACTTGTTCAGCACCTCGCGAGCCGCCGAGGCCACGACGGGATGGACCCGAGGTGTGTCCGCCGTGCCGAGGTGGTTGGTGGTCATCATCCGCAGCAGTGTCGCGGCAAACGAGCGTTGCGGATCCGACAGGAAAGTGGCGACGCGCGCGAGCGTCTTTTCTTCTTCCGCGTAGAGCACGTGCAAGATGGCCCCGACCAAGAGTGAATGACTAGTCTTCTCCCAATGATTCCGCCGCTCCAGCGCGCCTTCCGGATCGACGAGAATGTCCGCGATGTTCTGAACGTCGCGGACCTCATCTGAACCCCTGCGCACTTCCAGCAGCGGGTTATAGCACGCCGATCTCGAGTCGGTCGGATTGAACAGGAGGCAGAAAGAGAACTTCGACCGCCAGCCGGAAGTCAGCTGCCAGTTCTCGCCTTTGATGTCGTGAATGACGGCCGAGCCGGTCCAGGAAAGAAGCGTTGGAACGACCAATCCCACGCCCTTGCCCGAACGTGTCGGCGCAAAGGCCATGACATGTTCCGGCCCGTCATGTCGCAGATAGTGGTCCTTCAGTTTGCCAAGGAAAACGCCGGCCGGCTCAAACAGGCCTGCCTTCTCGATTTCCCGAGCCGCGGCCCATCGTGAGGAACCGTAGGTGGTGACCAACCCCCTCTGCCGCGCGCGCCAGAGGGAGCCAGCTATTGCGGCCGCACACCCCAAGAATCCGCTGGCTCCGGCAAGCATGCCGGCCTTGTCGAAGACCTCAGGCGCATAGGCGTCGAAGTGAAACCACCATTCGAACAGTTTCCACGGCTTGTAGATCGGCCGGGCCGCCGCGGCAAACCATGGCGCGCCAAGCTGCGGCTGATAGTCCAGCATGTGGGCGCACCATTGCGTTGCCGCCCATACGCCAACGATGACGATGGCGAACACAACTACGATCTGGCCGACAAGGAGCTTCGTCGGTGTCACGGGCACAGCCTCCACTGTTTGGTAGTAGATGGAAGCAGCATGACGTGACGTTCCAGAATATTGAAGATACCCAACATACGCGCCCGTGCGATGCAGTGAACGTTGCAGGCTTGGAAGATTGGGGGGCGTCAAGAAATGTCATCGCGAAGGCACGAGCGAATGACTTGTATGGGCCGGAGAACGAACCCGCTGCGCGGGAGGGGCGCCTGCGGTTGAGGTAGAGATCAAGAACCGGTCGTCGCGCTCGCGTTGAGCGTCGTTCG
>NZ_JAMYLL010000056.1:0-31887 GCF_040318045.1 Mesorhizobium sp. M1338 | reverse complement strand
CGAACGACGCTCAACGCGAGCGCGACGACCGGTTCTTGATCTCTACCTCAACCGCAGGCGCCCCTCCCGCGCAGCGGGTTCGTTCATCGGCCCCCAAGGCGTGATGCTGGTGACACCGTTCCTCGTCTGGCCAATCAAGGCCGAGGAAAACTCACATGGGCCATTCTTATTTCGATGATGCTAGCCGAGAGAGAGCCGCTTGGAATGCAGACAAGAAGGTGGGCACAAAGCGTCCGCTGACACAGAAACAGATCTGGGCAGTTCGCTTCTTCCTCGATCGCGAGCGACGTGTCCGGGACCGTGCTTTGTTCGATCTTGCGATCGACAGCAAGCTTCGCGGCTGCGACCTGGTCAAGATCAGGATTCGTGATCTAGTTGCCGGACCGGAAATCCGGACCCGTGCGATCGTCGTGCAGCAGAAGACAGGTCGTCCAGTCCAGTTCGAGATCACCAGCGACGTAAGAGCGAGCCTGCTGGCCTGGCTCGAACGGCGTGGAGGCACGGTCGAGGACTACGCCTTCCCAAGCCGGATTGATCACGCACGCCATATGAGCACGAGGCAGTACGCGCGTCTGGTTGACGAGTGGGTGACCGCAGTCGGACTGCGTCCAGAGGAGTATGGGACACACTCTCTTCGGCGCACGAAGGCATCAATGATCTACAAGGCGACAGGCAATCTCCGCGCCATCCAGATCCTGCTCGGTCACTCCAAAATTGAGAACACCGTCCGATATCTAGGTGCCGATGTGGAGGACGCGCTGCTCTTGGCTGAGCGAACCGAAATTTGAAGTTGAGCGGCTATCCGACGTAGCGCGGACGGCCGCTTCAACGCGCTAGGTGGGTTGCTGGCCTGTCGGTCTCGGGGTGGGTTGCGGACAGTCCGCTCCTGCATCGACCGGCCTGAAAAGCAGACTTCGGCGATTGGGTAATTTGGGCCCGCAATCAGACCGCCGGCTTTCGGCGCCCGTGCGCCGAAAGCTGACGTTGAGGTCATAGGCCGCGACGTGATGGCGGTTCCGCTATCAGATCATGTTCGACATACCGAGCGCAGTAAGCAGGTTGTTTTGAATAGGAGCGACGGCCAGATTCAGTCCCTCCACCCCGAAGTCCATGCCCTCTGGCATGACGACGGTGCGCAATGGGCGCCGTTCCGTAGCCTCGACTAGCCGTGCGATGGCGTCAGCCACCAACTGAGGGCGGGGTGGATTCGCAGGATCAAGTCCCTGATCGGAGTTGTTTTTGATTTGGCCTGGGACCAACGCAACTGCGCCATATGTCGCCAAGACCTGCTCGTCCGAGGGCGCTGGGCTAGATGGAAGCAGATTGCTCGGAAATGGCCCGGGTTCCACGATCACCGAGTCTACGCCGAAGCTGGACAGTTCATATCGATATGCCTCGGCAAGCGCTTCAAGCGCGAACTTGCTCGCGGAATAGACACCAAAGAACGGAAAGATGACGCGCCCCATCAACGAGGTGACATGGATCAGCACGCCGCTACCCGCAGCACGCATATGGGGTAGGACGGCGCGGTCGGCCCTTACGGCCCCAAAAAAGTTCACCGCAAATTGCTGCTCGATGTCTGCCACCGTGTAGGCTTCGGTCACGCCGACGAACATCGTGCCTGCGTTGTTGATGAGCGCATCAATCCTGCCGTGTTGCTCGACGACCCGATCGATCGCAGCGTTGACCGACGCTTCGTTCGTCACATCCATCTCAATGACCTGCAGCTCATGCCCTTCGGCTATTGCAGCGTTGATTAGCTCACTGCCTATCTGGCTGTTTTTGCCTTCGATGTCGCGCATGGTCGCGACCACCACGTGCCCGCGCCTGGCGAGCTCCAAGGCGGTGAGCTTTCCAAAACCGCTGCTCGCCCCGGTAACAACTACAACCTTACTGCTCATTTTCTCGATCCTCTCGCTTGCCCACCTAACGGGACAAGCGGCATATATACAGACCTGTATGTCTCTTGCAAAGGGAAAATAGACAGACTATTCTGTTTTTTACACCGAGCGCGCACTGGCAGGCGAGAATGAAAACTTTGGATGTGAGTGAGTACCTCGACCTGGAATCGCGGTCGCTGGACGCCCTGGCTCCGCGAGAGCGAATTCTGAAAACAGCGTCTGAACTATTTTACCGGAACAGCATCCATACGGTGGGAATAGATCGCATCATCGCCGAGAGCGGCGTCGCAAAGATGACGTTCTATAAGCACTTCCCCTCGAAGGCCAATCTTGCAGCTACCTATCTGCGCCACAAAAGCGCGCTGTGGTTCGACATGCTGGCGACTGCAACCGAACAAGCCGGACCGGTGCCGCTGAATCGCGTGCTGGCCATATTCGACGCACTGAACGAGTCCTTCCAGGCGCCTACTTTTCGCGGCTGTCCTTTCGTTCGAGGGCTGGCCGAGTTCGGACCGGACGCGGAAACCCCAGAGGTGCAGGCAACGCTCGCAGCATATTTCCATGACTTACATGAGTTTGTCGTGTCGCTCGTCCAGCCCTTGAAGTTAAAAAATCAAGAGAGCGTGGTCGTTCAGATCCTAGCGCTCATCCAGGGCTCGCTCGTGAACGCACAAGCCATGAGGGGGGGCGTTGAACCTCTTGCAACGCGCGATGCGGCCAAGATGCTGCTCGAGGCTGCGGTTGAGCGGGGCTGATCGAAGGAAATTTCGGCGTCTGCGGCGCCTGATGGTCAGCTCAGACTAAAAAAACGTGGCCACAGGCCGAGCGCGAGAATTTGGCGGCGAATGGAGCGCATTCGGCCGCAGCTCGATGAAGAAACTAAGCGCGACATCAATGAGGACTAACGATGCATATTCCAGCTAGAAAATCGAAAGAGATAAATACGTTAGAGGGTACGATATGGAAATATTTCCTAAACAGTGAGGTGGGCATTTCATATCAAACGCTGACGATGATAAGTCCACAATCAGGTCAGCACCTGAATAAGGAAACCAATGAAATATACTTTATTGTTAAAGGGACGGCGAAATTTGTCGTTGGCGACAAGGAGTACGACGTGGGTGAGAAAGACGTCGTGGTCGTTGAGGCATGTATTGCTCACTACATTGAAACCAGTGCTCTTACCTACTTAACTATCACAAGACCGGATTGGAAACTCGAGCAATATCAACACGTGGATTAGTGTGGCGGTCAATGACGCCAGGGGCCACGGTTTCGTGAAGGCTTCAACCCCTTCAGAAATTTTCAGGGCATGTGGAGAGCGAGGGTCCATGGCGATGGCCCTAGTGAAATAGGCGCCCCAGTAAGTTGGCGAAGGCTGCGTGCCGCCCGCTTATCGCGGGCGGCCGCAATCTAAATCAGGCAGAGAGAGACCGATTGGTTGCGACTGCGCCAGCTCGGGTGAACTCTGCATCCGGCTTGGAGAACGATGCCATGATGGCGTCGCGGTTCGAAGGAGCGCGTTTCCTGTCAGCGGCGGCGAGCGCAGCCTTGAGTTCGTGGGCGGTCAACTCAGTGCAATAGGCGGGAGTGCCCGGATGCAGTCGCCAGGACTCCTCAAGAGTACCCGCATCCACCGTATCGAAGCCAGTGACGCTGATGAGATCGGATACAAGTGCTTTGGCCGCGGCGTCGTCACCCGAAATCGGGATGGCAATGCGACCTGGAGCACCGGCCTCCAAACCGGCCTCTGCCAATGTCTGCGTTAGCAGCGCGTTCCAAGCCTTAACAAGGGGACGCCCCACCTGCTCGCTGGCCCAAACGGTCTCCGGCTTGCCGCTATCAACCTCGAAGATTTTGCTGTCACGGGTTGGATAGTAATTGGAGGTGTCCACCACGATTGCGCCAGCAGGGGCGCCGGCAAGAATCGTTGCCAGGTCTGGGTTCTTGGCAAAGGGCACTGACAGGATGACCACATCGGCATCCAGTACTGCCGCCTCTCTCCCAACGGCCTGGATGCCGGTGCCGGCAACTGTGTCCGCAAGACTTTCGGGGCCACGCGAGTTCGCCAGTTTCACCTGGTGGCCAGCGGCGTCCAGCTTCTTTGCAACCAGCGAGCCGATGTTGCCGGCCCCAATGATTCCGATTTTCATTTTACATCCTTTGGTTTTCAAATTTTAGCAGGGTGAGCGAAGTCATGAAGAGTGTCTCGCAGCGCAATGATCTCGTCCTCGGACATTTGACAGGCACTCTTGATCTTGCCGGAGATGGTCCAGACCTCGTCCTTGATGCTGTGAGCGGCAGGTGTGAGATCGACAAGGACCCGGCGTTCGTCCTCGGGATCGCGCATTCGCGTCACCATCCCGCAGGTATCGAGCCGCTTGAGCAATGGGGTGATCGTGCCGGTGTCCATGCCCATAGCGTTTCCAAGATCACCTACGGACCGGGGCGCGGACGCATAGAGCTCCAGCATCACAAGGTACTGGGGAAAGGTCAGGCCCAGCGGATCGAGGAACGGCTTGTGCATGCGTGCCATCCGGCCCGCCGCCCCGTACAGGGCGAACGAGATTTGCATTCGAACCAAATGTGACGCGCTTTTTTGAGGTGCCATACCATAGCCCAAAGAGACAAACCGAGTTCACTGGCGAACTAGTATCTAGTGCACTAGATAATGTAGCTATGGAGGATTGCAACCCTCCAGCTGCTGGAGTCAGACCGCGTGCGCGACTAATCTTCCGGCGAATGCGCCTTGGAGGGCCTGGGGTTCTCGAAAACCTGATCGACATATGCCCGGCAGGGGTCCCTCGGGTGGGCATCGGGGACGCTGGGCAACGGCAGCTTTCGGGAGAGGATGCCGCGGCCCCAAACGACTGGAGGGGGCGCGTTGTTGATGTGGCCCGCAGCGAAGGAATGGCAGCTTTTACGATTTCGAGCTTAGGGCTGGAATGACCGAGATGGGGTCGTATGGAGAACGGCAGCTGATCTCAAATGCCTGCCGAGACCTGACAGTCCGGTTACGGCCCAAAGGCGACATCAGACTGGCGCTTGGCAAAGACCGCGTCTGGCGCCTCTGCGACGTTTCGTTGGCACCACAAGGTAGCAGGCTCGGCCCGGAAATCATTGAAGTTTTTTTGGACAGGGCGCCACCAAAGGTTCATGTTTTTGTTGTGATTTCAATAGCTTAAAGGTAGGTTGGTAGTGGGAGAGCGCTACCGCCTTTCCCCCACCCATCGAACTGCCAGTGCCGACTGCAGCGGCTAACGAAACGAGACCGTCCTGCCTACAAATCTGGCGCAGGGAGTGCCTTGCCCTCCGAAGGCAGAGGTCACAGATTCGAATTCTGTCGGGTGCGCCAGTTTCAATATATATTCCAAAGGATTAGGCCGGCGTGGGTCCGTTAGCTCGATGTCGGGCAATTTGCACGTAAGCGGCAGAGGCCGGTTGCCACTCATTGTACTGGCGCCAATCGATGCGACTTCGTGCGGAATACGGCAAAAGCAGCCCATTTTCTTGCGAAAGTCGGCATCAAACAAGTGGCAGAGTGCTGACTGCTGCTCACAAAGGCAGTGGTCAAAGTCATGCGGCCCGTAGTGGATTTGGACACGTAATGTTAGAGGTGCTCATCATCGCACGCGGCTGGAATTGGGCCGGGCACTGACCGGCTGCTACCGGGGAGCTCTGTCCAGAACCTGCCATTTCGCTATATTCACAATCCGCTTGCGATCCAGGCTCCTTCGCTATCACGCCGCTGCTTGATCCCTACGGCCTAGCGATTGGGCGAAAAGGATAATGACCGAGGTCGCCCTCAATCCAACATTTTTACTTACGTATTAATCAAGTAAAATTAAGTATATTTGAATGAAATGTCCTCCTATCGTCGCGACTGCCGCCTGACGGGCCGTGTGGTGTTCCTCGCGACCCTTGGGTTTCTGGTGGGAACGCATCCAATAGAACGGCAAGAGCCGTCGAAAAAATTCATTGATCCCCGCCAAAGCCAGTCAGTCGGCGACCAAATTCGCCATCGCGATCCGAAAGGGGAACTAGAATGACTCTTCTCAAAATTCTGACGGCCGGCTTCTTGGCCGGACTCGCATTCGTTGCCACCGAGGCCTCTGCATCGGTGTTGGACACAGTCAAGCAGCGCGGTGTGCTGAATTGCGGAACTGACAACACCGCACCGGGCTTCGGTTACCTCAACACCGCAACAGGCAAGATGGAAGGCCTCGACGTCGATTTCTGCAAGGCCATCGCCGCTGGCGTTCTGGGCGACGCATCCAAGGTGAAGTTCGTCACCGTAACCGACAAGAGCCGCTTCGATGCGGTCCTGACTGGCCAGGTCGACGTGGTCTTTGCTCACACGACGATGAAACCGGCCCGGGAGTCAGCCATCGCGATCGATTTTCTGCCCATCAATTTCTATGACGGCACGGGGATCATGGTGAAGGTCGCGTCGGGCGCGAAGCAGTTCGCCGATCTCGACGGCGCCACCTTCTGCACGACCCAGGGCTCGGCAACCGAAACCGTTCTCAGCAGTGCATTCAAGGCTCGTGGCTGGAAAGATTCCAAGGTCCTCACCTACGAGAACCTCGAGAAGCTGTTCGCCGCGCTGAACTCGGGTCGCTGCAACGCCATGAGCACTGACCGCTCCGCCCTTGCTGCCTGGGCTGGCAACTCGGCCAAGCCGGCAGACTATCTGATCTTGCCCGATACGCTCGACAAGTCGCCATTCGCCGGCTTTGTCGTCGCGAATGACTCGCGGTGGCGCAACGCGCTTCGCTGGATCAGCTACGGCCTGTTCCAGGCCGAAGAGTCCGGCGTCACGCAGGCCAACCTGGAAGAGAAGCTGAAGAGCAACGATCCCTTCATCCAGAAGTTCCTCGGCGTCGGTGCCGGATTCGGCAAGGATTTCGGTTTGCCGGACGACTTTAACGCGCAGGCGATCAAGGCGGTCGGTAACTACGGCGAGCTCTACGATCGTAACCTGGGGCCAAAGACGAAGATGTTCCTAGACCGCAAGGGCACGCCGAACGCCCCATGGACCGAGGGCGGTGCGATCTATTCCCCGCTGTGGAACTGACCACGTGAACCGACCGGGGCGGGCTCCTCCGCCCCGGCGTCTATCCCTGGCGGCTCGGATCTGGACAATGGCGTTGGAACAGGCAAATGCAGGCGTCGCGCGCTCGGATGCAGCTTCTATCGTTGCGCGCCGACGCCGTAACAGGGTCAAATATCAGGCAACACAGCTGGCGATCGTTGTCGTGGCAATCGCGCTGGTACTGCTGCTCGGTATGCTGGTGAACAGCGGTCTCGCTCAGCGCGGGATCAACTTCACCTTCACCTTCCTTTGGAACAGTGCAGGCTTTGACATAAGCGAGGGGAAGACCGTTGTTTTCGATCAGAGCATCGGGCCAAGACTCACCGATTTCACTGCTGACCTCAATCTCGCGCAGGCGTTTGTAGCCGGCCTCTTCAACACGCTGAAGGTCGCGATCCTCGGTATCGTGCTCAGCACTGTGCTTGGCACTCTCTTCGGTGTTGGACGACTCTCAACCAACTGGGTCGTCCGTAATCTCTGCTTCTGGGTGGTCGAGTTCGTAAGAAACACGCCGCTCTTGATCCAGATCGTTTTCTGGTATTTCGCGGTCGTCCTGCAGTTTCCTGCAATCGCAAGCGCCGCCAAGTTTTATGGTGTGATCATTAGCCAACAGGGACTTTATCTGCCGACACTCACCTGGCAAGGCGCAGGCGATGCGGTGGCCCTAGTTCTGTTGACAGCATGCGTCGTCGCCATCGTCGGAACGATTTTCGACCGCGGCAGGGCGCGCTGGTTATGCTGCGCCGTTGCGGTTGTCGTTTTTGCCCTGATGCTCGGTAAGGGCACGATCGCCGTCGATTTTCCGATGGCCTCGAAATTTAAGGCGAGCGGCGGGACTAGCATCAGCCCTGAGATGGCCGCGCTGCTCCTGGGTATCGTGTTCAATAGCGCGTCCTACATCGCGGAGATTGTCCGTGGTGCGATCGATACGCTGCCCAAGGGCCAATGGGAGGCCGCGGCCGCACTTGGCCTAAGCCGTAGAGACATCGTCAACGACATCATCCTGCCCCAGGTCTTCCGGGTGGTACTGCCTTCGTTTGGCAACCAGTATATCAGTCTCACCAAGAACACCGCGCTTGGCATCGCCATCGGCTATCCAGACCTCTTCAACATCTATGGCACCGTTGCAAACCAGACCGGCCATAGCCTTGAGGGCATCATCATCGTGATGCTCGCCTATCTAGTAATCAGCTGGATCATCAGCGCTATCGTAGGTGCGATCGACCATCGCCTCAACGCCGTTGGAGCTGCGCGATGATTGCTAAACCTCTGAAATGGTCGCACCACAATCTGTTCGGCAAGCCGTTCGACGTCCTGCTTTCGCTGACGGTGATCCCAGCCGTCATCTGGATGGCCTTTGAGGCTCTGCGCTGGGCGCTCACGGTCGCCCAATGGGACATCATTCCCCGCAGCATCCGCGTGCTCATGATCGGCATATTCCCGGCCGACCAGGCTTGGCGGGCTTGGACCGCGGCCCTGATCATTACCGCGCTGCTTGGTGCGGGACTTGGCTGCGTTTTCGCGCTCCGAAGACACCACGGGTTGGTGCTTGCTCTCTGCGCACTCGCCTGCTTGGCGGCCGGGTTTGTCCGGGATCCTGTGGCGGTGGGCTTCGCGATGGCCGGCCTAGCCCTGTTTGGTGGCACCTGGTTCGCCAGCTCCCACTCTACGGTTGCCCGGCGCTTGGTTCTACCGGGTGCCGCCGTGGGCCTCATCGCCATCTTTGCCGTCATAGCGCCCCCCGGAGTGGGCCTGTGGGGCGGTTTGCTGCTCAGCATCCTTCTGACCCTCGTGACATCCATCGTAAGCCTTCCTATCGGCATCCTCTTGGCTTTCGGCAGACGTAGCCGCTTCTCGAGCGTGCGCTGGATCTGCACCGCCTATATCGAGGTAATGCGATCAGTGCCGCTTATCCTGGTCATCTACTGGATCTGGATCATCATGCCGGTGCTCACGCCACAGCTGAGCATTGCCGACGTGGCGCGAGGCATGATCGGCTTCACGATTTTCTACTCCGCCTACGTTGCAGAATACGTCCGGAGCGGCCTGCAGGCGGTGCCTCGCGGCCAGGTCGAGGCGGCCCGGTCTCTCGGCATGGCCGAATTCGACATCAACCGGTCCATCGTTCTGCCCCAGGCGTTGCGCGTCGTCGTGCCCGCCCTGGTTGGCAACGTTCTCGATATCTTCAATGCCGCGCCACTGGTCTTCATCATCGGCCTTACGGACTTCCTGCGCGCGGGCCAAATGATTCTCGCGAATCCCGAATACAGCAATCGGACCTATGAAGTGTATGCCTTCCTGTTCTTGACATATTTCCTGATCGGATCGGTCATAACCTTCGTAGCCCGTAAACTCGAAGCCCATCTGGCGCGCGGCAGCCGCTGAGCATCAACCAAAGAGGAGCCGATCGATGAATGCGATTGTCGAAATGTCGGGCGTGAACAAGTTCTATGGCACCCACCATGTCTTGAAGGACATCGATCTCTCGGTGACGCGGGGCGAGGTCGTGGTCGTGGTCGGCGCCAGCGGATCTGGAAAATCGACGCTCATCCGCTGTGTTAACGGCCTGGAAATGTACCAGACCGGCAATCTTCGAGTGGATGGCTACAAGATGCCTGTCCAGGCGGACCGCGTGCTGGGCGGCGAGCGCGAACTGGTGGCCATCCGCAAGGGCGTCGGGATGGTGTTTCAGCAATTCAATCTCTTCCCGCACAAGACAGTTGTCGAGAATATCACGATCGCTCCGATGCGTGTCCGCAAGAAATCTAAGAAAGAGGCCGAGGACACGGCATTGAAACTCCTCGACCGGGTCGGACTTTCAGCGCACTCCCACAAGTACCCAGGCCAGCTGTCCGGCGGGCAACAGCAACGGGTGGCTATCGCCCGTTCGCTTGCGATGGAGCCCCATCTGATGTTGTTCGATGAGCCGACCTCCGCCCTGGATCCGGAGATGATCGGCGAGGTGCTCGACGTCATGCGGGAGCTGGCGGCCGACGGTATGACGATGATGATCGTGACGCACGAGATGGGGTTTGCGCGGGAGGTGGCCGACCGCATCGTTTATATTGATCAGGGCAGTATCCTTGAGATCGGCGAACCGGACGAGTTCTTCGACAACCCCAGAAACGATCGAGCCCGCTCGTTCCTGGCCCGTGTCTTGAAACACTAGCGACATCCAAGGATTCCAATATGAAAGTTCGGCTGCCCACAGATCCCGCCCGCGCCGATCTTCTGGCCGCGAAGCCGACCCTTTGGCTCAATCCCTTGTATCGCAATGGAGCCATCGGTGACGCTGAGCTTCCGATTTCGCCCAACGATGTAACCGATGCTTGTAGAAACTGGGCGCGATTGGCGCCCCTGCTGGCGGCGTGCTTCCCCGAACTTAAGGCGACGTCAGGACGGATTCGATCTGAGCTTGTTGAGCTCAAGGAATTGCATGAGGCCCTTGGCTACAGATCGAGAGAGTTCGGCCGCACCCTCATCAAGGCTGACAGTCATCTCCCCGTGGCTGGCTCCATCAAGGCGCGGGGAGGTGTCTATGAGGTTTTCCTATTTGCCGAGGAGCTCGCCCGAAAGACCGGACTTCTCTCCGACGACGATGACATTGTGAAGCTGGCCGACGACCCAGCCCGGGCACTCTTCTCAGCCTATACCCTCGCCGTCGGCAGTACTGGCAATCTCGGACTGAGTGTCGGAATCGCCGCCCGCGCCCTGGGCTTCAAGGCGACCGTGCACATGTCGTCGGATGCCAAGGCTTGGAAAGTTGAGCGCCTTCGCCGTCTTGGCGTTGAAGTCGTTCAGCACGAAGCTGACTATACAACCGCGGTGGAGAACGCACGGGACAAAGCCGCCTCGGATCCAACCATCTATTTCGTCGATGATGAACAGTCGCGTCACCTCTTCCTGGGATACAGTGCCGCAGCGGGTGAACTAGCAGAGCAACTTGCAGATCTGGGGATCCCGGTCGACGCGGATCATCCGCTATTTCTATACCTGCCTTGCGGTATAGGCGGGGCCCCCGGAGGCGTGGCCTACGGCGCAAAAGCCATTCTTGGTGACCACGTCCACGCCTTCTTTGTCGAGCCTACCCAGTCGCCATGCGCACTTGCGCATATGATGTCCGGGTCCAAGGCACTCGTCTCGGTCTATGATATCGGCCTGACCAACAGAACCGAAGCTGATGGCATGGCGGTCGCGCGAATGTCGTCATTCGTGGCAACAGTGATGCGCGAAATGCTGGCAGGCATTTTCACGGTTGCCGACGACGACCTGTTCAGGTTGCTACGTGCGGCATGGTTAACTCAGGGTCAGAAGCTGGAGCCATCTGCGGCCGCGGCGCTGATTGGACCGAATTTCATCGTCCGACATGAAGCTGGACGCCGATTCCAGCGGGAGAGAGGCCTTCAGGCGAAGATGTCTCGTGCGACCCACATTCTTTGGACCACGGGCGGTTCATTCGTTCCGCAGGAGCAGTTCAAGAACTTCCTGCAGCAGGCGGAAGCTCTTGCCGAGGGCTCTGAGATCGGCACAGGTTCGAATGGTCGTGCTGCCGCTGCTTTGGGGTAATCCTCGCGGCGGCTTATGACAGAATCGGCTTGCGCGTTATCTCGTCTATGAAGATCTGCAACGCCGGGCTTCGTTTCTCTCCCTTTCGGAACGCTAGGAAAATCTTGCGCCGGATTTCCGGAACGACTTTGCATACCCATACGTCTTCGAGGTCGTGACTGGCCCGAAGCCCAGGAAGTATCGAAATGCCATACCCCTGTCGGATCATGGCAATCGTGACCTCGAAACCCTTGCAGCGTGCGACGATGTTTGGTTTGAAGCCGGCTGCCTGACAGGCATCGGCGAGCATTCGTGTGTAGGTTTCGGAGGCAGTATCGATTGCCCACCTTTCGTTCTTGAGCTCCTTGAAGTTGACGGTTGGGCGCTCCGAAAGCTGGTGATGCTTCGATACCATTACGTTGAAGACGTCTTCCAACAGAAAAATGGTTTCGATGTTCGGGTCCAGCGCGCCTGTCGGGATGTTGAGGTCATCGATGATTGCCACATCCGTCTGCCAGCTTCGAAGCGCGGCGACGCTCTCGGCCGGCTCCATTTCGTCGAACTGAACTGTCAAACGCGGATGCATGTCTACCAGACGGTGTACGACCCTTGGAATGAGAGCCGCAGCGACCGACGGGAAGGCCGCCACGCGAACTTCGCCGGACACTACGGTTTTCAATTCAGCGATTTCCGCACGCGCCGATTCGATCTCCTGAAGTATCCGCTCCGCTCGCTCCACGAGTTGTTGGCCCGCGGCCGTCATGACGACGCCACGACCGCGCCGCTCGATCAGCTTGATTCCCACTTCGTCTTCCAGAAGCGCAATCTGTTGTGACACCGCAGATGGGGAGACGTAGAGCGCTTCCGCCACCGCCGCCATGGTCTTGCGGATCGACAATTCGCGCAACGCGCGCAGGCGACCGATGTCCACTTGGTCCTCCTCGATCCTAACGATCAATCATTAGCATCCCTGAAGATATATGCAAATATTATTAACTTTTTCTGGATCATCGCTCAAACTAACGTTCGGCAGCAGGAAATCCTGACTGTGGAGACTAGCGATGGCCAACTCGCCGAAGGCGTTTTTTTCAACTCACGTCGAGGAGCGCGACCCTCTCGTGGCGAATGCACTTGCTGCAGAACGCGCACGGCAGCAAAACCAGATCGAGTTGATCGCATCCGAGAATATCGTGAGCCGCGCCGTCCTCGACGCGCTAGGCCACGAAATGACGAACAAGACTCTCGAAGGCTATCCGGGCAACCGTTTCCACGGTGGCGGAGAGTTCGTAGACGTCGTCGAGCAGGCTGCGATCGATCGCGCGAAGGAGCTTTTCAACTGCGGTTACGCAAACGTTCAGCCGCACTCGGGCACCCAAGCCAATCTTGCCGTGTTCTTCCTGCTTCTGAAGCCCGGCGATAAGGTTCTTTCGCTGGACCTCGCTGCCGGCGGTCACCTCTCGCACGGTATGAAGGGTAATCTCTCCGGCCGCTGGTTCGACGCCAGCAACTATGGCGTAAATCAGCAGAATGAGGTCATTGATCTCGATGAGATGGCGCGGATCGCAGAAGAAGTGCGCCCCAAGCTGCTCATCACAGGTGGTTCGGCCTATCCGCGCGAACTCAATTTCGAGCGCATGTCGAAGATTGCCAAAAAGGTTGGCGCCTATTTCATGGTTGACATGGCGCATATCGCAGGCCTGGTTGCCGCGGGCGTCCACCCGTCGCCTTTCCCCTATGCCGATATCGTGACTTGCACGACGACCAAGACCCTTCGCGGTCCGCGCGGTGGCCTGATCCTCACGAATAACGAGGACTGGTATAAGAAACTGCAGGCAGCGGTTTTCCCAGGCGTTCAGGGCTCCTTGCACAGCAATGTCCTAGCAGCAAAAGCGATCTGCCTGGGTGAAGCTTTGCGCGACGATTTCAAGGTTTATGCACGTCAGGTGACGTCAAATGCCAAAGTTCTGGCGGGAACACTTGCTGATCGCGGCATCCGCATCGTGTCTGGAGGGACCGATACGCACATCGTTCTTCTCGATCTCTCCAACAAGGGGCTGATCGGTAAGCAGGTCGAGGTCGTACTCGCCCGAGCGAACATCACATCCAACAAAAACCCTATCCCTGGCGACAGCCCCCGTCCTCCGGAGTGGGTCGGCATGCGCCTTGGTACATCGGCAGCGACGACGCGCGGGCTTAAAGAGGAGGAATTCCGCATACTCGGCAACGTGATTGCAGACCTCATCGATGCCGAAGCCGTCGGCAAGGCAGATGACGTGGTCGAAAGTGCAAAAGCCAAGGTCGCAGCACTAACCAGCAACTTCCCGGTTTACGGGCGCTGACGTAACTCCACCGGCCCCCAAGCATGCCGCTCGCGCTACCGCTTCGTGCGGCATGGCTTTTTACATCCGCTCATGAGTACCCGAGCCCTCATCCATTGGAGCATACGACATGGGAATGGATAGATTTACCAGCGCTGCGACCATCGATGGCAAACAGTTTGCCTCAAACCTGCTGGAAACAATCAAGAGCGATGTCGCGGCCCTTAAGGGCCAAACGGAGGCTATCCCTGGATTGGCCGTCGTGCTTGTCGGATCTGATCCGGCAAGCGCTGTTTACGTTGCTGCGAAGCAGCGCCAGACAGTGGCTGTCGGAATGAAATCATTCGAGCACCGGTTGCCGGAAGAGACTTCGCAGGAAGAGCTGATGCGTCTTGTCGCTCGCCTCAATGTCGCTGCGGAAGTCCACGGAATCCTCGTCCAGCTGCCGTTGCCCAAACATCTCGATCCAAACGCTATCATCCAGGCGATCAATCCGGACAAGGATGTAGATGGTTTCCACGTTTCGAACGCAGGCCGGCTGGCGACCGGACAGCCCGCTCTTGCTCCCTGCACGCCGCTCGGATGCATGATGCTTATCAAGGATGCGCTCGGCACAGACCTTGCTGGCCTCCACGCAGTCGTCATCGGCAAATCGAACATCGTCGGCAAGCCGATGGCGCAGATGTTGCTGAGCGCGAATTGTACAGTGACGATCGTTCATTCGCACACCAAGAACATCGCGGATATTTGCCGCTCGGCCGATGTCCTCGTCGCAGCAGCCGGACGACCCAGTCTCGTCCGCGGCGACTGGATCAAGCCTGGCGCCGTCGTCATCGACGTCGGCATCAATAGGATTGAGGAGGATGGCAAGTCGCGGATCGTTGGCGACGTTGCCTTTGCAGAGGCCGGACATGCCGGTGCGATCACGCCAGTTCCCGGCGGTGTCGGCCCCATGACCATCGCCTGCCTGTTGTCGAATACGCTGACCGCCTTTCGTCGTCAGCGAGTGGCTTGAGCAAGAAACCTAGGATCTTTCCAATGACCGACACAAAACAGCGCTTCGCGCTTCGCGTCGCATGCCCCGCGATCCGGGGTGTCACTGCTGCCATAGCGACTTACTTGTCCGAAAGCGGATGCAACATCTCTGATAGCGCACAGTTCGACGATGGCGATACCGGACGCTATTTCATGCGCGTGAGCTTTCAGCCCGACGAGACGCGGACACTCGATCAGCTTCAGCAGGGCTTCGATCCTATCGCCAGCAACTTCGGGGCAACCGCCGAGTTCTTCGACGAATCGGTCAGAAAGAAGGTGATCCTCATGGTGTCACGCTTCGGCCACTGCCTGAACGATCTCCTCTACAGATGGCGCATCGGAGCGCTTCCGATCGATATCGTAGGGGTTATCTCGAACCATATGGAATACCAGCGCGTAGTCGTTAACCACGACATCCCATTCCATTGCATCAAGGTCACAAAAGAAAACAAGCCCGAGGCCGAGGCGGCGCAAATGCGCATCGTGCAAGAATCCGGAGCTGAGCTCATTATTCTCGCCCGCTATATGCAGGTGCTTTCAGATGAAATGTGCCGACAGATGTCGGGGCGGATCATCAACATCCATCACTCCTTCCTGCCGAGCTTCAAGGGCGCAAATCCCTACAAGCAAGCCTACGAGCGCGGGGTGAAGCTCATCGGCGCGACTTCACATTATGTGACAGCGGACCTGGACGAGGGTCCGATTATCGAGCAGGACATTGTGCGGGTCACGCACGCACAAAGTGCCGAAGACTACGTGAGCCTTGGCCGCGATGTTGAGAGCCAGGTTCTCGCCCGTGCGATCCACGCTCACATCCATGGTCGCGTTTTCATCAACGGAAGCAAGGCGGTGGTCTTCCCGGCATCGCCCGGATCCTATGCCTCCGAACGCATGGGGTGAGCCCTCCAGCAACCTCAGTCTCAAATGAAAGTGGCAGTTCTGGGCGCCGGGATCGTCGGTGTGACATCCGCCTACCAGTTGGCAAAGGCGGGACACGAGGTGATCGTCATCGACAGACAAAAGGGGCCAGCGCTTGAGACGAGCTTCGCCAACGCCGGTGAAATTTCCTTCGGCTACTGTTCCCCTTGGGCTGCCCCTGGCATACCGTTAAAGGCGATGAAGTGGCTGTTCATGAAGCATGCTCCTCTCATCCTTCGCCCGAAACTAGACACGGCCATGCTGTCCTGGCTGACTAGGATGCTCGCCAACTGCAATTCGGAACGGTACGCGATCAACAAAAGCCGGATGTTGCGCCTTGCCGATTACAGCCGCGTTTCGCTCGCAAGCCTTCGTGCAGAGACGGGCATCGAATACGATGGGAGAACGCAGGGAACTCAGCAGCTCTTCCGGACCAAGCAACAGCTCGACGCCTCGGCAAAAGATGTGAAGGCGCTTGCTGCTGATGGAATTCCCTACGAAGCGCTTGACCGCGATGGGTGCATCAGGTCGGAGCCCGCGCTGGCACATGTCCGGGAAAGGATTGTCGCCTCCTCACCCCAAAGAACGAGACCGGGGGCTGCTCCAAATTTGCCAATGCGCTGGCAAAGACGTCTGAGGAACTTGGCGTCAGTACTTTGGAACGGACATTATCCGGCTAGAGGTGGAAAGCGGCCGCGTGCAGGCACCGGGGCTGCGCGCCTGACGCTATAACAGCGACGACTTTATTGTCGCGCGCTTCGGTTGTCTTCCGGGAAAACCCCTCTCCCTTGTCGATTTGAGCCGGTGGCTACTGAACAACGAGGCATGAAAAATCCAACGAGAAGGGTTTCTGCTGAAGAACGGCATCCATAATGGCAGACGCAAGCGGGAAATAAGGGCTCGCTTCGCCGTCGATGCTGGGTTTCTCCAGCGCCATTGTCGCCAGAACCCGCGCAGTATCCACGCCTTCGACCGTTTCGCCAAACAAGTCGCTGGACAAGACATCAAGGACGCTGCGGCCGGTTCCGAGCCCATGGCCGAGGCGGCTGTTGCGCCCTCCGCCGACCGTGACATGCAGATCGCCGAGGCCGGCAAGCCCGAATGCTGTCGCGGCATGGCCGCCCAGTCTCTCGCAAAGCCTTGCCATTTCCAAACTGGCCTGGGTGAAGGCTGCAGCCGTGGGGTTTTTGGACTGACCGTCCGCACGTTTTTGATCGGGATATCGCGTCTGCATGGCGCTGACACCGATCGCAAAGAAATTCTTGAGTGCGGCGCAGGCTTCGACGCCCGTGACGTCGGCTGTCACCGCCAAACGGTAATAGTCCGTTTCCATGATCGCCGCGAACCGTTCGGCGGTCGAAATATCCTGACAGGCGTAAATGCTGGCGGTCGGCAGACGGTTGGCAAGTTCGCGGGCGATACACGGTCCGCCGATGCCGATGAAGGCGCTCATCATGGGAATACGGAACGGAAGCGTTTGGGCATAGGTCGACACGGTAGAACCTGCCGGGTCGAGCCCCTTTGTCACTAAGGCCACCGGACGGGGTGCTGTCATAAGCCGGTTGAGGATGTCGGTCACCCAGGCGATCCCGGGGCTGCTCACTCCGACAATAATGAAATCGGCGTCGCTGAGGTGGTGAGACCGTAGCCCGTCGAAAGGGATCGCCTCCACGTTGTCAGATAGCGCGTAGTCAAGTTTGGGATGAACCCCGCCCGGTTGCCGCATGGCAGTCACGATGTCGCTGTCGAGCGGCGTACCGACGAGCAGCACCGTGTGGTTGTTCTCGGCAGCGGGGACGCATAGGGCTGTACCCATCACACCGGCACCGAGTACGACGATTTTTGCCAAGATGACCTCCTCATGTCGTTTCAATTAGGAGGCGCAGCCGCTAGCGCATCATCGCTGCGACATTGCCGCCGTCCACCGTGATCACGGCGCCGGTGCTGGCCCGAGCCTTGGCGAGATGCACGAAGGCAGCCGCAACGTCGGAACCCGTTACCTCGCGGCCGACGAGGTTGCCACGCATATAGGCCTCCGGTGTCAGGCCGCGCGCGCGGCTTCTCTCGCTGACCATCTCGTCTGTCATCAATCCGGTACGGATCCTGTCGGCGTTGACTGCATTCGACGTGATGCCGGATGCGCCGTGCTCGATCGCGTATTGACGCATCAGCGCCATCAGCGCCGCCTTCGACGTGCCGTAGGGGCCGAAATCCGCCCCGGGATTCACGGCCTGTTTCGACACATTGAAGACGATCGCGCCACCGGTCTTCTGCTTTTCCATCACCTGCACGGCGGCACGAGCCATATAATGATGGGCCCAGAAATTCAGTTCGAATGCCTTCCGGAAGGTATCCTCCGGCACATCGAGCAGCCGGCCCTGAAACGCCGCGCCGGCATTGGAGATCAGGATGTCCACCCCGCCAAAATAGCCTGCCACTTCGGCGATGGCGGCGTCCACTGCGGCGGGATCGGTAACGTCGCAGGCGACGCCGAGCCCGCCCAGCCGCTTGGCCTGGCGTGCCACGGCGTCTTCGGCAATGTCGATCAGCGCAACCTCGGCGCCCTCGGAACGAAGCGCTTCGGCGATGGCCAGACCAAGCCCGCCAGCGGAACCGGTTACCACCGCCACCTGCCGGGTCAGGGGCTTTTCCACCTGCTTGGTCAGTTTGACCTGCTCCAGCGACCAGTATTCAATATCGAAAAGATCGGCTTCGGGTAAAGCCTCGAACGATTCGATACCCTCGGCCTTGGTAATCACGTCAATCGTTGCTTCGGCCACATCGGCGCCGACAAGCGCGTTCTTGCGCGTGGCGCCAGCTGCAAACAGGCCGATCCCGGCGACATAGAAGACGCGCGGCATCGGATCGAGCATCGTCTTTCCGCCGCCGACACGGGCATTGTTGCGCTCGAAATAGGCGCGGTACTCCGCTTGGTAGACCGCGACCGCGTCACGGACCACCTCCGCCCATTCGCTCAGAAGCCCCGAGATAGGCGCAGGCAAGGCGATGCCGAAGCGCTTGATATGGATGACGTGTTCGGGTGTCGCATTGCCGCGTTTGACGAGGCCCGCCACCGTCTCGGCGTTGCAAAAGTCGAGCACCTTTTCACTGGTCCGGTGTTCGAGGATGAGACGCTTGGGTGCTCCCTCGACGCCGGTGTCGATGGCGATGGCACCGCGCAGGATCGGCGCGATCTCCGCCACCGTGGCCATCTCCACGGGCAGTTCGACGGGCGTAAAGGGCCTGGGCCGGCCTTTTGCCAACCTCCGTTCAGCCTGGTCGATCTTGTCGATCATGTCCTCATAGGCTGCGCGTGGATCGTCAGACCAAGTGAAAATACCATGCTTGAGAAGGATCATGCCATCGCCCCGGGGATTGGCGCGGAAGGCCGCATCGCACGCCTTGGCCAAGAGGAAGCCAGGCATGACATAGGGAACGATGATCGACTTGGGGAACAGGTCGCGGATGAGGTCTTCGCCATGCGGCTGGTTCGTCAGGGAGACGATCGCATTGGCATGGGTGTGGTCGATATGCTTGAAAGGGAGCAATGCATGCAGGATGGCTTCGACGGACGGGTTCGGTGCGTTCGGGTCCATCAGGAGCCGCCGCTGCAGCATCACCATCTCGTCATCGCTCAATTCGTCGAAACCGACCATGGCCTTCAGGGGCTCTAGCCGAACGGCCGGCAAGCCCTGTGGCTCGATCGTGCCCATATCCCAGCCGCTGCCCTTGACGCAAAGCACATCGACCGAGGCGCCGTCCCGATCGGTAAACGCCGCCTTAACCGACGTATTGCCGCCGCCGTGCAGCACCAGTTCCGGGTCTTGCCCGAGCAGGCGCGTCGTATAGGTCCGAATCGCCAGATCGCGGTTTACGCCCTTTCCGACATAAGCCTCGACCACGGATCCAAGCTCGCTGTCGTTCCATCTCGATTTCATCACTATTTCCTCTCTTCCCGCATCCTCGCGAACCGGGTTGCAAAAACCGAATATCCAATGGGTTCAGTGTCAGACCCGGTTTTCCGTGGCGGCGTCGAAGACATGCACCTTTTCGGGCGCGATCGAAAAACGGACATCCGCATGCGTGTCGAAATGGGCCGACTTGTCGACGATCGCCAGGAACTGACCTTCCGGACCCTCGCAGCAGAGTTGCGCCTCATGCCCCATGCGCTCGATCAGCAGCGAGCGCGCGACAATGGATCCCTGCGGATCGACCGTGACATCGGTCGGACGGACGCCGCAGATAACCCGCTGGCCGGTAAACACCTTTACGGATGGTGCGAGCCGAATGAGGCCCGCCTTGGTTTCGGCAGCCAGCGCACCCTGATCGGCGACGACGACGCCGGTCAGGAAGTTGATCGCTGACGAGCCGATGAAGTCGGCGACATACTTGCTCGCGGGCCTGTCGTAGACATCGTCCGGCGTGCCGATCTGCTCGATCTTGCCGGCCCGCATCACGACGATTTTGTCGGCCATGGTCATGGCCTCTATCTGGTCATGGGTCACATAGATCGTGGTCGTCTTCAGCCTGTTGTGAAGCTGGCGGATTTCGGTGCGCATATGCGCACGCAGCTTGGCGTCGAGGTTGGAAAGCGGCTCGTCGAACAGGAACACCGCCGCTTCGCGCACCATCGCCCGCCCCATGGCGACACGCTGGCGCTGGCCGCCCGAAAGCTCCTTCGGATACCGCTGCAGATAGGGCGTGAGATTGAGGATCTCTGCGGCGTGTTCGACACGCCTCTTGATTTCGGTCGGCGGCCGTTTTGCCACTTCCAGGCTAAACGCAATGTTCTCGTAGACCTTCATGGTCGGATAGAGCGCATAGTTCTGGAACACCATGGCGATGTCGCGGTCGCGCGGATGCACATCGTTGACGCGGCGGCCGGAGATCAGCAGATCCCCATAGGTGACGCTCTCCAGGCCTGCGGTCATGCGCAACAGGGTGGTCTTCCCACAGCCGGACGGCCCGAGCAGAACGACGAACTGGTGATCCTCGATCAAAAACGAGATATCCCGCATGATATTGAAGGCACTGAAAGATTTGCCGATGCGCTGATACTCTACGGTTGCCATGAACTTCTTCTCCACGCGTCTTTCAATTTTCATTGTTCACTACAGCCGGATCGCCGGATGTAGTGTCAGTATCTCTGCCGGGTCGGGGTGATGACGATTTCCTGCACGATCGCCTTCTGCGGAAGATTGTAGGCATTGAGGATCAGCTCCGCGACGATATCGGCGGAAATGCCGCCGCCGATCGCCTCCTTGTTGGCCTTGTAGCTGGCCAGCGTATTCTCGTCCTTCACATGATCCAGCACTTCCGTGTCAATAATGCCGGGCGACAGGACGATGACGCGCACATCGTGCGGCGCCAGATATTCGCGGAGGCTTTCCGAGACCGCATGGACGAAATACTTGGTGCCGCAATAGACCGTGTGGTCCGGATAGGACTTGCGGCCTGCAATCGAACTCATCATCATCAGGGTGCCGTGGCGATGTGCGATCATGCCTTTCATCACCGCATGGACGGAATTCATCACGCCCTTGGTGTTGATGTCGATCATCTCGTCCCACTCTTCGGGTGGCTGCTTGGCGATGTCGCCGAGACGGGCGAGGCCGGCATTGGCGAACATCATATCCACCGGTCCGAATTGCGCTTCGGCATCGGCAACGGCTGCAGCCAGTGCGGCGCGATCACGCACATCGACCTGTTTCAGCACGGCGTTCGGCAGTCCGAGCGCCTGCAGCCGGTCGAGACGGCGCGCCATCAGCAGCACCGGGTGACCGGCTGCCGAAAAAGCCCGCGCCGTCGCCTCGCCGATGCCAGAGCTCGCGCCTGTAATTGCAATCAGCGGCTTGTCCGCCATGTTTCAGCCTTCCGCACTGTTCTGGGTAGTCGATCCCCGAGAAGCGTTGCCACTGGCGAGGGCCAGAGGACATCGCAACTCGGGAACCGGTTCGTTGACGGCAGCGGAAACCGCCGCCCGTCCAATCAACCCTTCATCACTTTGCCAACCTGCGCAGCGATGTCGTCGAGGGCCTCCTTCGGCGAGCCGTAGCTGCCGGCGAAATACTTGCCGAGGCCGACGGGGATCGTATCGGTGGAAAGCTGAGCCCATTCCGGCAGATCCGGCTCGGAGCCCATATACTTGGCGATTGTCTCGCGCACGACCGGCAGGTGCCGGGTCGTACCGGCACCGACGCGGGCGTTGCCGAGCACGCGCGGATCGTCATAGACGCTGGCGCGGGTCGGACCCGTGCCGCCACCGAGCGTGGTGACCAGGGCCTGCGTGTCGGCGCAGGTCGCCCACTGCATGAACACCCACGCCGCATCCGGACTCTTGGAGTATTTTGACACGGCAAGCGACGACCCGCCCTGATGGCCGACGCCGGGGATTTCGCCGTAACCGGTTTCCTTGACGGTGCGGAGCGCGATCGGCTGCGGCGGTACCGCAACTTCGCAGAGGCCCGAAACCTTGGTCTGGGTCGGGTCGTCGAAATAGGGGAAGAACTCGCCCCACGATAGCATGGACGCCGCAACACCCTGTGCCACCGACTGGCCCTGGCCGTCCCAGGTCCAGCCATCGACGCCAGGAGGCATCGTTGCCTTGAGCTTCGTCCAGTAGTCCAGCGCCGCGACGCCCTTTTCGTCGTTACCGGTGAACTTGCCGTCCGGTCCGAAGATCGAGCCACCATGGCCCCAGAGCCACGCCGTCCAGTCGCATTCCAGGCTGTAATGGCCGGATTTCATCTGGCCGCTGGTGCCGTAGACGTTCGGGCCCATTTCGTCGGTGATGGTCTTGGAGTTGGTGTACAGCTCTTCAAGTGTCGCCGGCGCCTTGAGGCCTAGCTTCTCGTAGATATCCTTGCGATAGATCATGATGAAGATCGGGATATCGTAGGGGACGCCGACCCAGCGGTCTTTGTATTTGGCGATGCCGTCGACCAGCGCCGGCAGGAAATCATCGATGTTGTAGTTCGGCATGGCCAGATCGGGCTTGGCCTCGATCTGCTCGCGCGGATCGAAAACGTCCTGGCTGAAGGAGGCCGCCCAGCTCTGGTCGATATAGTAGAGGTCGTAGGTGCCGAGCGATGAGGCCACGTCGAGTGTCAGCTTCTGCAGAACCTGCTCCAGCGGAAGAACCTCGATCTCGACCTTGATGCCGGTCGCTTCCTCGAAGTACTTCTTCAGCTGCGAGTTGATGGCGTTTGACGGTGGCGTCGATTCCGTAGCGAGTTTGAGCGTGGTGCCGGCAAAAGGCTTGCCGACGTCCTGCAGCCACTTGATCACTTCCGGCGACGGCTGCAGCGCTTCCTGTGCATTGGCCTGCGAGAGCCCCCCGAACGGCCCGCGTCCCATTCCCATGCCGAGCGCACCTGCACCCAGGCCCAGCTTTCCGGCGGCCATCAGGAAGTCGCGGCGGCCCATTTGACCTTTGATGAACCTGTCCGTGATCGACGCGAGATAGTTCTTTCTGATACTGTCCTTCATCCTCTTCTCCTCCACTTTTAAACGGACGACAGAATTGCCGGCCGAATATTCAAGCGCCCTGCGCGCCGAATTACTGTTTCAGCGACCCCATCGTCAGGCCGCGCACCAGATGGCGCTGGACCAGCAGGATCACGATAAAGGCTGGCACGATGGCCGCTGCACCCAGCGCCGCCATATTGCCCCAGGCCGTTCCGATCGATGTCACGAAGGTCGACGACACTACCGGCACGGTCTTCAGGCCGGTCTGCGTCAGCGTCAGCACGAACAGGAATTCCGTCCAGCTGAAGATGAAGCAGAGAACCGCTGTCGCCGCGATGCCGCCCTTGGCCATCGGCAGGACGATGCGCCGGAAAATCGTCCAACGCGACGCGCCGTCGAGCAGTGCGCTCTCGTCGATCTCGGACGGAATATCGTCGAAGAAGCTCTTCAAGAGCAGCACCGCCAGCGGCAGGTTCATCAGGCCGTGGATCAGGATAACGCCGATATACGTATCGAGCAGGCTGAACTGCTTGAAGATGAAGAACATCGGGATGGCGACGGCGACCGGCGGCATCATGCGGGTTGACAACACCCAGTTAACGAACTCGTGGCGTCCGCGAAAATTCATGCGCGACAGCGAGTAGGCGGCCAGGGTGGCGACGACGATGGCAAGGACGGTCGACATCGAGGCGACAACGATCGAATCCCAAAGTCGGGGCGCCATGTAGAAATTGCCGCCGCCGGGATTGACCGTTTCCTGCCTGCCGAAACCGAAGCCGAGCGAAATGCCAAACACCTGCTCGAAATTCTTGAGCGTCGGTTCGAAGACGAAAAATTTCGGCGGCCAGTTGAAAATGTCCTTGGCGTTGCGAAAGGCGACCGACGTCCAGAAGTAGATTGGGAAGAAGAAGGCTCCAACGACGAGCCAGCCGGTGATCGTGCGCAATGTTCGGGTGCCAGCGCTCTGGTGCATGTTACCACCTCACCTTGAAGACTTTGATGAAGACGTTGGCCATGATCATCACCATTGCCAGGCTGACGAGGCTCAGCGTCGCGCCATAACCCCATTTCAGGAACGAGAACGTCTGTTGCCAGGCATAAAGGCTGACAGTATAGGTGGCCGTTCCCGGGCCGCCCGAGGTCATGACGAAGACGTAGTCGAACACCCGGAAGAGATCGATGCCGCGCAGCAGCACCGCGACTGCGATCACCTTCGACATCATCGGCAGCGTCAGCCGGCGGAACATCTGGAAGGACGAGGCGCCATCGATCATCGCTGCTTCATAGGGCTCGGCCGGCAGCGAGCGAAGGCCAGCCATGAAGATGAGCACCATGAAGGGCGTCCACTGCCAGATTTCCGCAACGAGCACACCGGCCAAGGCCAAGGATGAGGTCGCGAGAATAGGCGTTGACTTGTCGAGAAGGCCCATCGTGTTTAGCAGATAGGGCAAGAGCCCGAATTGCGGATCCTCCATCAGCAGGAACATCATTCCGGCGATGGCAGGCGGGATGACCAACGTCATCGACAGGGTAGCGCGCAGCACGCCGAAGCCCGGCAGTTCGGCATCGAGCAGCATCGCGATCGCCATGCCGAGGATGATTTCGAACACCAGCGCGATGAAGAAATAGAGGAAGGTGACGCCAAGCGCGCTCCAGAAACGCGTGTCGTTCCAAAGCTGAATCCAATTCGCCATACCGACGAATTTCAACGCGCGCTGTTTCGGCACGAATTCATGGAAGCTCAGCCAGATATTGTAGATCAACGGGTAGATGGTGAACACGACCAGCAGGCTGACGAGCGGCAACAGCCACGGCCAGGGCGAATCTGAAATCGCTAAACGCCTCACCTGTGTGACGGACATTCCGTGCTCCTCCCAAGGGCGGATGCCGGCCTATGCGCCTCAAACCGGCGCTTCGGCCTTCTCCTGGCCTGTACCCGCTCCTCTGCGGGTTCGGGCCTCGAACCTGTTTCTCGTCCTCTCCGGCACAACCCGGCTCATGTCCTTCGTTCGGCCAGCGGCGCGTCCTATCGCGCCACAGCAATCCCCTTGCGGTCCGCCTTGCGTGCGGAGCGCTCCTCGGCCATCCATACGTCCAGTTCGGCGATCTGGTCCTTGCGCATGCGGATGCCGGCCTTGGTCCGGCGAAAAACCGCGTCCTCTGCGGTCCGCGCAAATTCGCGCTGCATCAGGAAACGGACTTCCGCCTCGGTTAGATCGGGACCGAAGGTGCGGCCCAGATCGGCCCTGACCCGCGAACCGGCGAGAATATCTCTGGCTTCGATCCCGTAATGCCTGACAAGGCGGCGGGCGGCGCGCTTGTCGAGAAAGGTGTATTCGAGGCTCAGGTCCTGTGCGAGCCGGTCCGCCCCGTCCGCCGGAAAATCACCGCCTGGCAAACGCTGTCGCCCGGTCCATCCCGCCTTGTACGTCCATTGCGGGAAACGTCCCGCCAGCACGCGCAACGCATCCTCGGCAAGGCAGCGATAGGTGGTGATCTTGCCGCCGAAGACGCTCAGAAGCGGAGCTTCATTATCGGCGCCATCGACTTTCAGCACATAGTCGCGCGTCGTCTCCTGCGCAGTGGCAGCACGGTCGTCATAAAGGGGACGGACACCGGAATAGGTCCAGACGACATCGGCCGGCGTCACAGCGCGCTTGAAATAAGAGGACGCTGCCTTGCAGAGATAATCGACCTCGTCATCCGATATGCGGACTTCTTCCGGTTCGCCCTTGTAGTCGACGTCCGTCGTCCCAATTAGCGTGAAGTCTTCCTCATAGGGGATGGCGAAGAAAATACGCCCGTCGGGATTCTGGAAGATGTAGCAGCGGTCATGGTCATAAAGGAAAGGCACGACGATATGCGAGCCCTTGACGAGCCGGATAGATCCGGCCGCGTTTCGGCCAATCGCTGTTGCCAGAACCTGATCCACCCACGGACCGGCGGCATTGACGAGCGCCCGCGCACGGATGGTCTCGACCACGCCCGTTTCCACGTCCTCGACACTCACATGCCAGAGCCCTTTTTCCCGCAGAGCCCGGATGCAGCGGGTACGCGTGCGGATGTCGGCGCCATAGGTTTCGGCATCGCGAGCATTGAGCACCACCAGGCGATTGTCCTGCACCCAGCAGTCGGAATATTCGAACCCAACCGAGGAGACATCCCGCAGGGATGCACCGGCCGGATGGCGCGACAATCGCAGCGTTTTCGTGCCCGGCAGTTTTTGTCGTCCGCCGAGGTGATCGTAGAGGAACAGGCCAAGCCGCAGCAGCCAGGCTGGCCGAAGGCCCTTGCGATGCGGCAGCACGAAGCGCAGCGGCCAGATGATATGCGGCGCGATCCGCCACAACACTTCCCGCTCGCTCAGCGCATGGCGCACCAGCTTGAACTTGTAATGTTCCAGATAGCGCAGCCCACCGTGAATAAGCTTGGTCGAGGCCGAGGAGGTCGCCGAGCCGAGATCCGATTTCTCGCAGAGAAAGACGCTCAGGCCGCGACCGGCCGCATCGCGGGCAATGCCCGCGCCATTGATGCCGCCGCCAACGATTGCGAGATCGTAGAGGGGAGCCGTCATGCCGCAACCCTCCCCTTGCGCGCATCGAGAATGCGGTTGGCGACTTCGACAAATCCATGCCCACCCTCATGCAACGTCACATAGGCGGGCTCCGAGTCGATCCGCCCGCGAAATCGCAACACATTGGCAACGCCGCAGGCATTGGGGAAAAAATGGAACATCGGCGCGTCATTGGGGCTGTCACCGACGAACACGACTTTGTCCTTGTGGCCGTCGATATCCAACCCCAGCACATCGGCGGCAAACCGCCGCGTCATGGTCAGCTTGTCATAGGCGCCGTACCAGCCATTGACGTGGATCGACGAAACCTTGGCGACCGCGCCCTCCTCCTCGAAGATCCGTTTGATGCGCTCCACCTCGCTGGCGGACAGCGGGGGGACGTCCTCGCAGAAATCGATGGCAAGATCAGCCTCGCGATAGGGCTGATCGGCAGAGATCGCCGTACCCGGCACTTCGGCCAGAATGCGCGCCCGTACCGCTTCAAGTTTTTTGCGATCACTGGCGCGCTGGTCGTCATTGATCGCAAAGACCCGGCGCATCCGCCGGCTGTCCTGATGATAGGAGAAATAGAAGGCGCCATTCTCGCCGACGACACCGGAAACCGGCCACATCCGGGCGATCATGTCGCACCAGCCGGCCGGACGGCCGGTGATCGGCGCGACGGCAACCCCCGCAGCCTGAAGCCGCTCCAGCGCTTCATAGGCGCAGGCCGGCAGCCGGCCGTCATTGGTCAGTGTGTCGTCAATATCCGCAAACAGAGTGCTAATCCTGCCTGCATCCTCGACTGGCATTTCGGAGATCGAGCGCATGGCCTCAAACCTCCCCGCCAACAAAATCCTCAAGAATGCCGGCATCGGCGGCAATGTCGAGGAAGGAGTAGCGATTGCGCATCTCGCGGCAATGGATAACCGCCTCGCGATAGAAGTGGGGCGGCACACCGAGTTCCCTGGCCGTCGTCGGCCCACCCGCCGCCGTCAGTAGCCGGGTCATTTCATCGACTGGGATGACGAAGGCCTTCAATTCCTCGCGCAGGACCGGCCAGAGATCGGCGATCTTGTCGTTGAGCGCGCCAATTGCCCTGTCGCTGAAAATCTTGGGCTGAATCTCAGTATAACATTGTCTTGCAATGTCAGCACCCATGCGACGCGCCATATCGCCGACGTCGATCCTGGTTGCCTTCATCACCGGTGGCGTGGCGTTTTCCAGGAATTGGCGCTGCAGCCGGGCCATGGTCAGTACCCCGACGCCCACCTGCTGGCCGTGCAGGGTGCCGGGATGCTCGGCTCCGGCGAAACAATCGATGTAATGCGAAATCTGATGCTCGCCCATCGAGCCGTGGTTGGACATCCCGGTAAACGACACACCAAGTCCGCAGAGCGTCAGCACGCGATAGAGATAGCCATTAGCTGCGACATCGCCGCTGCCGATGCCTTCGGCGCGCCGGTTGAGCTCGATCTCGTCCCGCTCCTGGATAACATAGGGAAGGTTTGAATAGACTGTTCCGAACAAGCGGTGCGAGAGCCACCAGTCGACCTGCGCCACCGAACGAACAAGGCAGTCGGCAAAGCCCGCAGCGGACAGATAGGTCGGCGCGGATGCCGCGACGCCAAGATCGACGAAAAAACCAGCCGGCGCATGCGACGGTAGCGAGACCTTGAGCCCGCTTGCTAGCGTGATAGACGCCGTCGTTGACGTATAACCGTTCATCGAGGCGGCGGTGCCGAAGATGCAATAGCGGCGGTTGTCGAGGCCGGTAACATATTTGACCAAGTCGTTGATCGTGCCCGACCCGACCGCGACTACGCCCTCGGCACCGTTCAGCTTTTCGGTCAACTGCGCCACATTGGCCATGTCGGCATGCGGATGATCGAGGAGGATGGTTTTGACTGGACCGAGCTTTTCGAGTGCACCCGCGACACGTGCGCCCATTGCCTCCCAGGTCGCATGATCGGCAACCACGGTGTGGCTCCCGCCGAGCGCGAGGTCTGCTACCAGTTCGGCTTCGCGCCCTTCCAGACTTTCCGCAATGACAATCGACTCATAGGGCGCGACAGCACGCTTTCCGGACTCCGGATTGACCCAGCGTCCTCCCACCACGTCATCGATAAGGGCGTTCCAACCGCCCTCGGGAGCGTTTGCCACGCTGCCCTGGTTCCTTGCCGTTTCCATTCCCGAAGTCCGTTTTTTCAGATGTTGGCAAATGACACCACGGTGTGACACTTGTCAATACACATGACAGAGCATGTTGACATTTGCCATCCGATGCCGCCTGATGGGATCGAACAACAAGAAAATTCGAGGAAAAAGATGCAGGACGCAGGTGTCACCCTGCCCACGGAATTCGACGACGCCGTCACTTGGGCGGCTTGGCTCTACTACGCCGACGAGATGACCCAGGGCGAAGTCGCCACGACGCTGAATGTCTCGCGCGCAACCATCGTCAACTATCTGCAGGAGGCGCGGGAACGTGGCATCGTGTCGATCCGCATTAACACGCATGCGAGCGGCCGCACCCGGATCGCGCGTGGCCTGATGGAAAAATTCGGCCTTCAAGGCGCGCTGGTCATCCCCTCGACCGGAGATCGCGATCTCGTGCGCAGGTTGGGAAATGCCGGAGCACGGGTTCTGGCCGAACAGGTGGCGACGGGAGACGTGATCGGGGTGGCTTGGGGACGCACCGTGCTTTCGGTCGCGGACCAGATTTCCCTTCCGGAACCGGTCCCAAATCTTACCGTGGTCCAGGTCTCGGGAAGTTCGACGGGCGAACCGGATTTTTCGCCCGAATTGTGCACCTCGCTCCTGTCGAGCCGGATCGGCGCGCGTTGCGTAAACCTTCTTGCCCCAGCTATTTTGTCGACCAGGGAACTCAGGGCGATGCTGCTAGACGAACCGGTGTTGAAGAAACAGTTCGATCTCATACACTCGACTAATCGCATCCTGTTCGGCGTCGGCGATGTCGGCCCGAATAGCACCGTCCGTGCGTCCGGGATCGCAAGTCAGGCTGAAATCGACGCTTATGTCGAAAATGGCGCCGTCGCGGTCATCATCGGTCGCTTCATTGACGCGCATGGTCGTGCCGTGGGCGGGGATCACGACGAGCGAATGGTTGGAATCGCGCTGGAAGAGCTGATCCAGACGCCCAACAGGATTTGCGTAGCGGGTGGAAGCGGCAAGATCGAGGCCATTAGTGCGACGCTTGAAGGTGGCTACTCGACGCACTTCGTCACCGACATGGCCACGGGAGAGGCCTTGCTGGCGGTTTGACCATCACAAGCGGGGGCCGGACAGCCGCTGCATGTGGAGGGGAACCCAACTGCGTCGCACCGGCTCGTCCCGAGGCGGATCGCTTTTTCGGAGAGGAGCCGCTTTCATGCAGTCAGAGGAACGGTATGTCATTGGGATCGATTCATCGACGCAATCGGTGAAAGCTATTGCCTGGTCGAAAGACGGGCAGCCCTGTTTCGAGGGTCGTTCGCCGCACACGCTGTCAAGCCCCGACGCCTATCGCGCCGAACAGGATCCAAACGAGTGGTGGAGCGCGGCTATCACTGCGTTGAAGGCCGTGACCGATACTATCGCACCGGACCGCATCGATGGCGTGGCGATTTCTAATCAGCGCGAGACAATGGCGCTGCTGGACGACCAGGGGCGTCCGTTGGCTCCCGCCACGGTCTGGCTCGACCGGCGCGCTCGGGACATGCCTGCAATCCTTGCAAACGAACTGGGCGCAGAGACTTTACATGCCATATCAGGCAAGCCGGTCGATGTCCTTCCCTGCGTCTATCGCCTGCGCTGGATGCGTACTCACCAACCAGATCTGCTTGATAAGGCCACTCATATTCTGTCCGTACATGACTATCTGACGATGCGCCTGTGCGGCGCGCCTCAGGCGACATGGACCAGCGCCGATCCGTTCGGCATTTTCGATATCGTCAGCAAAACCTGGTCGACGAAAATACTCGATCATCTGATGATCGATGAGGCCAAGTTTCCATCGCTCAATCCGCCGGCCTCCCAAATCGGCGCCGTCTCGCAGGAAGCCGCTGCAGAGACCGGGTTGAGACCGGGCACGCCGATCTTTGCCGCCGGCGGAGATGGTCACTGCGCCGCCCTTGGCGTCGGCGCGATCGAACCGGGAACGGTCTATCTCAATCTCGGAACGGCGGTTGTGGGTGGCGTCTGGTCGGCGACGCCGGAATTGAGCGGGCATTGGCGGACGCTGGTATCGCCTACCGGCGACGGTTATATCTTGGAGAGCGTACAGCGCGGCGGTGCTTTTTTCGTGAATTGGCTGCTCGATAATTTCGCTGGTGGACGCGCGGATGCGGCGGTTTTCCAACGACTGGAGGCGGAGGCTATGCGCCTGCCCGTCGGCTCTGACGGGCTAATGGTTTGCCCGTACCTGATGGGATGTATGGATCCCTACTGGGATGAAAATGCGCGGGCGAGTTTCACGGGCTTCGGGCCGGATCATGGAATGGGTCATCTCTATCGCGCATCACTCGAGGCGATCACGCTCGAATTTGCAAGGAGCTTGCAGCAGATGAGGGCCAAGGGGCTTGCGGCCGCGCGCATCTTCGTGATCGGCGGTGGTGCTTCGAGTCTGCTGTGGCGAAAGATGGTTTCAGATGCGACAGGGCTTCCTGTCCATCGCAGCCTCTCGAACGAGGCATCGGCACTCGGTGCAGGCATGTCGGCTGCGGTGGGTGCCGGGTGGTACACGAATTTCCACGAAGCGAAAAATGCCATGGCGCGGACGACCGAAGCACTTGCGCCTGATCCTGCCGCTTACCAAGATTGGCTTATCCTCTCCGAAAGACAGGCCCATGTTTACATCAACAATCGCGAACGGTGATTGACTTCATGAAGCCTGTCGGTGGTGTCTACGCTGAGGTCGGCAGACGAGCCCAAGCGAACTGGGGCGGCATCGCTCGGAAGTCGGAAGTCGAACTAGTACCTCTGCACAGGGATTATGACTCTTTGGCCGTTGGCTTTGGATAGGCCTTGGCCAATTTAAGGCGCGCTTGTTCGGTT